>NZ_QFFF01000001.1:648333-972500 GCF_003129465.1 Sphingosinicella humi
GCGGGCTTCTTCGCGACTGGGCTATTGGGCGACTCCAGCGCACTCATCGCCAACGGCCTCGACAACAGCTCGGACGCGATTGTCTATGCCATCAGCCTGATGGCCCTCTCCCGGCCTCCACGATGGAAGCGGATCGCCGCCCGCTTCTCCGGTATCATGCTGCTCGCGTTCGCCATCGGTGTCGTCATCGACGCCGGCCGCCGCTTTCTCACCGGCTCCGATCCCCTCGGCATCACTATGATGATCATGGCGCTCGTCGCCGCTGCCGTGAACCTCCTTTCCCTCTTTCTGCTAAAGCGGCTGAAGGGGAAGGACGTAAACCTTCGCGCCGCGACGACGTTCAGCTTCAACGACTTCATCTCGAACGGGGGGATATTGATCGGCGGCGCTCTGGTGCTGTGGACCGGACAGAACTGGCCCGACCTCATCGTCGGGATCGGCGTCGCCGCGATCGCGATTTACGGCGGGATCGATATCCTGCGGGACGCCCACCATGAGGCGGTAAAGGCAAAGGAGAGCTGAGACATGGGCGCAGGACATGATCATGGCGAACGCAACATGAGTGATGGCCGCCTCGTCGGCGCGGTCGTGGTCAACCTCCTCCTGACAGTCGCCCAGATCGTGGGCGGCGCGGTCTCGGGGTCGCTCGCGCTGATCGCGGACGCTCTTCACAACCTCAACGATGCCGCTTCGCTGGGCCTCGCGCTATTTGCACGCCGCGTAGGGCGACGGCCGGCGGACAAGCTGATGACGTTCGGATACGGCCGCGCCGAAATCGTCGCGGCGCTCATCAACCTTACGACCCTGGTCATCGTGGGCCTTTATCTTCTCGTCGAGGCAATCAACCGGTTCCTGGACCCGCAGCCGGTCGGCGGCTGGATCGTTGTGATCGTCGCCGGCATCGCGTTGGTGATCGACATCATCACAGCCCTGCTCGTCTATGCGGGATCGAAACACAGCCTCAACATCAAGGCCGCCTTTCTGCACAACGTTTCCGATGCGCTGGCTTCGGTGGGCGTGATCATCGCGGGAACGCTCATTCTGCTCTACGACCTCTACATCGCCGACCTCGTGATGACGGTGCTCATCGCCAGCTACGTGCTCTACCAAGGCTTCTCGCTGCTGCCGCAGACGATCAAGCTTTTGATGGGCGCGGTTCCCGACGACGTCGAGTTCGATGCGATCGTGAAGGCATTGCGCGAGACCGATGGCGTCAAGGATTTGCACCATGTGCACATTTGGAGCCTCGACGAGCATGAGCGTGCGCTTGAGGCGCACCTCGTGCCCGCCGTATCCTCGCTGGAAGCGTTCGAGCAGGTGAAGGCCGACGCGCGTGGCATGCTGCGACAGCGCTTCTCTATCGGGCACGCGACCCTCGAAGCCTGTCTCGACGAGCAGGGTGGCGATCACGCCGCCGCCCCACATAGTCATCCGAAATAGGAGGCGACGAGCACGAAGAGGCTATTTCGCAGATCAAACCGAAGCTGGGCAGCTTCCATGGTTGGCAATCATCAGTCGAGGCTATCGATTACCCATCTGCCATCCGCTCGCCGGATATGGATGGTCTGCTCCTCACTTCGCCGGGCCGCCTTGGTCTCGTAGATGACCCTGATGCGGCAATCGAAATGTCCACTCCCGTCCGATGAACATTCCGGTTCCTGGTTGGGAATGACCGCAGGCGGCTCCTTTGCCTTCAAACCTACTTCATGGACAGGATCGCTCTCCATGTGCTGCGCATAGGCATGGCGGATGTCGTCAGTAGTGGGTGGGTCGGCTGCGCATCCGACCATCGCCGCCAACGGGGCGATGATAGGACATCGCGCAGCAAATACTCGAGTTCGCGTTGCCACCATCACCGCTATCTACCGATACCGCGCTGAAGCCGCGAGTCTCTCTCGATTTGAATAACAAAATGAATGACTCCGATGGACCTCATCGGAGGAAAGATGATCAACGAGATTATCGAACTGCTCGTAGAGCTGCCTCCCAATCGGTCGGCGCAAGCCTTTGTCGTGCCGTCCCTCAGATGCTGAAGAAGACCAACTGAACGGAACTCCCGCCCGCCGACAGGTGGTGAAGACACTCCGACGATATTCGTTGGAGAAGGAAATGGCTGAAGCCTTTGAAGAGCAGCTGGTAGGGGTGCCGCCGCATCTCTGGCCACAGACGCTTGAGCGCGCAGCTATCATCGCCAAGTACCTGAAAATAGCGAACCCGACCGTGGCAGATGTCGACGAACATGCCCGTAAGCTAGGCATTCGCCGTCGATATTTTTACGTGCTCGTCCGCATCTTTCGGGAACGTCGCGCCGCCCGGACGATCGACATCGATAAGCAATACAAACGGGCGGTCATCGACCCGGAGGCTTCCGCCACTGTCGAAGAAGTCATTGCCGAACTTGGACCCGATGCCAAGCTCGCTCACGTCAAAGAAGAAGTTCAGCGGCGATGCCGCGACAGGGGAATCACCTTGCCATCATCCACGACGATCAGAACGCGCCTTAACGCGGCCCGTGTCGTGAATCCGGGGACGAATTTCCTTCCAGACCTGATTGTCGATCATTGCGGTCTCAAGCTTCAGGCAACTGACCCTAATGGGGTGGTTGAAACGGCCGTCCTCACCGCGCTGATCCACACGCCCACCGGCCGGGTTATGGGTCACTATCTCGGCCTCGGATCCCCCGGCGCAACCGCTATGATCAGCGCCATAAACAATGCCTTGAGCCAACCCGCTGGTGCGGGGTGTCGCGCACGACTGCCGGTCGAACTCAGGTTCCATGCAGGCCAAGAGCCCATCTGGGATACCATCATCGATGCGCTTCAACAGGGAGGCATCAAGCCGCTTCCTCGAGAAATATCAGACCGCTCCGCTGGACGGAGCATCACTCGAGTCTTGGGCTTGAAACTAGGGCGAATCCCGTTCGCCCCGAGAGCGACCTTCAAGGCGCCACAATCGGTTCGGGGATTTGGCACGGCGGTTTCACTCGACCAAGTCAGGCTTACGGTCGCTGAAATTCTCGACCAGCGCAACGCGTCGCTGCCCTCCAACGACGTGGCGTCGCTCCGCGACCTCTTGGGCAGGAATGCCGCCCGGCAGCTGGAGAAATCATTGGCTGGTCTCCCTAACGGCTAGGTGGGCAACACAACCCGGAATAAATTCCGCATTTCCGCCCCCATGCGCAGCAGCCGGGGATTGAGATTCTTCCACCTGGTGAGGTTCCCCGCTCGCTGGTCAGCATCGCCGCCTTCTTGTGCCCCTTCACGAGCGCGAACGATCTCGTAGTTCCAGTCATCAACCGCACCCGCGAGCAAGGTGCGGGCCTGAACCGCGTCAACAGGGGGCGGGAGTCCCTCACGTCGTTTGATCTGAGGCGACGCCGTCAAACGCGGCATCAGTTCATATCCGCCAAATTTCGCTCCCAGAAGCCGCAACAGTCTTTGCCCGTGGCGGCGCTCACCTTGGGCGCTGAAGCTACCCAAGATGCCGTTCGTCGCCGCGTCGCGCGCCCATCGTTCAGCTGTATCTTCCAAGCTGTCTGGCACCACCCAATGAAGCTCCTCCAGCACCTCTGCAATCGGGAAGGAGCCGGTGGCTATCGTTCCATGTCGAGCCTCAATGTCCTCTATCGCGTGCTCAAGGCCCGCCCCGGGGGTCTTCGAAAGGGTAAGGCCGAGCCCCAGAACAAGTCGCGTTTCTGTGTCCACGACAAAGGTGCCAACGACAAAGCTGGACCCTTCGGCCCCTTCGACCGGAAGGGAGAGCGCCGCTTGGTCGACAAGAAAGGACCGTCCAAACGTGCGCTCGGCCTTGTCCGCCGCAGGCTCCGGTGCGCTCGCCGGCGAACGCAGAGCATTTAACCGTCGCCTGATCGCCGCGTCCGAGGGTGCTGCAGAGCCCTTTCGCTTACATGCCTGAATGACAGATGCTCGAACTTCGCTCAGAGAAGCTGTCGGATGATCTGCCAGTATGTCGAAGATAGCGTTATCGGCGACATCGCCCAATCCCTCGGCCGCAGAAGGCGGCCGCCGCGTCCGATAGCCAGGAGCGAGGCCTGCCACCGGACCGTGTCGACGCAGCTTATCCAAAAGGCGATAAAAATTGCGCTGTTGCATCCCGAGATCAGCGGCGGCCTTCTGAGCATCCCCTGCTCGAGGTGCGTCGATCCGAAGATAGCGGTCGATCACCGCTAAGCGTGAAAGAACCGCTTCCTGCTTCTCGCGCGGCAGCGTGGAAAGCGCCCTGAGCTCTGACGACGCAGAGACACCCTCCAAGAGGTGGTCACCAACTAAATCAATCCTGGGATCATCCGACACGCGTGCCCTCCTAGGCGCGCTGATAACGGCGCCGGAGGAGATCGACAATCAATTTATGTTCGGCAGATTGAACAATAGGATTTGACATAAGCCTGCACCGACCTCATGTTCATTGCACAACAGCCCGAACATGAGGTCACAATGTCGTCCAACCTGCCCCCAGCCACCTGCGATGAAAAAGCACCGCAGGATGACGAGAATCCGCCGCACGAGCCCGTGCAGGAAATAGTAGGGGACGTGCCAGCCGGCGTCCCGGCATGGATCGGCTCTATGGCCTCCTACCGTCGGGGAACATGGCGTCGTCGTTCGTCTCGGCCGTGGATGTCTTCTCGTCAGCGCTCAGCGGTGGCCGCGTGATGGAAGCCGACGACACGATCGAGCGGCTCGTGAGGGCGCCTTTGGCGGCATTCGCGGATCCGAGGCCCGGCATTATGCGCCAGCTTATCGACCCAGCGGTGACGCCTGATCGGACTCGCCTGCGGCGCCTCGATCAATTGCCGGAGGCTGGCGACGAACTCGTCAGCATGGGCGACATGTTCGTCACCAAACATGGCGGCTCGATCCGGACCTTCACCGGCAACCTTGCCCACGAGAATGGTTGGTGGCCGTCCTTCAAGCGCCGCCGCCTCCAATATTGGGAGGGGATGACGCAGCGCGCCTACCTGCTGCGGTGCGAGGTCGATCCCGATGTCGACTGGGCACAAAGCGAGGCCCGTCGCTTCGAATTCCCTCTCGGCGGCCGCAGGCACCGCTACACATGCGACGTCGAGGTGCGGAAAACCGATGGCTCCACGGAGATCGTCGAGCTCAAGCGCGACGAACGTGATCTCGACGACGATGATTATCGCCTGACCCTTGCTGGCGTGGCCGAAATCTGTCGACGGTGCGGGTGGACGTTCAAGATCGTCCTCGCCGGCGAAATCTTCACCGGTCGTCATCACCGGCAGAACGTCGAACTCTTCCAGTCCCGGCGCTTCGCCCGCGTCGGCCCCGAACATCTCCGGCGCCTCGAAGACTTCGCATACCGCCATGGTCAGGAAAGCACCTATGGCGAGCTCTCGGAGGTTCTCGAACCGGACTTCGCTCCTGCAGGCAAAGCCGTCCTTCAGGCTCTGCTCGTGCGGCGGCGGGTGAACATCGATCTGACCCAGCTTCTCTACGAAGAGACGCCTGTGCAGATCATCTAACCGCACCACCCAAACAAGGAGACAGCCAAGGCGCCTGCAAGCGCCTGAATCCTCGCTGCGCCCTCGGCGCAGCGATCGAGAAAACTATTGCCAACAGGGGAAACACAACATGGCACACTATAACTATCCGCGAAACGCCATCATCGAGATCGATGGGGCTCCATACAAATATTTGGGCGCGACCATTCCTGGTCGTGTCCACCTTATGCATCTCCATTCCGGCGAGCCGTATCGCATCACCGGTCCGACCGGCCAGCTCGAACTCCTGACGCCTGAGGCCTACGACGAGCTGCTGCTCGATGGTCGCCTGATCGTTAAGGAGCCGGAAAGCGCCATTCTGGCTCGGAAGATCGCCTCCGACGCCGAATGGGACATGGCCGACTGCGAAGCTCTTGATCCCAACGCTCGCAAAATGCTGGTCCAGTGCCAGATCCTGGATGACCATGGGGTCAAGAACGGCGTGAAGGCCATCACGATAGGCCTCACCGACCATTGGACCGATGAGCTTCGCCAGAAGTTCGGCGAACATGATAACCCCCACACGATCAAGCGGTGGCGCTCCGAGCGCGGCGCTATCGGCAATCGCAACGGCCGCGACATGGTCCGGATGTGGGGCAAGGTGCCGCGCGCTCCCTACTCCGACGATGTCGTTGAGGAGACGAAGCAAAAGGCGGCGCTTCGCTACTACACGTTGCAAACGAGCTACGTCGATGCCCATGCCGAGGTCTCTGACGAGATCCAGGCGATCAACGAAGGCCGGTCAGAACAGTATCCGAAGCCCGAACGGCCCTATCGCTGCCCTTCGTATGACACCGTCCGCCGCGCCTGCATCGCGCTTGAATGCGCGGACACGGTCGAAGCCCGCGACGGCAAGGAGGGCGTCAAGGCCGACTGGCGCGGCTCTGGAAAACCGCTCACAGCGAGCCGGGCGCTTGAGCTCTGTATCATCGATCACACGCCGCTCTCTGGCTACTTCGTTGTCGATCCCGAGCGCGAGATGATTGCGGGCCAGCCGTGGTTGTCAGTCATGATCGACGTCCACTCTGACGCCATTCTCGCCCACTTGATTTCCTACCTTCCACCGTCGGTCTGGACGGTCGGCGAGCTGCTTCGGCGGGCGAGTCTTCCGAAGCGGCCGCCGCCTTGCTTCATCGAGCGCTACCCTATCCTCCGGCGTATTTGCGGAAAGCCCGCCGAGGTCATCGTCGACAATGCGGCGGAATTTCGCAGCCAGGCCTTCGAGGACGCAGCGAAGGCGGCCGGCTTTGCCGTTCGGCGCTGTCCGATCAAGAAGCCGACCTATCGCGCCATCGGGGAACGGGTTTTCCCCACTCTCCAGCTGAAGATGACAAAGTCAATTCCAGGTGCAATCAAGCCAATCGCGCTCGCGCGAAAGCTTGGTCACAATCCGGAGAAGGAAGCCCTTGCCACTACCGGGGAGCTGGAGGCATTGGGGAACTACGCGGTCGCCGAATACCACATCGAGACGCATGAAGGACTGCACGGGCGACAACCCGCCCTCGTCTTCGAAAAGAGCGTCAACAAGCATGGCATAGACCTTATCCATGACCTCAGGGGCTTTCAGCTCGAGTGCCTCGATGTCCGTCTCGGAGTGCAGATTTCCAAGTCCGGGGCGCGCCTCTTCAGCCTCCGTTACCAATGCGCTCGTGCCGTGCCGGCGTTGCTCAACGACCTCGTGCCAGTGGAGCCCCGGCGACAGCGGCGGGACGAGGCGACGGCCACCGTCAAGGTAAAGTTCGACCCGCAGGACATCTCCGTCATCTACGTCTGGAACCGCGTCACCAAGAAGTATGTGACGCTCCGCTGCGCCGACGAAACCTACGCCGACGGCATGCCGTTGTGGTTCCACGAGCAGATCCAGCAGGCTGCCCGCGCCGAGGCTGAGGCCTTCAACACCGAGGAAGAACGGCTCGCTGCCCGCGCCAAGCGCATCAAGGCGATCCGCAACATCTCGCCCGAGGCAAAACAGCGCGAACGGAAGCTTGTGGCGCGGCTCTACGAGATTCCGCGTCTTCGTCAGATCACCGGCAACCTCGTTCATCTGCACACCGACGAACCAGAGGCCGTCTCGCTCGAGGATTTCATCTCTCACGACCTCGCCGCAACCACGATGCTCGACGACGAGATTCTCGCGCCACGCCTTCCCGTCGCCGAACCTCGCAAGCGCAAGCGCAAGGACCGCGACAGCCGCGATGCAGGCCAACCGCATCAATCGGCGCAGCAGTCCACCCAAACGCCCCAGCGGCCCCGCACTCGCCGGGTCAGCGGCAGCTATAATTAAGGATCATCACCATGGCACAAAAATCAAACATCCAGTCCGCTGACACCATCTGCATTGATGACGAGGAGGGGCGCCCTGAGCGCCCCTCCGACCGGTCCCGCCGGGTCGCCGAAGCGCGGGCGAGTTTCCGGGACATCCTCCTCCCTTATCCTCGTCAGGACGAGCTTGTAGCGGCCTTGGACGAACTCCGCCTTACGGGCCTGCTCACCAAAGGTAAGCCACAGGGCGGCGTCCGCCTGATCGCCGAGACTGGCTCTGGAAAAACGATCGGCGCGGAGCGTTTCAAAACCTATGTCGAAGCCGCCGAGGAGCATGATCCTCGCTCCAAGCCGATCGTCATCGCCACCATCGATGGCAGCGGCACCACCAGGTCCATTCCGGCCAGCATCCTCAAGGCTATGGAAGTGCCCCGGCCCGAGCAGGGCACGGAGCCGGTGCTGTGGATGCGGGCAATCGACGCGCTCCGCCGCTCCGAAACGCAAATCCTGATCATCGACGAGTTCAATCGCGCGGCGCGGCGGCCCACAATGAGCTCGGCAATCGCGACCGCTCTTCGCGACCTCATGGACCAGGGCGTTGCGCCGCTTGCGTTCCTCGCGACCGAGGAGGCCCGCGACGTTTTCAGGCGCAGCCCTGATCTTGCAGGCCGCCTCGATGCTCCGGTGACAATGAATCCGTTGGACTGGCTGATCGAGGAGGATCGCGACCTCTTTATGGATTTTCTCGCCGGCCTGGACGAGGAGATGGTCGAGCGCGGTATTCTTCGCGTCAGCTCCGGCCTGGCAGAGCCGGAGTTGGCTCGTCTTCTGTGCGAGGCCTCAAACGGCAATATCCGGCAAATTTCTCACATCGTTGAAACCGCCATGGCGGCCGTCGTTCGCCGGGACGATGACGCGATCAGCCGCGACGACCTGTCGGTGGCAGTGGATGAATGGTCCATCCCGAACCAGTGCATCGGCTACAACCCGTTCGAGGCGGCCTAATATGGGGGTCTATACCAGCATCACCAAAGCGCCCTGGCGTGTCGAGGCTCCCCTCCAGCCCATTGGAGGGGAGTCGCTGGACGGCTTCATTGCCCGCGTCGCCGCTGCGAGCTGGATCGATAACGCGCTCACCATCACCAACCTGGCGGGCGTCACCTACGGGCACAAGCCGACACTCGCTACGCACGGCTGGGACGGCTTGCCGATACTTGCCGACTGTCTCCAGGTCGATGTGGAAGAACTCCGTTGCCGCTCCTATCCCGCGATCGAGGGCACGGACCGGCGGCAGTTCTTCGGTGTGGAAGTTGAACGGCGAGACATCGAGACCCGCGTGCGCCGGTTCGCTCCAGCCTCGTTGGCGTTATCACCCCATCATCGCGCCATGTGGCAGCTGAGACCTTTCCCATTCTGCTCGGAGACCTGGCAGTATCTCGTCGACCAGTGCCCGCGATGCGGTGCCGTTCAGCGCTGGTATCACGCCAATGGCATCGACCGGTGCGATCAATGCGTCGAAGAGCTCTCCCTGGCACCAGCAGAAACTGTTCCGGATGAGGAACGGCCTGCCCTGCGATTTGCGATCGGGCTGGTTCATGCGGACCCAGCGCTTCGGCAGCGGAGTCTTTTCGAACTTCCGGCCGAATTGCAGGCGCTCGGACCGGCGGCTGCCTTCGAACTCCTGGTGCGCCTGACGACCTTGGTCGACGGAGAGATGGCCAAGAACCGTGTGGGCACCTTCTCGACTTGGTCGCTCCCCGCAGCAAGGATAACGTCAGCAATAGCGCGAGCCTGGCCGCTCTTGGCCGGCTGGCCAGGTGCCGTGACCGAGTTCATGGGCGAGCGCATTCAAACGGCGCCAACTCGGCACGTCGACGGCAACGAAGGACTGTCGGTCCGCTTCCTGAAGCTCCCGCGAGTGCCTGGCCTTCGCCAAGACGTGGCTGATGCGATCGCTCGCCTGAGGCTGTCCGTCCAACTCGACGGCCCCGAACAATGTCTTTTCAAGGAACGCACCATGGGCATCAAGGAGGTCGCCGCCGCGCTCGGCCGTGGAACAAAGGAAACCGCTGAAATTCGCCGGCAAGGTGGGCTGAAAACGATCTTCGCTATCAAGGAGAAGCGGCCCGTGGCTCTCTTCGACGCCGCCGAGGTGCGCTCCATTTCGTCCTTCATCAAGGAACGGCTAGGCTTCGCTGCCGCCTCTTGGCGCATCGGGATTTCGTATCATGGTGTCGAGCAACTGGTCACCATGCGACTGTTGGCGACCACAGAGGATCGCTACTGCCAAGTTCGTTATGGTTCTCGTCAGACCACCGAAACCGCGATGGACGACTTCCGTTGTCGCTTGCAGCGCGCAAGTGAAGACATCCCCTGCACGGCCCCGATCACGCTTCGGAAGGCAGCCCTGGCAATCGGTGGGCGGCTAAAGCCTTGGGGGCCAATATTTCATGCCCTCCTCACCGGCGGCATTCCGTTTCAGCTGAACGATGAAGATGGTCCACTGACGGAACGGATCATCGTTGACCGATCTGCCATTTCGCAGCTTATTGCCCTCGAGTTCGCCGCCTCCGACTATCCCGAGTCGACGTTCGAATACTCGATGACGCGCTTCGACGCCGGCGAAACCCTCAACGTCGGGCCTAAGGCATACACTCCCGTGATCAACGCGATCATCGGCAGGTCGGCCGAGGCGAAGTTCGTCCGCGTCCACGATGTCCTTCAACTCGCAACGACGCACATCAGCGCGCCAGAGATCGGTGCACGGCTCGGCATCAGTTCACGATCCGCCTTCAACTTGGCTAGCAGAATCGGTGTCACGTTCCTTGGCGAGGCAGGCTGGTGCCGCCGGGATGCCGAGAAGCTCATCTTCGCCGACGCGGCCTGACCCCTCATAACGGCGCGGTCCTCGTTAAGGGGCCGCGCCGATGCGCCCCGCCCGCTGGGCTATCTCACCTCCAGATCCCATATTTGCCTCAGTCGCGGCCGCGCGACGACTGACTGCTAAGCGCGAAGGAGCAAACTTCTGCAATCAACCCTGGGGATAGGCGCAAGCTTGTGCATGCTCCCGGATGCAAGTTAGACCATCCCCCAGAGGCGCGAGGTGCAATCATATCGACGCGTCACATTCCGCCACTCGCTGCGAAACGTCGTCGGGCTGACCGGAGCGGGTGAGCGCCTGACGCTGATGGTCCTGCGCTCCGTCGAGCGCGAGGAGATTTCGGTGACGGTCGCCCATGATCCTGCCCTGCTCGTCACGCGCGTTCATAGGGTCAGATGGACAGAATTTGGCCGATGATCTAAGGGCCCCAGTCATCGCGCGCCGAAGCCTTGAGGCCGTGCCGAATAGTTGGGAGTAGCCGTGCCGCGCCGCCTGATCTCGGCATTGTGCCTTTCCGCCGCGGCGCCGCTTTACGCCCAGCCTGCCGACATCGTCGTCACCGGACGCGGGCTCGATGAGAGCCTGGGCGACGCGGTCTATTCCACCGTCGTCATCGATCGGGCACGGCTGACCGATTCCGCCTCGGGGCGAATGGACGAGATATTGAAGGATGTGCCGGGGCTGCAGCTGTTCCGGCGGTCCGACGCGCGCTCGGCCAATCCGACCAGCCAGGGCGTGACCCTGCGCGCGCTCGGCGGCAACGCGTCGAGCCGGGCGCTGCTGATCCTCGACGGCGTGCCACAGACCGATCCGTTCGGCGGCTGGATCAGTTGGCCGGCCTACGACCCGGAACGGCTTGGCGAGGTGCGAGTGACGCGCGGCGGCGGCAGCGGTGTCCATGGCTCCGGTGCGCTCGCCGGCACGATCGAGCTGCTGAGCGCCGACCCCGAGGATCTGGACGGCACACGGGCGAGCCTCGCTTACGGCAGCCGCGACAGCATCGACGCGTCCGCCGGCATCGGCGTGGAACTGGGAAGCGGCTTTCTGACGCTTTCGGGCGACTATGGCCGGGGCGACGGCTTCATCCCCATTGTGGAAACACAGCGCGGGCCGGTGGACCGCCCCTCGCCTTATGAACAGGCGAGCGCGAGCCTGCGGGCGGTGGCGCCGCTTTCGGCCGGAGTGGAGCTGCAGGCGAACGGCCTCCTCTTCCGCGACGAGCGCGAGCGCGGCGTGCCGTTCACCGGCAACAGCACGACCGGGGCGGACGCGTCGCTGAGGCTGGTCGGCGAGCGCTGGTCGGCGCTCGGCTACGTCCAGACGCGCGACTATTATAACAGCTTCGCGAGCGTCGAGGACGATCGCAGCGCGGCGGCGCGGGTGGCCGAGCAATATTGCGTGCCTTCGACGGGCGTCGGCGCGCGGGCCGAATATCGCCCGCCGCTCGGCGACCATATCGAGCTCCGCCTCGGCGGCGACTGGCGCGAGACGGAGGGGCGGACGGAGGAGCGATTCCTGTTCGTCGACGGCGTCGGCACGCGCGGTCGGGTCGCCGGCGGCCGGACCCGCACCTTGGGCGGCTTCGCGGAGATCGGCTGGGAAAACGGATCGCTTACCCTGACCGGCGGCGCCCGGATCGACCGCTGGTGGATCGAGGACGGCGCGCTCCTCGAGCGGGTGTTCGCCACCGGGGAGATATTGAACGATGTCGCCTTCACAGATCGCGCCGGCTGGGAGCCGACCGGCCGGGCCGGGGTTGCCTGGCGCGCTGCCGAGGCGGTGACGGTGCGGGCGGCGGGCTATCTCGGTTGGCGCCTGCCGACCCTGAACGAGCTCTTTCGTCCCTTTCGGGTCGGCGCCGACGCGACGGCGGCCAATGCCGAGCTGGCACCGGAGCGGCTGCGCGGGGCCGAGCTGGGGATCGACGTCCGGCCAGTGCCGAACGCGCGGATCGGCGCCACCTTATTCGTCAATCGCCTCGAGGATGCCATTGCCAATGTGACGCTTGGCCGGGGACCTGGAATGTTCCCGGGCGTCGGCTTCGTCGGCCCGAGCGGGACCTTCAGCCAGCGCCGCAACTTGGGCGCCATCGATGCGCGCGGCGTGGAGATAGATGGCGCGGTCAATTTTGGCGCATGGTCGCTTTCGGCCGGCTATGCATTCGTCGATGCCGAGGTGAGCGCCGGCGGTCTGGCCCGGCCGCTCGATGGTCTGAGACCCGCGCAGACGCCGAGGCACAGCCTGGCCTCGACGCTGGCATGGCAAGATGGCGGCGGCGCCCGCGCCTCCCTCACCGCCCGCTATGTCGGCGCCCAGTTCGAGGACGACCTCAACACCCAGAGCTTGCCCGACGCGCTGACCTTCGACGCCGCTGCGAGCTTGCCGGTGACGCCGGCGCTAACCGTCGAGGCGCGGGCGGAGAATCTGACCGACGCGCGCGTCCTGGCGGGGATCTCGGGCGATGGTCTCATCGAACGTGCGACTCCGCGCACCTTGTGGATCGGCCTCCGCTACAGCCGCTAGTTCAGCGGAGAGACACAAGCTTATCCGGAAGACGACAGTCGAATTTTCACCATCGTTAGTCTTTATCCGACGTTAACCAATGCCCCCCATACAAAGTCTCGTCACACGGAAGAGCCGTGAACGGGGGGAATGAACTTTGATGTGTCGCGTTCAGCGCTCCAGGCAGAAGAGCGCGTAAACCAATGTCAGTCGCGTTCAATCCCGTCGCCCAAGGGGCGGCCAGCGTCGAAAGCCTGATCGTCGGCGAGAGCCCGGCCATCGTCGAGCTCCGCCGGCTGGTCCGGCAGGTTGCGCCCAGCTCCGCCTCGGTCATCGTCACCGGACCCTCCGGCAGCGGCAAGGAAATGGTGGCCCGCGCCATCCACGCCGAAAGCCAGCGGGCGTCCAAAAATTATGTGGCGGTGAACTGCGGCGCGATCCCCCGCGACCTCCTGGAATCCGAGCTGTTCGGCCATGAGAAGGGCTCCTTCACCGGCGCCGTCACCCAGCATCGCGGCCGTTTCGAGGAAGCCCATGGCGGCACCCTTTTCCTCGACGAGATCGGCGACATGCCGGCCGACATGCAGGTGAAGCTGCTGCGCGTCCTCGAGGAGCGCGCCATCCAGCGCGTCGGCGGCCGCGGCCAGATCGCGGTCGACAGCCGCATCGTCTCGGCCACGCATCGCGACATCGACGAGGCGATCACCCACCAGCGTTTCCGCGAGGACCTGTTCTATCGCCTCGCCGTCTTTCCGATCGACCTGCCGAGCCTCGCCGAACGGCGCGAGGACGTGCCCCTTCTGGTCCGCCATTTCCTCCGCCAGATCGCCGACAGCAAGCGCACGGTCCGCTTCACGAAGGAGGCGATGGACCGACTGGTCGCCCATCCCTGGCCCGGCAACGTCCGCGAGCTGCGCAACGTCATCGAGCGCGCCGCCATACTCTTTCCCGGCCAGACGGTGAGCGCCGAGGAAGTCGAGCTGCTCCTCCACCGCCGCACCCGCGTCAATCGCGCCGAGCGCGCGGCCGTCTGGGAAGCGAGCGAGCGCGCCGCGCCGACTGCGCCCCTTTCCTCGCCCGCCCCGGACGCCGCGCCGGCCAAATCCGACGAGAGCCTGATCAGCGAAGGGCCGGTCGACCTGCGGGCGATGGTCTCCGACCTGGAGCATCGCTACATCACCGAGGCTCTCGACCATGCCCAAGGCGTCGTCGCCGAGGCCGCCCGCCTCCTGTCGCTCCGGCGGACGACCCTCATCGAGAAGATGCGCAAATACGGCCTCCATCAGGCGGCCGCCTAGTTCAGCCGATCTGGTTCCAGGCCGAGGCGATTTCGTTCAGCATCTCGCGCGCCTGGACGATCGGCTCCGCGTCGTTCGCCTGGGCGCCGGCGATGGTGAGGCGGCGCGCTTCGCGGTAGATGGCCGAGAGTCCCTTGGCGATATCGCCGCCCTTTTCGAAGTCGAGGCTTCCCTCGAGGCCGTGCAGGATGGAGAGCGCCCGCGCCTGTCGCGTGCCCCGCTGCCCCAGATCGCCGCGGCGGATGGCGGCGGCCATGGCGTCGAGCGCCTTCAACAGCTCGTCGAACAGGATCGCCACCAGCCCGTGAGGCGAGGCGCCTTCGATGCGACTGGCCATATCGATGCTTTGGTAGCGCGCCCGCGCCGCCCCGAACTGACCATGCCTCATCAACATTCCCGTCACTCCCTTTCCTCAAATCACCGCGCCAGACGACCTCAGTCGTTGTCGCCGCTCCACATCTTGATCTGCTGCTCGAGATAGCTCTGCGTCGCCTTGAAGGCCGACACCTGACGCTCCATCGCCGTGAACTGGCTTACCAACTGGTCATGATAGGCCTGCGAACGCCGCTCCAGAGCCTCACGGTCCTCGGCGATCTGCTCGGCCTCGCCATTCAGCCGCTCCTTGCTGGCCGCGAACGGGCCCGAGCTGGCCTTCAGCGCGTCACGGATCGACTGCAGCGCGCCGCCGAGACCCGGATCGATCGTGATCGTCGCGCTCGAGACGGAGCCGGACAGCTTCACGACGAGACCGATCGCCGCCGAGCCTACCGGAGCGATCAGGCTCTCGCCGGAGGAGATCATGCTCATCCCGTCGATCTTGCCCGTGGCGTCAGTGCCGCCCGCGGCCGCGACCAACTCGGTCAGCGTATAGGTGCCGGGCTTGACCTTGCCCATCTTGCTGGTGATCTGAACGAAGGGGCTGCTGCTGTACTGGCCGGGATTGAACAGCGCTTCCACGCCCTCTGGGTCGGACGCGAGCATTTCCGAAAGCCGGGCGCCGTCCACACTCAACGTGCCGTCCCGATTGGTCTTGACGCCGATCTCCGCCAGCGTCGAGGGACCGTCGCCCTGCGAATTCAGCACCGTCGAAGGAAGCTTGCTCAGCTGACGCTGAAGTTCACGAATGCCGAGGTCTCCGCGCAGCGGTCCACCGGCGCCGTTGACGCCGGCGGCGGTGAACTCCGACAGCATCGAGTGCAGCTCATTATAGGCGGCGACGAAGTCGTTGACGGCGAGCTCGATCGAAGCCGTCGGACGGGTGATGCCGATCGCGATCGTCGTCCCCGGAACCGCCTTTTTTAGGTTGAGCTCGACGCCGGCAATCAAGTCGTTGATCAAGTTGGAGGAGCGCTTCACCTGGACGCCGTCCAGGTTGACGATCGCATCCTGCGCCACCTGCGCCCGCGTCATGCCGCCAGCGACGTTGGGATCGTAGGCGAAGCGCTCCAGGCCGGTCGCCGTGCCGGCGGGGACGCCAAGGGTGAAAGCCGCGGCCTCGCCCGTGGCGCCCTTCAGCATCAGACGTGCGCCGTTGGCCTGGGTGATGACGGTGGCGGTGACGCCGGCATTCTGGTCGTTGATGGCTTTGGCGAGGCCGTCGAGGCTGTCGTTGGTGGCATCGATCGTGACCGTGAAGCTGCCGCGCGACGTGACGAGCGTCAGGTCGCCTTGGCCGACCGGCTCGGAAGCGCTGGCCAGCGAGATGGATTCGAGAGTCTGCGCCTGGGCGAGCTGCACGACCTCTATCTGCGCCGAGAAGTCGCCGAGCCGCGAGCCGGGCAGCGCCGTGGCGGTGAGGACATTGGTGTCGGAGACGTTCGGCTGGCTGAAGAGGGTGCCGCCGGCGATCAGGGTCGACAACGCCGTGGCGAAGGAGTCGATCGCCCCCGAGGCCTCGGCGAGCGCAGAAATCTGCGCCGCGTTCCGCTCTTCGCGCTGGGCGATAAGGGCTTCCTTGGGCGCGCGGACGGCATCCGAGAGGCCCTTGATCAGCGCTTGGGTGTCGATGCCCGAACCGATGCCGAGGCTGTATGCGATCGAAGTCGTCATGGGGATCCCCTTCCGTCTTGGCTATTGACGGCCGGAGACGAGGTTTCTTTAGGGGATTCAGCCGGTCAAAGTGCGCACCGCTCCCCCGGGAAGGTGGGCCTGGGCGCCGAGCGAGCGGCGCGGATCCTCGGCCATGCGCCTGGCGAGCGAAATTACGCCTTCCAGCGCGACGATATCGAGCGCCGGGGCGGCGGACTTGATGTCTTCGGCGACGGCTTCGAGCCACTCGTCCATCGGCACCCCGGAACGCGCGGCGCGGATACGCAGTCGATCCAGTTCGGCGACTGCGGCGGCAAGATGACCTGTATGACTGCGGACGGCGCTGGCGGGCGGTGGCGGCGGCTCCGGCTGCGATCGGGCGAGTGCCTCGAGAGCCAGCCGCCGAGATCCGGGCTCGCTGGAGAAGGCGAGATTGAGCGCCGCCTCGATATGATCGATCGCGGCGCCCAGCTCCTTCTCCGATATGCCCGATTTTCTCCGGTCCATCACCGCCCCACGCTCTGCCTCGCCGGCAATAGCAACGGCGGCGATCAGAAAAACTTAACTTTCGGGACGACCTTTTTCGTCGAAGCGCGCGCCCGGAGGCACCGTGACCGATGGCTGCGCCGCGCCCGCCGCCACGGCGGAATCGAGGTTGAAGACGAAGGCCAGGACCGTGGCGACGGCGAGATAGAGGTCCTCGCGAATGACCTGACCGGTGCGGGTGGTGAAATAGACGGCGCGGGCGAGCTGCGGATAGCTGAGGATCGGCACCTCATGATCCTTGGCGAGCTCGCGGATCGCCTCTGCGGTGGCGCCGCGGCCGCGCGCGACGACCACCGGCGCGCCATCCATCTCAGGCTTGTAACGTAGCGCTACGGCGAAATGGGTCGGATTGGTGAGCACGACCGTCGCCTCGGCCACGGCGGCACGGGCCGAAGCGCGAAGCACCTCATGCTGGCGACGGCGGACGGCGGCCTTGAGCTCGGGCGAGCCCTCGGTCTGCTTATGCTCGTCCTTCACCTCCTGCTTGCTCATGCGCAGGCGGGTGCCGCGCTGCATGATCTGGGCGGGAACGTCGATGAGGGCGATGGCGGCGAGCGCGAGCGACATGACCAGCACCGCCAGGATGAAGGTCCAGCCGAGCGACGCCAGCGCCGGCCGGATTTCCTGGGCGGTGAGTCCCATCAGCGTACGCGACTGGTCGATCAGCAGCCAGATACCGACCGCGCCCAGCAGGATCACCTTGGCGAGCGACTTGACGAGCTCGATCAGGCCCTGCATGCCGAAGATGCGCTTGATACCGGTCAAGGGGTTGAGCTTGCTCCCCTTGAAGCTGAGGGCTTTGGAGCGGAAGCCCAGCGAGCCGAGCATGGCCGGACCGCCGATCGCCGCCGCGATGGTGAGGGCGAAGAGCCCGATCAAGGGCACGATGATGATGCCGACGAGGCGCAACGTCTCGGAACCGGGATCGAAGCCGCGCACGTCGGCGGCGCCGAACGTCAGCGCGTCCGACAGCATGACCTCGAGCGTGCCGAGGAAGAGCGGACCCGCCAGCGCGAGCCAGGCCGCGCCGGCGAGGACGACGAGCGCCGTGCCTAGCTCCTTCGACTGAAGGACGTCGCCCTTCTCGGCAGCGTCGCGGCGCCTCTTTTCGGTCGGCGCCTCTGTTTTCTGGTCTTTTTCGGGTGCCTCCGACATGGCCTACCCGCCCCTCGCCAGCCGCGCCGCCTCTTCGAGGCCCTGACGCATCGCCGCGATGATCCCCTCCCCCATGATCGGTGCGGCCATGGCCATGAGCACGATGCCGGCGAGCAGGGCGGCCGGGAAGCCGACGGCGAACAGGTTGAGGGCCGGGGCCGAGCGGGCGAGCATGCCCATGACGAGCTGGACCAGCACGATGGCGAAACCCACCGGCAGCGCGATGGAAAGGCCCGCGGCGAACAGGATTCCGCCGAAGACGACGAGGCCGTAGAGGCTCTGGGCGCTCATCCACGCATCGCCGGGCGGCAACGCGCGATAGCTTTCGACCACCAGAGCCGCGAGCGCGAGATGGCCGTCGATGGCGAGGAACAGCAAGGTCCCGACGATCGACAGGAATTGCGCCACGACGGGATTGTTCTGGCCGGTCGAGGGATCGACCATGGCCGCGAAACCGAGGCCCATGGCGTTGCCGATCGTCTCGCCCGCGACCAGGGCGGCGGAAAAGCCGATCTGGACCGCGAACCCCAAGGCGAGGCCAGCCATCACTTCTCCCAGCACCAGCATGAAGCCCTCGATCGTCGCCAGACCATCGACCGGCAGGGTGAAATCGGTGGCGGCGAGCGACGGAATGCCGATGGCGAGGGCGATGATCAGGCGGAGCTGGACGGGGACGAAGGATGCGCCGAACACCGGCGCCGCGAGGAACGCCGCGCCGGGGCGGATCATCGCCACCAGCCAGAGCCAGAGCTGCGCCTCCAGTCCTGCGAATCCCGCCGGCATCAGCGCGTCAGCTCGGGAATCCGAGCGAATATGTCCTGGGTGAAGTCGGCGATCAGCATCAGGATCGCGCCGCCGAACAGCGCCAGGCAGATGGCGACGACGATGAGCTTGGGCACGAAGCTCAACGTCGCCTCGTTGATCGAGGTCGCCGCCTGGATCATGCCGAGCACCAGGCCCGCGAGCAGCGCCGGGATCAGGATCGGCGCCGCGGCGAGCGACAGGATCCAGAGAGCCTGCTGCGCGATGCCGATGAAATAGTCCGGCTGCTCCACGCTAGACCCCGTTGAAGGAGGCGGCGAGCGAGCCCATGGTGAGCGCCCAGCCGTCGACGAGCACGAACAGCAGCAGCTTGAACGGCATCGAAATGATCGATGGCGACAACATCATCATGCCCAGGGCCATCAGGGTTGAGGCGACCACCATGTCGATGATGAGGAAGGGCAGGAAGATCAGAAAGCCGATCTGGAAGGCGGTCTTGAGCTCGCTCGTGACGAAGGCCGGCAACAGGATCGAGAAGGGCACGTCGCTGGGCGAGGCGAAGGCCGGCGCGTCGGCGAGGTCGGCGAAGAGCTTGAGGTCCGTCTCGCGCGTCTGCTGGATCATGAAGCCGTGCAATATGTCGCCGGAGCGGCTGACGGCTTCCTCGATCGAGATGGCGCCGTCGCCATAGGGCGTGAAAGCGGTCTCGTTGATGCGCTCGATGAAGGGGCTCATCACGAAGATCGACAGGAACAGCGCGAGGCCGACCAGCACTTGGTTCGGCGGTGTCTGCTGAAGCCCCAGCGCCTGGCGCAGGATCGACAGCACGATGATGATGCGCGTGAAGCTCGTCATCATCAGCACCAGCGACGGCAGCACCGTCAGCAGGCTCATCAGGATGAGGATCTGCAGCGAGAGCGACAGCGGGCGGCCATCGCCGGAGATGGTGTCGAGCGCCCGATCGAGCGCACCCGGCTGCCCGCCGGCGGACTGGGCCAGCGCCGGCGTCGCCAAGGCGAGCATCAACACGGCGGCAAGGACGAGAAGAAGAATCTTGGTCCCGGGCGAAAGCCGGGATTCAGTCGTGCGGCCGTACTGGGCCCCGGCTTTGGCCGGGAAGCTGGGAGCGAGGTCACTCACCGTCGGCAGCTTTCGGCGCACTGGTCTCGGAGAGAAGCTCGATGCGGCCGCGCGAGACGGCGACCAGCAGGCGCTTCTCGCCGAACTCCACCACGGCGAGACGGCCGACGGCGCCCAGCGGCAGCGCGTCGACGATCTTCAGCGCCCGGTCACGCTGGCCGAGCGCCATGCCCGGCTGAGCGCACCGCCAGAGCCAGAGCGCGCCGTAAGCGAGCCCCGCCACCAGCGGCAGCATGATGAGAAGCTTCAATATGTAGGCGGTCATTTGCGGCGCTCGAGCCCCGCGAGCCTCGCGTCCGCCGAGACCACGTCGACCACGCGAACGCCGAAGCGGCCGTTGACGGTGACGATCTCGCCCTTGGCGATGAGGGTGCCGTTGGCCATGATGTCGAGCAGCTCATGCGCCTGGCGGTCGAGCTCGACCACACTGCCTTCGCCGAGGTTCATCAGCTCCGACAGCTTCAGCGCTGTGCTCCCCACCTCCACCGAAAGGCGGAGCGGAATATCGGCCAGCAAGCCATAGTTGCGGCCGCCCAGGAGCGGATTCTCCCGCTCGTCGGCCAGGACGGCCTCTTCGACCTTACTCATTGTGGAAACCCCCTTCGACCCTTTCGATTTTGAGCGCGGCGCGCCCGTCCTGGTCGCCGATCCGGCCGACCGCCACCGGACGGCCCGCGACCAGCAGCGGCACCAGTTGCGGAACGCTGATCGGAATGACGTCGCCCGGCTTCAGCTGAAGCAGCTCGGCGACGGAGATATTGGGGCGGGCGAGGACGCTCCGCGCCTCGAGCCTCACATCGGACAAGGCGATCGACATGCGGTCGCGCCAGTGGCGGCTGGCGATGCCGCCGTCGTCGTGCAGATTGGCGTTGAGTTCCGCCTCCACGGTGCGCAGCGCCGAGACTGGATAAAGGATGTCGATCGTTCCCGTCGCGCTTTGCAGCGGCGGCGTGACCAGGAAGCGGGCGATCGCCACCGGCTCCTCGTCGCGGACGAGACTGGCGAAAGCGGTGTTGGTCTCGCGCGAGTTGAGACGAGGCTGGACGGGCTTCACTTCCGACCAGACTTCGGCGACGGCCCCGATCAGCGCCTCGCTCAGTCGGCCGACGAGCCGCTCTTCGGTGGCCGTGAACTCCCTCGGCTTGCCCGGGCGCTTGGTGCCGCTGCCGCCGTAGAAGGTGTCGACCAGGCGGTTGATGAACTCCGGCTCGATCGCGAGCAGGACGCCGCCTTTCATCGGCCTCAGATGATAGAGGCTGAGGCTCATGAATTCGGGCTGCTCGGCGCGCCAGCTCTCGAAGCGGCGGATCGACACCGTCTCGGCGACGACCTTTGGCTTGGCGCGGGCGAAAGGCTCGATCACCTCGCGCAGCCGGCGGGCCAGCCGCTCCCCCATCCGCTCCAGCGCCGGCAAGGCCGTCATCGGACGCAGCGACGCACCGCCGAGCTTGTATGGCTTGGCGACGTCGCTGCCCGGATCGGCGGCGTCATGCTCGCCGAGGCCGGTCATCAGCGCATCGACTTCCTCGCCGGAAAGGGATGAGGTGGTGTCGTTCATTGCACCACGAAGCTCGTGAAATAGACCTGGTCGATGCCGCCGAAGCCTTCGCGGGACTTCAGCGCCTCGTTGACCGCCTTGCGAAGATCCTTCTTCAGCGCCTCCTTGCCCTCGGCGCTGCTGACGTTCGCCAGGCCCTGCTGCGACAAGGTCGTCAGCACGGCGGAGCGGACCGCCATTTCGTGCAGCTTCACATTGTCGAGGACGCGCTGGTCATAATAGGTCGACATGCCGATGCCGACCTGCATGAAGCCGTCCTCGTCCTTGAGGTTGACGGTGAACTGCTCGCCGAGCGGATAGTAGCTGGCGACGAACTTGGTCGGATCGACCGCCTTGTCGCCCGTGGGCGAGAAATATTTGGCCGCCACGCTGTCGTCGACGCCGTCGCGGAGGACGAGTCGCGGTAGCTTGGGGTCGATATGCGAGGCGCCGCCAGCGATGGCCCCGCTGGCGTAAAGGCCCGCACCGACGCCACCGCCCACCATGAGGAGGACCGCGAGGCCGATCACGATCAGCTTCTTCTTGCCGGGCTTCTTCGCCGCTTTCCGTTCGTCACTCATTCCATCCCCCTCACGCGTACCGTTCAGACGCGTTCGCGGCCGTCCCGGGCGTCTCGCTCTCGGACGCGGCCCCCGATCGGCTGGTCCTCACGAACCCGTGACCCTGCTCGGCGTCCTGGCGGCGCTGCTCGCCGGACTGCATGTGTCCGCCGGAGCCGAGATCGACATGCGTCTCCGCGATGCGGACGCCCTGGGCGCGCGCTTCGGCGACGAGGCGCGGCTGGGCATCGGCGATGATGGCGCGCGCCGCTTCCGTCTCGGCGGTAAGCTTCAGCGACGCACCGGCCTGACCCTGGGTCAGCTCGACATGGAGGGAACCCAGATGCTCGGGATTGAGCCGGAACCGCAGCCCACCCTCGGCGCCCGCGGTGCGGGCGATGTCGCGGGCGAGACGATCGAGCCACTCGCCTTCATGGGCGAGGTCGAGCTGCTGCTCGAGCGTGACGTCGACAATCTCCCCAGGCTGGGCGGTCGGCGCTGCGGCTTCGAGCGGCGCCGGCTGTCCGGTCACCGGCTGCAACGCCGCGGACAGGAAACTGTTGAGGACTGTCGGCTGGATCGGGCGTGCATCGACACTGGCCGCTTCAACGGGCGCCGCCGAGTCGGCCAGCTGAGGCTGTGAGGCCTTGGCGTCGGCCGGCTTCAGCGAAACGGGCTGCGCCTCCTCCTGCGCAAGCGGCATCTTGAAATCCATGCCGGGCTTCGCGAGCGGCTCCGCTGTCGGAGCATCATCGCCGGCGGTGCCAGCGGTCACCGCCTTGCCGGCCACGATCATCGCCGCGGCCGGAGACGTGGCGAAGGCGGATGCGAGCAAGGCGGCGCGGGCATCGCTATTGGTCGCCTGCCCGGCAGCCGGGGGCAGCGCGAACGAGCCCTCCAGCGTCGGCGGCGCAAGCGGAGTCGGCACGGCGATTCCGATCGACAGCATCGCTGCCGCCTCGGTGCCTTCCGCCAGCTTGTCTGCCTCTTGCTTGGTCAACTCGTCGTCTCCGGGAGCCGATTGCGGCTCCGTTTCCCCTGAATTGACGGCCAAAAGTTTCTGAAAGGTTTTTATGGTTAAATTTTCCTGGCCCTCAGCAGCAGGCACGCCCTCAATCGATGGCTCTGCGCCCGTTTCGAGGGTTAATGACGAGTCCATTCCGCACAGCATGCGAAGAAAAGCATCGCCCATGCCAGCCGCGACGGCGGCGCCATCGGCGGAGCCAGCCTCCAGCGGATTGGACGCGATCCCGATTCTGGGTCCCACTGTCATCATCATGACCTCTCTTCCTTGATGCCGAAACGCGGACGCGCCGGCCGGATGGCGGACCTTTTCCGCTCCTCCGCCCGGCGCGCCGCCGCAGCGGCCCTTTCCTCAAGCTTTTCCGCACTTTCCTGATCGCGCCGGGCGGCAAGGCGCACGCCTTCGCGCGCGGCCACCTGGACGCGGGCGCCGTCGATCGTCCGGCCGAGTCCCTCGCGGGCCTTGTCGAGACGCATCGCCAGCTCGCCGACACTTGCCAGCGCGGAACCGAAAAGCTGTCCCTCGCTCGCCCCCAAACCATGGCGGAGCTGCTTCAGCCGCTCCTCGCTCTGCTCGAGCGCGCGAAGCTGCGCCGTCGCCTTCGCGGCGGCGGCGGCGGCCAGGTCGTGCTGGACGCGGCGCACGCGAACGATACGCGCCCGCTGGCGAAGGCCGGCGCGGTTCATGACCCAAACGCCTCGATCAGCGCCTTCACCGACTCGGCGTAGGAGACGCGGTCCTTGGGTGTCTGGCGCAGGAAGGCGAGCAGATCGGGTCGTCGCGCAATGGCCTCGTCGATGATCGGATCGCCGCCGGCGGCGTAAGCCCCCATCAGGATGAGGTCGCGATTCTCCTCATAGGCGGACCAGATGCGGCGCAGTGTCGCGGCTGCGGCAAGATGTTCCGGCCCCACCACATCGGCCATGACGCGGCTCAGCGATCGGCCGACGTCGATGGCGGGGTAGACGCCCTGCTCCGCGAGCGAACGCGACAGGATGATATGACCGTCGACGATGGCGCGGGCCGAATCGACGATTGGATCATCGGTGTCGTCGCCGTCGGCGAGCACCGTGTAGAGCGCGGTGATGGAGCCGCCGGTGCGGCTGTCGGCGCCGGCCCGCTCGACCAGGCGCGGTATCAGGCCGAGGGCCGAGGGCGGATAGCCCTTGACCGTCGGCGGTTCGCCCAGGGAGAGGCCGATCTCGCGCTGCGCATGGGCAACGCGGGTCAGGCTGTCCATCAGCAGCAGGACCTTCTGGCCCCTCGCCCGGAAATATTCCGCGATGGCGGTGGCGCGCATGGCGGCCCGGAGCCGCAGCAGCGGCGCATGATCGGCCGGAACCGCGACGACCACCGATTTCTGCCGTACCGGCCCGGGAAGCTTGGTGGCGAGGAAGTCGCTGACCTCGCGGCTGCGCTCGCCGATGAGGCCGACAACGACCACATCGGCCTCGGCACCGGCGATCATCTGGCCCATCAGCACCGACTTGCCGACACCCGAGCCGGCGATGATGGCAATGCGCTGGCCGACGCCGGCGGTGAGCACCGCATTGACCGCGCGGACGCCGATGTCGAACGGCTGGGTGACCCGGTCGCGGTCGAGCGGATTGCCCGGACGCCCGGCGAGCGGCCAATGCTCGGTCGTGGCGACAGGACCCAAGCCGTCGAGCGGGGCGCCAAGGGCATCGACGACGCGGCCGAGGAGCTCGGGCCCGACATCGGCGATGCCGCCACTGCTATCGGGCTCGACCCGCGCGCCGCTGGCGTGCGCGGCATCGCCGTCCAATGCCATCAAGAGCGTGCGGTCGCCGCGAAAGCCGACCACTTCCGCCTTGGCGGCACGGCCGTCGGCGGCGATCACTCGCGCACCCGAGCCGATCGGGCGGTTGAAGCCGGTCGCCTCCAGCATCAGCCCGTCATAGGCGACGAGCCGGCCGACAAGGCGCGGACGATCCTCCGACAGATCGATACTGCCCAGCATCGCCCGCGCCCGCTCCGCGATGGAACCGGTCATGGATGGGTCCCGAAGGAATCGAGTGCGGCGCGAAGCCTTTCAAGCCGCACGGCCGGGCCGTCCTCGACCCAGCCGGAGCCCGTATCGAGCACGATGGATCCGCGGCGAAGGCTGTCGTCGCCGACGATCGTCACCGGAATGCGAGCGGCATCGAGCAGCGGCACATCATCCGGATGCACCCTCATCTTCGCCGGCTCCGTATCTTCGCCGATCAGCTTCGCGGCGGTTTCGGCTCGCTGCTGCAGCAGTGCCCGGTCGATCTCCACCGAGCCGACGATCTGGGTCACCAGCCGCTCGACCGTTTCGGCGATCAGCGCGGCCAGCGCCGAAGTCGGCTCCGGCCTCAACGCCTCGAGCTGCTCGGCGAGGCGCGCAATGGCCTGGCGCTCGCCCGCAAATTCGAGCTCGGCCGTGCGGCGGCCCGCGTCGAAACCTTGGGCGAATGAATCGGCGTGGGTCGCGGCGGGATCGGACACGGCGGGCTCGGCGGACTCATCCAGATCGTTCGCCCTGTGCGGAGCGTCTTCCGACGAGCCCCAGGGCGTGAACATGGTCGTCGATCGATCGACGACGAAGCTGCCGAGGCTGGCGGCGGAGTTGGCGAATTCGCGCGGCCAGAGATTAGACATAATCGTCTCCACGGCCGGCGAGGATGATGGTGCCGGCGTCGGCGAGGCGACGGGCGATGCCGAGCATCTCGCGCTGTGCCTCGAGCACGTCGGCGAGACGCATCGGCCCCCGCTCCTCCATCTCGTCCTGGACGGACTGGGCGGCGCGCTGCGACATGCAGGCATACATCTTGTCCCGCAGGACATCGTTGGCACCCTTCAGTGCGACCACGAGCACGTCGTTCTCGACGTTGCGCAGCAGGATCCCGAGATTCTTGTCGTCCAGCTCCATGAGGTTGTCGAAGATGAACATCTCCTCCTCGATCGTCTGGGCGAGACGCTTATCCATCTTGGCGACCGCCTTGATGATGCGCTGATCGGCACCCGGCCGCGTATTGTTCATGATCTTGGCCGCCTCACTCGCACCGCCACGATAGGGCGCCGGCGAGGAAGAAGGCTTGGTCGCCTGCTCGGCGAGGATACGCTCGAGCTCGTCGAGCGCTTCGGACGTGACCTCACCCAGCGTCGCCACCCGGTAGATGACGTCCGACTGCATGTCGGTCGGGAGAAGCTGAAGCACGTCGGCCGCGATCGCCGATTCGAGATGGGCGAGAACGAGCGCCGCGATCTGCGGATGCTCGTTCTCTACCAGCATCGCGATCGTCTTGGCGTCCATCCAACGCAGCGAGTTGAAGGCGCGGCTACGGGCCGGCGGGGTGATGCGCGCCAGCATCGTCGCTGCCCGCTCCTCGCCCAGCGCATGCTGCATGACCGCCCGGATGCGGGGTGTGGCGCCGAAGCCGATGGTGGTCCGAGCCTTCGCCCTGTTCAAGAAGAGGTCGAAGACATCCTCCACCTGCTCCTCGCTGACGTCGGCGACGCTGAACATCGCGCTGCCGAGCGATTGGACATCGTCCGGCTCGAGCCGGCTCAGCACGTCGGCCGCTTCCTCGTCGCCGAGCAGCATCAGAAGGATCGCCGCCGCTTCGCTGCCGTTGGGATGACCGGCTTGACCGGCGACCGGCTCCTTCACGGGATCCGCCTCAGCCATTCTTGACCTCCATCTGGTCGTCGCCGCGGATCAGGTCGCGGACGACCAGCGCCGCGCGGGCCGGGTCCTGCCGGACGAAGTTGCGGATGAGCGCGGCGCGCGCCTCATAGGTCGGCGCCATTTCGATCATGCCGAGCGTGATCTGCCCCTCCTCGCCCGTCTCCTGGGCGAGCGCGGCGGCGATCTCGCCGCCCATCTTGGTCTTCGCGGCCTTCGACGCCTCGCTGCGCTTGGCGACGGCGGCACCGGTCTTCCGCAGCAGCGGCCGGGCGACGCCGAAGACGACGAGCGCGGCGAGCGCCAGAGCCGTGAGGTTACGGGCCAGCATCGCCACCCAATCGGCCTGCCACCAGCTCTCGGTGACTTCCTCGACCGGCGCGAAGCTGCGGGCGCTCAGCGCCACCACGTCGCCTCGCTCGGCACTGAAGCCGACCGCGCCCTTGATCAGCGTCTCCAGCGCGGCGAGATCTTCCTTGCTGCGCGGCCGGCCGCCTTCCGGGTTCTTGAGGGCCACGGCCACGGTCAGGCGCTTTACCTGGCCCGGCTGGCTGTGGGTGACCGACACTTCCCGGCCGACGGCGAAGCTGCGGTTGTAGTTCTCCGACTTCTTCATCGGGTCGGTAACGGCGGTTGCGCCCGCGGCCACCTCCGGGGTGACGGTGCCGTCAGGCGCCGCGGCGACCTGGGCGGCGGGCGGCGCGTCGTTCGACAAGGCGCCGGGAATGCCCATCGCCTCGGCTTCGGGCTGGGCCACCGTGTAGGCGCCTTCCTCGGCCCGGAGCGTGGTCGCTTCTTCGGGGAAGGCCTCGCGCGTCGCCTGAACTTCGGTGAAATCGACGTCGGCATGGACTTCGGCGGTGAAGTTGTCGGCGCCGACGATGGGCGTCAGCAGCGACGCGATCGCCTGGCGATAGCGCTCCTCCACCTGGCTCTGGACGGCGATGCGCTTGCTCGACGCTTCGGCGGCGCCGCCCGTGCCCTCGCTGGAGAGAAGACGGCCATTCTGGTCGACAACGGATACGCCGTCGGTCGAAAGCCCGGGGACCGAGGAGGCGACGAGGTGGACGATTGCCTGGACCTGAGCATCGCTCAAGGAGCGTCCGGAGGCGAGACGAAGCATCACCGAGGCAGCAGGCTCTGAGCGGTCGCGGACGAACACGCTCGGCTCCGCGACGGCGAGATGGACGCGGGCGCTCTGCACCACGTCGATCGCTTCGATGGTGCGGGCGAGGTCGAGCTCGCGGGCGCTGCGCAGCCGCTGATCCTCGACGGCGCGGCTCGAGCCGAGCGGAAGGTCGCTGATCAGCGAGTTGCCGTCCGGCGCGCTCTTGGGCAGCCCCTGCGAAGCGAGCAGCATCTTCGCCTCGTGATAGCGGGTCTCGGGGACTGCGACCGCGCCGGTGTCCGGATCGATCGTATAGTCCATGCCCGCTGCCTGGAGGCTCTGGGCCATGGCGGCGCGGTCCGCATCGGGAAGGCCCGAGAACAGAGGCCGGCTGGGCGGCGCGCTGAACGCCATCCAGACGATCGCGGCGAGGCCGAGAAGGCCGATCATCGCAATCGCCGGCAGGCTCTTGGCGACCGCGGGCTGGGCGGTGAACGCCTTCAGCTGCTGGACGAAGCCCTCAAAGCCGGCGCCGCCGCGCGCGGGGCGGGTGGTGGCGACCGAGCGGGTCGGGGTGGCGACGATATCCGTCGGGGATACTGCGAGTTCGCTCATGGGTTAGACCGGCATGCTCATGATGTCCTTGTAGGCGGACAGAAGTTTATTTCTGACTTGCAGCGTCGCCTCGAAGCCGATCGACGCCTTCTGGCGGGCGAGCATCACCGCGGCGATGTCGGTGGTCTCGCCCGTTTCGTATGCGGTCGTGGCGGTTGAGGCCTGATCCTGGAGCGCGTTCACCTCGGCGAGCGCGCTCTGGAGCGCATCGCCGAAACCGCTGACACCCTTGGCGTCGGTGGTGCCGGCGATGCCGCCGGGCATCCCCGCGCCGGCGGCGCGCTGGAGGGCGCTGTTCTGCTCGAGAATGGCTGTCCGCATGGCGAGCAGCTTGCTGCTGTCGATCGATGTCATGGGTTCCCCTTAAGCCGCGGCTGCGCGCATATCGGCGAGCCGGTAGCGCAGCGTCCGTTCACTGATCCCGAGCCGTTCGGCGGCGCGAACGCGGTGGCCGCCGGTCGCGGCGAGCGCGGCGCGAATGACTTCCGCCTCGGCCGAACGGCCGATGTCGCCGAGCCGCTGCGGCTCATTGTCCTGAACGATCGGAAGCGCGTCGATGCTGAGATCGGCGGCGTCGATGCAGTCGCCTTCACGCAGCAGCAGCGCGCGCTGGAGAACGTTGTCGAGCTCGCGCGCATTGCCGGGCCAGCTATGGGCCATCAGCCGGTCGAGCGCGGCCGCAGTCGGCCAGGGCACGGCGGCGCCTTCGGGCGCATGGCGAACCAGGATCGCGGCGGCGATGGCGCGGATGTCGAGCCGGCGGCGCCCCAGCACCTGAAGCTGGAGCGGCAGTACGTTGAGACGCCAGTAGAGATCGGCGCGGAAGCGGCCTTCCGCCACTTCGGCGGCGAGGTCTCGGTTGGCGCAGGCGATGACGCGGACGTCGATCGGCTCCGGCTTCACCGCACCGACGGGAAGGACTTCCTTCTCCTGGAGCGCGCGGAGCAGCTTCGCCTGGAGCGCGACCGGCAGCTCCGAGACTTCATCGAGGAGAAGCGTGCCGCCATTGGCGGCGCGGAACAGCCCCTCCCCTTCGGCGCTGGCGCCGGTGAAGCTGCCCTTCACATGACCGAACAGCATGGCCTCGAGCATCGTGTCCGGCAGCGCGGCGCAATTGACGGCGACGAAAGGCTTGGCGGCACGGGGCGAGGCGGCGTGGATGAAACGGGCGAGGCCTTCCTTGCCGGTACCGGTCTCGCCGAGGATGAGGGCGGTGGCGTCGCTGCCGGCGATCCGCTCCGCGAGCGCGAGCAGACGGGCACTCTCCGGCTCCCCGCAGGCGGGCCGGTGGGCGGGGCGGACCAGCTCGGCGGCGAGCGCGTGACCGAAAGCCATGTCGTCGAAGCCGAAGCGGAGCTGTGCCGGCGCATTTGCGTCGCCCAGGGTCAGGGACGGCGCGCCTTCGGCAAATTCGATGAGGAGATCACCGGCGCGCGCCATTGCCTCCTCGCTCGCGTCGAGAATATTGGGACCGACCGCGGCCGCGATCGGGCCGCAGGGCAATCCCGCTCCGGCGAGCCAGCGGGCGAGCGCCGGGTTCGCGGCCGCCGCCTTTTCGCTCAATCCGATCATTCAGACCCCCTTCTTGCCCCGGTTCGCCGGAGGAAGAAGCAAGCGACGTGCCAAGCCCTCAAAAGGCCATGTTTCGCGCCTGCAACGCGCGAGCGTTCACGCGCGCGTCAAAGGATCGACGGGAAAGGGCGTCGGAAAGCCGACGCGAAAAAATGTGATTAAAGCCCCGCTGACCCCTGCCGTTACTGGTTTCGTGGCTGCCGCGGGAGATACCGGGCCGCCTTGATTGAGCGGGAAAGGAAATTCCGATGACTGTTATCAACACCAATACCGCGGCCCTCCGCGCCCAGAACGGCAGCCGCGTCGCCAACCAGTCCCTGCAGACCGCCATGGAGCGTCTGTCGACCGGCAAGCGCATCAACTCGGCCAAGGACGACGCCGCCGGCCTCGCCATTGTCAGTTCGATGACTTCGCAGATCCGCGGCATGAACCAGGGCATCCGCAACGCCAATGACGGCATCTCGATGGCCCAGACCGCCGAAGGCGCTCTCGGCGAAGTCGAGAACATGCTGCAGCGTATCCGCGAACTCGCGGTTCAGGCCTCGAGCGGCACCTACGACGCTGGCGATATCACCAACATCAACCTGGAAGTCACTGCGCTCCAGGAGCAGATCACCAGCGTGATCGACAACACGAAGTTCAACGGCGTCGAGCTGTTCACCGGCAATGCCGGCACTACCGGAACGGTCACCATTCAGGTCGGTTCGGACGCCACGGACGTTGTGGATCTGGACTTCGCCGCCCTGGACCTGTCGGCGGTTCCAGCGTCGTTCGCGGACGCCGCTGCGGCCTCCACTGCGCTCGGCACGCTCACGACCGCGCTTGACGCTGTTGCTTCGCGTCGTGCGACGCTCGGCGCTGGCCAGAGCCGGTTGGAGTCGGTCGTCAACAACCTCAGCTCGAATGTCACGAACCTCAGCGATGCGCGGTCGCGCATTCAGGACACGGACTTCGCTGCCGAGACGACCAATCTCGCCAAGGCGCAGATCCTGAGCCAGGCTTCGCAGGCGATGCTGGCCCAGGCCAATCAGAGCCAGCAGGGTGTGCTGAGCCTGCTCCGCTAAGCTTAACCAAGCGGAACAAGAAAGCCCCGGCGCGGATCGATCCGCGCCGGGGTTCTTCTTTGTCTGATGATCATCAGCGTGACACGGCGGCGGGGTGCATTTGTCGCTCACAAGCTCCAAAAGGGCTTGCTGCCTGCGGGCGCGCGCGGCAAATTGGGGCTATTGCAGGCCGCCAGAGATTCAACGAGTAAACAATGATTGAGTTCGTAGCCTATTTCTCCGCGGCCATGGCCGTTGCCGTCGTCGGCGCGATTTCGGCAGTGGCCATTATCAAGCCCAGGCGCCGGCGCGCGCTGGAAAAGCGCCACCACCAGAGCAAGCGGGAGCAGCTCCGGTCCCAAGGCTAAGGCGGCGCTGGGACGCAGCGTCCTGAAATTCGTTACGCCCAGTCGGCGAGGGAGGCGCGGAGCTTGTCCAGCGCGGCTTTCTTGATCTGGCAGACGCGGGCGGCGCCGACGCCGAGGGTGAGGCCGATTTCCTCGAGGTTCATTTCCTCGACGAAGTAGAGCTGCAGGATCATCGCCTCTCGCTCCGGCAGGGTCCGGATGCCCTGGGCGATGGCCGCCTTCAGCCCTTCCCGCTCCAGCGCCTCGTCGGCGCGGTCTTCGACATCGGCGAACCAGATGGACTGGTCGGAATAGGCGTCGTCCAGCGATTCATGCTGGATCGACTGGGTGTCGTCGACCATCGCGCGGTATTCGGCGGCGCCAAGGTTCATTTCCTCGGCCATTTCGGCTTCGGTGGCTCCACGGCCCAGCCGCGTTTCGAGCCGCGAGCGCACGGCGGCGAGCTCGCGCCGGCGCGCCATGGCGGATCGGCAGATGGTGGCATGGCGGCGCAGATGATCGATCATCGCGCCGCGGATGCGGATGGTGGCGTAGGTGGAAAAAGCGTGGCCGCGATCCTCGAAGCCGTTGGCGGCCTCGACCAGTGCGACCATGCCGACCTGGATCAGGTCCTCCACCTCCATCGCCGAGGAGACGCGGCCGTGGACGTGCCAGGCGATCTTGCGCACCAGCGGCATATGCTGGCGCGCCAGCATTTCCGGCGCCGCCTTGGCCGGTTTGCGTTGATAGGTCACCACACCCTCACCGGGATCAACAAGCGCCATGGAGGACCTCCATGCCGAAGAAGCGATCGCCGCCCTCCGTGGCCGGCAGCTCGGCGTCGGCGACGACGCGAGCGATGCGGGTGAAGGCCGCGCTCGCACGGGAGTCCGGATAGGCCTCCAGGCAGCAGCGCTTGCGGAACACGGATTCGCGGACATGATCGTCGCGCGGGACGGAGCCGAGGTGGCTGAGGCGGATCGGCAGGAAGCGCCGCACCACCTCGCTGAAATGCTGGAACAATGCGCGGCCGCTGGTCTCGTCCTCGACCATGTTGGTGACGACCGAGACGGCGTTGCAGCCATGATCGAGCGAGAGCACCTTCACCAGCGCATAGGCGTCCATGAAGGCGGTCGGCTCGGCGGAGAGGACGACGAGGATCATGTCGGACGAAGCGACCAGCTCCATCGCCTCGGGATAGATGCCGCTCGCCGTGTCGACGATGATATGGTCGAGCTTCCCAGCATAGGGCCGGAAGGCTTCGGCCAGGCGCCGGCGGTCGTTCCGGTCGAGACCGGGCAAGATGCCGCTGCCGCTATGGCCGGGCACGATCCGGACGCCGGACAGCCCCTGCTGGACGACATCCTCCAGGCCGCAATCGCGCGCCAGCACGTCGGCGATGGTGGTCGTCGCGTTCATGCCCAGGAGGATGTTGGCGTTGGCCATCCCCATGTCGCCGTCGACCAGCATGGCGTCCTTGCCGAGGCGGGCGAGCGCGACCGAGAGGTTGACGCTGATATTGGTCTTGCCGACCCCGCCCTTGCCGCTGGTGACGGCGATGACGCGGGCACTTCTTTCGCGAAGCGAGATCATGCCTGGGCCTCCGCCGAGAGCATCGGCTTGGCGGCGGCTCCGCCTACGACCGCGATCACATCCACGGGCTTACCATCGGGAATCTCCAGGAAAGACATGACCGGCACATCGGGCATGTGCGGCGCGAGCAGCCGGGCGAGCGGCCGGCGCGCGATGGGCGAGGTGACCACGGCGAAGCGTCGCGCCTCGTTGAGGAGCGGACCGGCGACTTCGCCGACCGCCTGCACGATCTTCCGGCCGAGGCCGGGTTCGATCGGGTGATTGGCCTCCGGGCCCGCGCGGACCGCCTGGTTGAGCAGGCTCTCGAGGCCGGGATCGAGCGTCAGCACCGGCAGAGGCATCTTCACCGGTACCAGGGTCTGGACGATGAGCGCCCCGATCCGTTGGCGGACGGCCTCGACCAACTGCACGGGATCGCTCTCCTCGCGGGCGGCGTCGACCATCGCCTCGGCGATACGGCGGAAATCCTTGAGCGGCACGCCTTCGGCGAGCAGCGAGCGGCACAGCGCGGCGATGGAAGCCAGGGGAAGCGGCTGCGGCGTCAGGCCCGCGACAAGCTGCGGCGCATTGTCCTTGAGCGCGTCGAGTAGCTTCTGCGCCTCGTCCATGCCGAACAGCTCGGAGGCGGCCGATTGGACGATCTGGTTGAGATGGGTCGCCACCACCGTCGCGGGATCAACCACGGTGTAGCCGGCGACGACGGCGTCGGCGCGCTTGGCGGGATTGATCCAGACGGCGTCGAGGCCGAAGGTTGGATCCTTCACGGCCCGGCCTTCGATCTTCTCGAGCAGGTCGCCGGAATCGAGCGCGAGCAGGTCCTCCGGCCAGATCTCGTCCTCGGCGCAGATCACGCCGGCGACGGTGATGCGGTAGCTGTTGGGCCCGAGCGCGAGATTATCGCGCACCCGGACCAGCGGAATGACGAACCCAAGTTCGCGCGAGAGCTGGCGGCGTATGCCGGTGATGCGGGTCATCAGCGGCGCACCCTTGCGCTCGTCGACGAGGCCGATGAGGGCGTAGCCGAGCTCAAGGCCCAGGGCGGCGCCGTCGCTCACTTCGTCCCAGCCGATGGCGCTCGGCGAAGCGACCGGCTCCGGCTCGATCGCGGCCTCGGCGTCGGCGGCAAGCTTCGCCTTGCGCAGCTTCCACGCCATGAAGCCGGCCAGCGCCGCCGCCGGAAGAATGACGAGGTGCGGCATGCCGGGCAGGACGCCGAGGAAGGCGAGGATCGCCGCCACCGGAGTCCAGGCGCGGGCCGATCCGAACTGATGGGTGATCTGGCCGGAGAGGTCGAAAGGCGACTTGACCCGGGTCACGATCGAGGCCGCCGCGATCGACAGCAGCAGCGCCGGCACCTGCGCGACCAGCGCGTCGCCGATCGCGAGCAGGATGTAGATTTCGGCGGCCTCGCCGAGCGAGAGGCCGTGGCTGAGCGTGCCGAGCACCAGCCCGCCGACGATATTGATGACGAGGATCAGCACGCCGGCGATGGCGTCGCCCTTCACGAACTTGGAGGCGCCGTCCATCGAGCCGTAGAAATCCGCCTCCGTCGCGACTTCCTCGCGGCGCGACTTGGCTTCCTCGGGCGTCAGCAGGCCGGCGTTCAGATCGGCATCGATTGCCATCTGCTTGCCGGGCATGGCGTCGAGGGTGAAGCGCGCCGAGACTTCCGACACGCGCCCGGCGCCCTTGGTGATGACGACCAGGTTGATGATCATCAGGATGCAGAAGACGAAGAGGCCGACGGCATAGTCGCCGCCGATCAGGAAATTGCCGAACGCCTCGATGACGTGGCCGGCGGCGTCGGATCCCTCATGGCCCTGCACCAGCACGACGCGGGTGGAGGCGACGTTGAGCGCAAGCCGCAGCAGGGTCGCGAACAGCAACACCGTCGGGAAGGAAGAGAAATCGAGCGGCTTGGCCGCGTTCAGCGCCACCATCAGCACCGCGAGGCTGATCATGATGTTGGCGATGAAGCCGATGTCGAGCAAAGTCGGCGCGACGGGCACGACCATAAGCATGACAAGCATCAAGGTCGCGAGCGGGAGAATGGCCCCCTTGCTCGTGCTGATCCAGACGTTGCGGTTTACCGCGGCATTCAGCATGCATCAGGCTCCGAGCTGGGCCAGCATCAGATACGCCAGCCTTGCATATTGAGGGGACGGACGGGTCAGCGGCTCGGGCACTTGTGTGAGCGCCGCCATCCGCACCGTCGGAAATACGGGTTGCTCCACGGGCGCCGGCGCCACCGCCGGGCGCGGCATGGGCACGCCCTCGACGCCGAGCTTGTCGGCGAAGCGCGCGCGGATCTCCGCGAAGCTGCGCGGGCTGCCGTCACGGTCGTAGAAGACCCAGCGATTGGCGCGCGCCGCGGCGGGAAGAACCGACGCCGCGGGCGCGTTCGGATCGGCGTCATGCGCGCCGAGGAACTCGCGCGCGCCGCCCGCACCGAGGAAATGGGCGAGGTAGAGATCGACCGGCTCGACCTGGCGGCCGAGGCGGGATTCCAGATAGGCCTTGTTGTCGGACGCGAATTCGGCAGCCATGGCCGAGGCGGATTCCGGCTGCTTGCGAAGATCGAGGATCGTCTGGCGCATTCCGCCGACGACATAGAAGCGCCCGTTCGACCCTTGATGGATCGCGTCGGCGGCCCAGCCGAGGCCGTGCTTTGCGCCATGCTCCTTGACCGTGCCGAGCCAGGTCTGCTCGATGAACTGAAAGAGGCCCGTCGCGCTCGACGTCTTCGCCTTGGCGTTGGGATTGAGCCCGCTCTCGATCTTCGCCTGGCCCAGCAGATAGTCGAAATCGACGCCGGTTGCCGAGGCGGCACGAAAGATGGCGCTGCCGACGCGGTCGTGCGGCACCCTTTCATAGCCCTCTGTCAACGTCGTCGGAATCATGACGCCCCCTGTTGGTCAGGGGACTAGAAGCAACTGCCGTGCCAGATTGGGATGCCGCCTCCCGTCATTCCCGCGAAAGCGGGAATCCGGACAGCGTCCGGGCCTGATGCCGAGACTGCGGGAAAGAAAAGGTGGATTCCCGCTTTCGCGGGAATGACAAGTTACGGGCGGGTGAGCCCGCCGTCGCGGCCGTAACAGGCGCCGGTGTCGCCCCCGCGGGCGGCATCGAGCGAGTCGATGCGGTGGCGGTTGAGGTCCGTCAGAAAATTGACGCGGCCCTGGGCGGCGTCGGCGAGGCGGGCGATATGCGCAGCCCGCTCTTTCACGTCGGGGTTATCGCGCCAGCCGCCGAGCGCGCGCACTTCCTGGACGGCCTCGCTGAAGCGGGCGACGCTCGCCTGGATCGCCTCGACATCATGGCCATCGAGCGCGCCGATCAATTCTTCGTGGCAGGCCTGCAGCCTGTCCAGCGCGGTAAGGCTCACGCGCCGCTCCGCGGCGGCAGGTCGAGCTCGAGCATCTTCTCGGCGATCTTGTCCGGATCGACGGGGTAGCGGCCTTCGGCAATGGCGGCGCGGATCGCAGCGACCTTCTCCGAATCGACCGGCGCGCCGGAGGCGGCCATCTCCGCCGCCGGGGTCGCCGGCGCCGACACGGCATCCCGGCTCAGCGCATCACCGGCCTTGGCGGCCGCCTGACTTCGCTCGAGCGTCGCGCGCGCGACGTCGATCCGCCCCGTCGCTCCCGTCTTGCCGATACCGTCAATCATCGCCCGATCCTTCCTCGCGCTGGGGATCCTGCCCTACGCACCTGAATACATATACGGCCGCAAGCCCGATCAATTAAATCCCGTCACCGCAACACGGCCGTCTTCGGTCACCTGGCCGAAGATCGGCGCGCTCTTGCGGTCGGAGCGAAGACGGATGCGCTCGCCCGGCGAGCCGTCCTCATCGGCGACGGCGAGGGTGCTGACCCGGAAGGCGCCGCCCATGGCGATCACCTCGACCTGGTCGCCCCGGCGGATGACCGGCTCGGCCTTTGCCGCTGCGAGCGTCACCGAGGCACTGCGCGCCAGCGGCACGCGGATGCGCCAGCCGAGCGGCTCGCAGTTGATCGTCGCAGCACCCAGTCTCGGCGCGTCGAACATGGCGGGAGACGGACAGGCGGCGAGCTTCAGGCGCCGATCGATGGGATTGGCCGGGCCGCCTGCCTCGCCGATGCCGGCGCCGAGCGCGGCGACCAACCGCGACTCCAGCATGTCCAGATCCTCGAAGCCCTGCGCGGCCGCCGGCGCCGCGCACAGCACGGACAAAAGGGCCAAGCGTCGGAAAAGCGTCACCATGATCATGCTCCCAGTGTTTCGGGGAGCTTCGAAGCAACAGGCGTGCCAAGTGCGGGGCAAGTCTCGATGAGGCTCGAACGGAAGGCTGTGATTGGCTAGGCCGCCCTATTTACCCCTTCACCCTGACGACCAGCCGATGCGCGACCTTGCGGTCGTGGCGCGCCGGCATGGCGATCTCCACATCCTCTTCCGCGAGGCCACCTTCCCGCACGGCACGGGCCGCGGCGGCTGCCCGGGCCGCGGCCAGCTCCCAGCCGTCGAATCGCCGGGCCGCCGGATCGCCGCCGAAGCTCTCGATGCGGATGATCTGCCCGCCGCGGGCCGCCGCGGCGCCGATCCGCACCAGCCTCGCGCGCGCCGTATCTTCAAGGCGGGCCTCACCCTCGACGAACAGGGCAGCGCCCGCCCACTCGAAGACCCGGTCCGCATCCGCCACGGCCTCGCTGTCCAGCGCCGCGCGGGCGCTGTTCGCGACATCGCGCACGTCGGCGCGGCCGGTGTAGAGGAGGATGAAGAAGCCGAGAAGCAGCAGCGCCAGATCGGCGAAGCTCATCGCCCAGCGCGACACTGGGGTCGGAGTCATCCCGAAGCCTCGGCGCGGCGGATCAGCCACTCGGCGGTGGTTACCGGCGTTTCCGCCCGTGCCAGCGCTTCGAGCCGGGCAAGCGCCGCCGCTTGCCAGCGCCGTTCGGCGATCGACAGCCGCTCCAGCCGCCCGGCGATCGGCGTCGCGATGACCGCGGAGACGAACAGGCCGTAGAGGGTGGTGAGGAGCGCCAGCGCCATGGCCGGGCCGATCGTCGCTGGGTCGTCCATCGCCACGAACATGCCGATGAGGCCGACGACGGTGCCGATCATGCCCATGGCGGGCGCGCTGTCGGCGGCCGCGCGCCAGAAGGAGATGGCGCCTTCATGGCGGGCTGCCCGCTCGTCCAGCTCCTTCCTCGCCCAGCTAGCGAACCAGTCGGCGGTCGGGGCATCGGCCAATTGGAGCGCGGCGCGGCGCATGAAGGCGTTGTCGGTCTTCACATGGTCGGCGCAGGCAACGCCCTTCAGCTCGACGATATGCTCGATCTCGCGGACGGCGCGTCGGGCGACCAGCGAGTCGGCGGCGGGCCGCGCCCGGAAGAGAGGCTTGAGAGCTGCCACTGCCCGGGCCGCTTCCTGGCGAGTGCCGCGGATCGCCGCCGTCACCACAGTCCCGCCAAGGACTAGCGCCAGCGCCGTCGGGTCCAGCAGGCGCGCGGCCAGATCGAGCATAACTCCTTCTCCCCACCCTGCCGTTTGACCGGCAAGATTTTGCCGCCGGCCGGCAAGATTTTGCCGCCTCCGGGCCCAGGCCCATGAAATGCGCGGCCTTTCGCGCAGCCGCGCTCATTTGGCACGGCCATTGCAGCAAGCCGCCCCGACAGGCCTGTCCGTCAGAATAACGACAGGTCGACGAAGCTTTTTAGGGGGTTCAACGAAATGGCCGACGGTAACGGCATTTTCGGCATCCACGGGACGGCCCTGCGGCTGCGCTCGCAGCGCCTGGAGATGCTGGCGTCCAACATCGCCAATGCCGCGACACCCAATTACAAGGCGCGCGACATCGATTTCGAGAAGGCGCTGGCACTCGCGAGCAACGGCCGCACGGCCGCAGACGCGGTCGATGCCGCCGTCGCCTATCGCGTGCCGGTCACGCCCTCGCTCGACGGCAATACGGTCGAGCTTTCGACCGAACAAACCCTCTTTGCGGAAAATGCGGTCCAGTATCGCACCACCCTCTCCTTCCTGGAGGGCCGCATCAACACGCTCAAGCGCGCTCTGAAGGGAGAGTAAGCGATGGAAAAGCCCTTCTCCGTCTTCGACATCGCCGGCCGGGCCATGTCCGCCCAGCTGGTGCGCCTCAACACGACGGCCTCGAACCTCGCCAACGCGGGTTCCGTCTCTGGCAGCAAGGAAGACGCCTTCCGGGCGCTGAAGCCGGTGTTCCGCACCGTCACCAACGGCGAAGGCGTCGCCACCGTCTCCGTCGACCGCGTCGTCGCGGCGGGCAAGGACCCGGAGATGCGCCACGCCCCCGATCATCCGCTGGCGGACGAGAACGGAAATGTCTGGGCCGCCGGCGTCGATACCGCGGCCGAGCTGGTCGAGATGGTCGAGGCCGCGCGCCAGTATCAGAACAATGTGCAGGTCCTTCAGACCGCCAAGACCCTCACCCTCGACACCTTGAGGCTCGGCCAATGACGACGATCACCGACACCAGCTCGACGCTTGCGGGCGTGCCGACGGCGACCAAGCCGGTCGGTTCGATGGACCAGAACGATTTTCTGCGGCTGATGACCACGCAGCTCACCACCCAGGATCCGTTCAACCCGATGGACAACACCCAGATGGTCGCGCAGATGGCGCAGTTCAGCCAGGTCGCGGGCATCGCCGAGATGAATGCGAGCCTGAAGGCGCTGGTCCAGAACATGGCCGCGCCCGGCCGCCTCACCGATGCCGCCAGCTGGATCGGCCGCTCCGTCCTCGTCGCCTCCGACGCCACGACGCCGGGCAAGGACGGCGGTTATGCCGGCGAGATCGCGCTGCCCAAGGGCGCCGACAATGTCACCATCTCCTATGTCGACGCCACCGGCGCGATGGTCCATTCCGAGACCTTGGCCGGTCAGAAGGCCGGCACCCTGCCCTTCGCCTGGGACGGCAAGAACGCCGCCGGCGAGACGGTCGCCACCGGCCCGCTCAAGGTCGTGGTGAACGCCAGCGTGAATGGCGAGGCGGCGACGCCCGTCATCGCCACCTGGGCCACCGTCACCGGCATCCAGTCGCCCGCCAGCGGCGGCGCCACCCAGCTTCTCACCGGCCTCGGGGCGATGGCGCCCGAAGACGCCATCCGCCTCGCCTAAACGATCAAACTGAGGGAGCTTCCCAAATGTCCTTCTACACCTCGCTTTCCGGCCTCAAGGGCGCCCAGACCGATCTGGGCACCGTCGCCAACAACATCGCCAATGTCGGCTCCTACGGCTTCAAGAAGAGCCGCACCGAGTTCGGCGACATCATCTCCTCGTCGCGCACCACGCCCGGCAACGGCACGCGTCTCAAGGCGATCGAGCAGCAGTTCAGCCAGGGCGGCTTCGAGGCGACCTCGCGCGAGCTCGACCTCGCCATCGCGGGCTCCGGCTTCTTCATCACTCGCGACGAGCTGACCGGCGGCAACACCGCCTTCACCCGCAACGGCAAGTTCAAGACCGACGCCAGCGGCTACCTCGTCGACTCCAACGGTGGCTTCGTCCAGGGGCTGCCGGTCGACCCCGAGGGCAATGTCACGGCGACCGGACTGGCGGCGGCGACCAACATCCAGATTCCGCAGACCTCCGGCGAGCCGAAGGCAACCAGCCGCATCGACCTCACCGTGTCGCTGCCCGCGAACGCCGACATTCCGGCCGACCGCCCCGTCTACTCGGCCGCCAATCCCTACGCCTTCGATCGTCTGGACCCGAACAGCTACAACCATTCGACCCAGACCACCGTTTACGACAGCGCCGGCAACAGCGTCGCGGCGACTGTCTATTACATCCGCACCGGCAACGGCACGCCCAGCACCTGGGACGCGCGCATGTTCGTCGGCTCGGAGGAAGTGACGCCCGGGCCTGTCGCTCTGGAGTTCGATGCCGCTGGCAACCGGACCTCGCCCGCCGCGCCGGTCGTGTTCGATCCCGTCTATCCGGCGGGCGCCTCGGCGCCGCTCACAATCGCGCTCGATCTCGGCACCACCAACCAGGCCGCCGGTCCCTTCACGCAGCGCATCCTCGAGCAGGATGGCTTTGCCGCCGGCACGTTGAACGACGTCACCATCAGCCAGGATGGCCTCGTTACCGCCACCTTCTCCAACGGTGAGACCAAGGCAGTCGGCAAGCTCGCCATGGCCAATTTCGTCAATCCCGAGGGGCTCAAGCAGCTCGGCGACGCGCGCTGGTCGGTGACCGGCGACAGCGGTGCCGCGGTGGTCGGCACGGCCGGCGACGACGGCATCGGCCGCATCCAGTCGGGCGCGCTCGAACGCGCCAATGTCGACATCACCGAGGAACTGGTCGCCCTCATCTCCGCCCAGCGCAACTTCCAGGCCAACGCCAAGGCCATCGAGACGGGCAACCAGATGACCCAGGCGATCATGAACCTCAGGAGCTGATCGAGGATTAGACCATGGATAGGCTCGTCTACACATCGCTGTCGGCCCTGCGCGGCGCCATGGCCCGCCAGGCGTCGACGGCGAACAACCTCGCCAACGCGAACACGGTCGGCTTTCGCGCCGAGATCGCGAACCAGCGCGCGCTCTGGGTGCAGGGTCAGGGCTTCGACGCCCGTGCCCTCGCCTCGGAGGAAGTGCTGGCCGCCGACATGAGCGAAGGCGTGGTGAGCGAGACGGGCCGCGCCCTGGATATCGCGATGGAGGGCGACGCCTTACTCGCCGTCCAGGCCGACAATGGCGAGGAAGCCTATACCCGCCGGGGCGACCTGCAGCTGTCCGACACGGGCCTGCTCACCACCGGTGCCGGCAATCCGGTGCTGGGCGACCAAGGTCCCGTAACCCTGCCGCCGGCCGATTCCGTCAAGATCGACAAGGACGGCACCATCTGGATCGTCCCCACCGGCGGCGATCCGAACCTGCCGCAACAGGTCGGGCGCCTGAAGCTCACCTCGCCGGTGGGCTCCAACGTCGCCAAGGGCCTCGATGGCCTGTTCCGCGTCGTCGGCGGCGGTGCCTTGCCGGCCGATCCGCTGGCCAGCGTCAACGCCGGCAGCCTCGAAGGCTCCAACGTCAACCCGACCAAGGCGCTCGTCGACATGGTCGAGGCCAGCCGCGCCTGGGACCAGCAGCTGAAGCTCATCACGACGACCCGCGAGCTCGACAGCGCCACCGCCGACCTGATGCGTCTGCCCAGCTAAGATTCACCCGAGGAGCCAAAGATGACCAACGCCGCCCTCCACGTCGCCCGCACCGGCCTCGACGCCCAGTCGGCCCGGATGCGCGTCATCGCCAACAACCTGGCGAACGTGAACACGACAGGGTTCAAGCGCGACCGTGCGACCTTCGAGACGCTCGCCTATCAGATCATGACCGCGCCCGGCGCTCCGGCCTCGGCCGAGAACCGCTACGCCACCGGCCTGTCGCTGGGCTCGGGTGTCGAGATGACCGGCACCGCCCGCGTCAACAGCCAGGGCGCGCTCGCCACCACCGACAATCCGCTCGACCTCGCCATCGAGGGCGACGGCTTCTTCCAGGTGACGATGCCGGACGGCACGATCGGCTATACCCGAGCCGGCAGCTTCAACCTGTCGCCGGAGGGTCAGATCGTGACGTCGGACGGGATGCCGCTGCAGCCCGCCATTCAAGTTCCCGAGGGCGCGCAGACGATCACGATCGGCGCCGACGGCACCGTCTCGGCGCTCGTCGCCGGCGACGCCGAGCCGACCGAGCTCGGCCAGATCGAGCTCGCCCGATTCATCAACCCCTCGGGCCTCACGGCCAAGGGAGGCAACATCTTCCTGGAGACCGCCGCCAGCGGCGCGCCGCAGGTGGGCCCCGCCGCCCTCGATGGCCGCGGTTCGATCCGCCAGGGGATGCTCGAGGGCTCGAACGTCAATGTCGTCCAGGAGCTGGTCGACATGATCGAGACCCAGCGCGCCTACGAAGTGAATTCGAAGATGATCTCCGCAACCGACGAGATGCTCCGCAATGCGAACCAGCAGCTTTAAGATCGCCGCGGCCCTGCCGCTTCTCGCGCTCGCCGCCTGCATGGGCGGAGGGAATGGCGGGCTGTCGCCCGAATTTGCGGCGAGCTACGCGCCGCCGCCTCCGCCGGTGCCCCATTCGAACGGCTCGATCTTCCAGGCATCGTACGGCTACACGCCGCTCACCAGCGGTGCCCGCGCGAGCCAGGTCGGCGACATCCTGACCATCGCGCTCGTCGAGCGGACCGTCGCCAGCAAGTCGAACAGCGCCAGCACGGATCGCTCGGGCGAGTTCGGCATCACGCCGCCCTCGACTGGGCCGCTGTCCTTCTTTGATCCGACCGATATCGCCACGGGAGGCGACCTGTCGTTCAACGGCGAAGGCGAAGCCGCCCAGTCCAATCGCCTCAATGGCGAGATCAGCGTGACGGTGGCGGAAGTCTATCCCAACGGAACGATGCTGGTGAAGGGCCAGAAGCTGGTCAACATCAACCGCGGGGACGAATATATCCAGATTTCCGGCTTGGTCCGCCAGGCCGATATCGGTCCGGATAATCGGGTGCCGTCGACCCGCGTCGCCGATGCCCGCATCGCCTATTCCGGCAAGGGCGAGATCGCCCGTGCCAGCCGCCAGGGCTGGCTGCAGCGCTTCTTCACCGCCGTCAGCCCCTTCTAGGACCATGCGCATGTTCAAGCATCTCGCCACCGTCCTCGCTGCCTTCATGATCCTCGCCGCGCCGGCGCAGGCCGCGCGGGTGAAGGACCTCGGCACGTTCCAGGGGCTGCGCACCAACCAGCTGACCGGCTACGGCATCGTCGTCGGTCTCGCCGGCACGGGCGACGACAGCCTCGACTATGCGACGCTCGCCATGAAGGGCGTGGCCTCGCGCTTCGGCCTTACCCTTCCGCCCGGCATCAATCCGGCGCTGAAGAACGCCGCGGCGGTGATGATCACCGCCGAGCTTCCTGCCTTCGCCAAGCCCGGCCAGACGATCGACGTCACCGTCTCCGCGCTCGGTAAGGCCAAGTCGCTGCGCGGCGGCACCTTGGTCATGGCGCCGCTGCGGGGCGCCGACGGCGAGATTTATGCGATGGCGCAAGGCAGCCTCGCCGTGGGCGGCCTCGGCGTGGACGCGGCGGACGGCTCCAAAGTCTCCGTCAATATTCCGTCGGCCGGCCGAATTCCGAGCGGAGCCACCGTCGAGCGCGCGGTCGATGCCGGCTTCGCCACCTCGCCCGAGCTTCGCTTCAACCTCGCCCAGGCCGATCTCACCACCGCCCAGCGCGTGGCCGACGCGATCAACCGCGATCTCGGCCAGATCGCCAGCGCGGCCGACGCCGTCACCATCTCCATCCAGGCACCGCCCGGCGCCGAGAGCCGAGCCACCTTGATGAGCCGCATCGAGAACCTGCTGGTCGATCCCGCCGAGGCGGCTGCCCGCGTGGTCGTCAACGCACGCACGGGCACGGTGGTCATCAACGGCGCCGTCCGGATCAGCCCGGCGGCCGTGAGCCACGGCAAGCTCACCGTTTCGGTCGACGAGAATCCGATGGTCGTCCAGCCGGAGCCCTTCTCGCGCGGCCGCACCGCGATCGAGGAAGACAGCAACATCGAAGTGATCGAGCAGACCGCCCCGATGTACGCCTTCGCGGGCGCCTCGCTCTCCGATATCGTCAAGGCCGTCAACGCCCTCGGCGCAGCCCCGTCGGACCTGGTCGCCATATTGGAGGCGCTGAAGCAGGCCGGCGCGCTCAAGGCCGAGCTGGTGATCCTGTGATGGACATCAACGGCGCCTCCCCTATGTCCGTTCGTCCCGAGCCCTTCGGGGCGCTGACGCAGACTCACCACGTGCGCCCCTCGACTTCGCTCGGGAGGAACGAGACTGCAGCCAATGCCAAGAACGAGGAGCTGAAGAAGGCCGCCGAGGCTTTCGAGGCCATCTTCATGCGGCAGATGATCGGCTCGATGCGCCAGGCGAACCTCGGCGAAGAGCTGTTCGGCAGCCGTGCGACCGAGCAGTTCCGCGACATGCAGGACGCAAAGCTCGCCGAATCCATGGCGAAGACCGGCTCGTTCGGCATCGCCGAGCTGCTGCTCGCCCAGTTCGGCGGCACGGAGGGTAAGAAATGAGCGATCTTTTGAGCATCGGATCCTCGGGCGTTTCGGCTTACCGAAGCGCCCTTGCGGCTATCGGCGAGAATGTCGCCAACGCCGAGACGCCCGGCTATTCGCGCCGCGAGGTGAACCTGAGGCAGGCGACCAACGCCGGCTCGCAAAGCCCGATCTATCGCGAAGCCCTGCTCTTCTCCGGCGTAGAGGCGAACAGCATCGAGCGCGCCTGGGACGCGTTCCGTGCCGCCGACGCGCGCTATTCCGCCGCCGCCGCCAGTCGCGCCGAGACACGAAAGCAGTGGCTCACCGCCGCCGAGACGGCGCTGGCCGACGGCCCGACCGGCGTCGGCTCGCTGCTCGGCAATTTCTTCAACGCCGCCGTCTCGGCCTCGGCAACCCCCGACGAACGGCTGGGCCGCGCCGCCATCCTCCAGGCGCTGGAGCAGGCGGCGGGCGCGATCCGCACCACCGCGGAGTCGCTCACCCGCGTCGCCGAAGGCATTTCCCAATCCGCCTATCTCGACGTCCAAGGCTTGAACGATGAGCTGGAGGCCCTCGCCAAGGTCAATACCGCCCTTCGCCAGGCCGCCAAGGGCGGCACCGCCATCGCCGCGATGCTCGACGAGCGCGACCGGCTGGTCGACGCAATCGCTAAGCGGATCGACGTCACCGTCGCGGTTGCGGAGAACGGCACCGTCGCCCTCACCCTCGCCCGAGCCACCGGCGTCGCGCTGATCGATCCGACCAGCCGGGCCCTCGTCACTCTCACCGAAGCGTCGGACGGGCGGCTTTCGCTCGAGCTCCAGGCGAACGGGACCACCGTCCCCCTGCCCGCGACCGGCGGCAGCCTCGCTGCCCTCGTCGACGTCGCCGCCTCCACCGCCGACAAGCGCCGCGAGCTGGATTCCATCGCCGCCGATTTCGCGGCGGACCTCAATGCCTGGTCAAGCCAGGGCGTGGACCAGAACGGCAATCCGGGCGCCGACCTGCTGGCGATCACCACCGGTGCCATCTCGCTCCGTGTCCTCACCAGCGATCCCACGACCGTCGCGGCCGCTTCCGCGGACGGCACTCCGAATGGAAATCTCCTCGCTTTGACCTCACTCAGGGCCGACGGCGGCGCCGAAACCCGCTGGGCCGCCATGGTCGCGGCCCAGTCGCAGGCACTGGCCGCCGCTCGCTCCGAAGCGGACGCCGCCGCCATCCGCCGCGACAACAGCTTCGCCGCGCGCGACGAGATCACCGGCATCGACCTCGACCGCGAGGCGGCCGAGCTGGTCCGCTTCCAGCAGGCCTATAACGGCGCCGCCAAGGTCCTCCAGATCGCCCGCGAGACGATCCAGGCCATCATGGACATTCTCTAAGGAAGGCATTCGCTCATGATCAGCGGCACCCGCTATCGCCTCACTGCCGAAATCAATCGCCAGTCCGATCTGGCGCGCGACATCGCCCGCGCGCAGATGCAGATTTCGACGCAGAAGCGGATCCTCAATCCTTCCGACGACCCGATCGGCGCCGCCCGCGTCGCCGAGATCGACCGCACCCAGGCGAACGAGGAGGCCTGGCTGCGCAACGTCGAGACGGCGGCCGCGCTGGCGGCCCGCGCCGACACGACGCTAGAGGCGGTCGAAAAGGTAATGGTCCGTGCTCAGGAGCTGATGGTCGCCGGCGCATCCGAGACGCTGTCGGATGAGAACCGAGCTACGATCGCCGCCGAGCTCCGTGGCATTGCCGAGGATATCGCGAGTCTGATCGACACGCGCGATTCCCGCGGAGCCCTGCTGTTCAGTCGGGGCGACGCCCTTGAGATCCCCGTCAATTCGGGGCTGCGCATCGCGCCGGTCGCGAGCCAGGCGGACATTTTCGAGAATATCGCCACGGCCGGCGGTCCGGCGGACCTGGTCGCCATCGTCAACACGGCCGCCGCCGCCCTCACCGAGGCCGATCCAGCCCTACGCAAGACCGCGATCGCTGCGTCGATCGAGGCGGTCAACGATGGATCCGCCCACATCACCGCCGCGCGCGCTGAACAAGGCGTCCGCGCCGCCCGCGTCGACAATATTCGCGAGCGGCTGACGGAATCGGATATTCAGCTGACAGAGCTTCGCACCGACATAGAGTCGACGGACCTCGTCAAGGTGATCGCCGAGCTCGAGGCCAAGAAGCTGAGCCTCCAGGCCGCCCAAGCCGTCTTCGCCCGGGTCAATCAGAACACGCTGTTCGACCTGCTGCGCTAGCACCCATCGTCGTTGCGAGGAGCACAGCGACGAAGCAATCCGGCCGGTGGGAGGCTGGATTGCTTCGCTGCGCTCGCAATGACGCCTTTGGCTCACCGCTCCAGCCGCGGCACCATCAGCCCTAATTTCGCGTTCACCATAAAGACTTCTCCGCCGCGCCGTTAATCACATCGGAGCGAGGCGTTCTCGTCGCTCCACTTGCAAGGCGGGGATGATCTTATGTTTCCAGCAATTGGCGTGCTTGTCGTGCTCGTCATGGTGTTCGGGGGCTTCCTCATCACCGGGGGAGACCTCGGCGCCGTCATGCACGCCCTGCCGCACGAGATGCTGATCATCGGCGGCGCCGGCGCCGGCGCCATCATCGCCGGCAATTCGATGAAGGAGCTGAAGCAGCTCGGCGGCGGCATCGCCAAGATCTTCAAGGGCCCCAGCTACCACAAGCAGGACTTCCTCGACACGATCTTCCTCGTCTCCAAGCTGATGAAGATGCTGCGCACCGACGGCCCCGTCGCCGTCGAGCCGCATATCGAGGACCCGAAGACCAGCGCCATCTTTGCCGAATATCCGCGGCTGCTGAAGGACGATACGCTGATCCACCTCATCGCCGACACCTTGCGGCTGGTCGTCGTCTCGTCGGGCACGCTCGATCCGCACGCGGTCGAGGAGGTGATGGACAACAGCCTCAAGACCCACCACCACGACGCCATACGCCCGGCCGATACCCTGCAGAGCCTGGCCGACGCCCTCCCGGCGCTCGGCATTGTCGCCGCCGTGCTGGGCGTGGTGAAGACGATGGGCTCGATCGACCAGCCGCCGGCCATCCTCGGCGCCATGATCGGCTCGGCGCTGGTGGGGACCTTTTTGGGAGTGCTGCTCGCCTATGGCATCGTCGGCCCGTTCGCGAGCCGTGCCCGCCAGGTGATCGAGAGCGACGCCGCCATCTATCACGTCGTGAAGCAGATCATCGTCGCCTCGCTCCACGGCCATCCGCTGCCGCTGGTGATCGAGGCCGCCCGCTCCAGCATCAGCCACACCAACCAGCCGGCCTTCGCCGACGTTTTCGACGGCATGCGGGGCCGCTGAGCCATGGCGACGGCTGCGAACAAGCGCGGCAAGAACGAGCCCGAGCCGCGCCCGATCATCGTCAAGAAGATCGTCTCCGAAGGGCATGGCGGCCATCATGGCGGCGCCTGGAAGGTCGCCTATGCCGATTTCGTGACGGCGATGATGGCCTTTTTCCTGCTGCTCTGGATCCTGGGCGCGACCGACGAGGCCAAGCGCAAGGGCCTTGCCGACTATTTCACGCCCACGCTCGTCGAGCTCAGGGACAACAGCGCCGGATCGAACGGTCTCCTCGGCGGCGCCTCCATTATCGCGGCGGAGAATTATCCGCACAAGCCGACCCAGACCGGCACCAAGGCGATCGTCATTCCGGATTCGTCGATCGGTGGTACCCAGCAAAGCTCCGCCAAGCAGCGGGCCGAGGATCGCGAGCGCTTCGAGCGGCTGAAGAAGACTCTGGAGGAGCGGATGGAGCGGACGCCCGAGCTGCGCAACCTCAAGCCCCATGTCCGCTTCACCGAGAGCAAGGAGGGGCTGCGCATCGACCTGGTCGAGGAAGCCGATTTCTCCATGTTCGCGCTTGGCACCGACCGGCTGCTCCCCGCCGCCGTCCGCCTGATCGGCGCCGTCGCCGAAGTGATCGAGGGCGTGCCGAACGACATCATGGTCCGCGGCCACACCGACTCCCTCCCCTATGCCGCCGGCCGAACCATGAACAACTGGATGCTCTCGACGGCTCGCGCCGAAGCCACCCGCGCCCAATTAGGCGCCGCCGGCGTCACCATCGAACGCTTCGCCCGTATCGAAGGCGTGGCGGACAGGGAGCCCTATGTGCCGGAGGATCGCTATGATCCAAGGAACCGGCGCATCTCGGTCACACTCGCCTGGCGCGAGTGAACGAGCGGGCCTGCCCTAACTTGCGTTTCTCAGGCGAATAGCCGCCGGGCTTCGCGCAAGCGCTCAATCCCCGCCTCCAGTGTCTCCGCCCGCTTGGCGAAGCAGAGGCGGATGACATTGCGGGCGGCATCCTGGGCGTAGAGGGCGGACACGGGAATGGCGGCGACGCCGGCTTCGCGAACGGCGCGTTCGCAAAAGGTCACGTCGTCGAGGGCGATGCCGGAGGCAGCAAGGTCGACGGCGAGGAAATAGGTGCCTTCGGCCGGGAGCACCGCAAAGCCGGCGTCGCGAAGTCCCGCCGCCAGATGGTCGCGGGAGCGAGCGAAATCGGCGCGCATCCCCTCGAAATAGGCGTCGTCCTTGGCGAGGCCGTAGGCGACCGCCGCCTGGAGGTTGGGCGCTGTGGTGAAGGTGAGGAACTGGTGAGCGTCGGCGATTGCCTCCGACAGCGGCGCCGGCGCGATGGTCCAGCCGACCTTCCAGCCGGTGAGCGAAAAGATCTTGCCGGCCGAGCCGATCTTCACCGTGCGCTCGACCATGCCCGGCAGCGCCGACAGCGGGATATGCCTTCGCCCATCGAACAGCACATGCTCCCACACCTCGTCGCTGATCGCGACGGCATCATGGCGGATGCAGGCGTCGGCGAGCAGCGCCAACTCCTCTTCATCGAACGCCCGCCCAGTCGGATTGTGCGGATTGTTGAAGACGACCGCGCGTGTCCGCTCGGTGAAGCCCTGCTCGATCACCTCCGCCGTCAGCCGCCAGTCCGGCGGCGCCAACCGTGCCAGCTTCGCCACGCCGCCCGCCCGCTGCACCAATGGCAGATAGGCGTCGTAGAGCGGCTGGAAGAGGAGCACCTCGTCGCCGGGCTTCACCAGCGCGAGGATGGTCGCTGCCAGCGCTTCGGTCGCACCGGAGGTGACCGTGACCTCATCCGGCGCCGCGCGCAGCTTCTGATGCCGCCCATAATGCTCCGCCACCGCCTCGCGCAGTGCCGGCAGGCCGCGCATCGGCGGATATTGGTTGGAGCCCGTGCGTAACGCTTCGGCCGCCCACTCGACGACATCCTCCGGCCAGCCGAAATCGGGAAAGCCCTGGCCCAGGTTCACCGCGTCATGCGCCCGGGCGAGGCCGGACATATGCTCGAAGATGGTCGTCCGCCGCTCGCTCATTCGTTCTCCTCGCGCTCCAGCCGCCACATGATGCTTTGCGACAGCGGCGTCCACACCCCCATTCGGATGCCTGCCGTCCGCAGCGCCTCGCCGGTCCACTCGTTGCAGGTGCGCACGAAATTATAGGCGCGGACGGATTCATAGAAGACGTCGGACCAGCCATAACCCCGACCCAACAGCGGCATCGAGTGCCCCGCCTCGTCCAGCTGAAAACCGTCCCGGATATAGCGGACCAGCCGCCGATACTCCTCATGGCTGACGACCAGCCGCCGGGTATATGCGTCCTCCACGGGATCGGTCTCATGATCGACATGGATCAGGCTCGGGCCGCCGCCGATCGCCGCGGCGAAAGCGGTCTTGAAGGTAAGGTCGGCCCAGGTCGGCGTGTTGAGATAGAAATCCCGATTGCCGAAGCCGAAGGCGATGTAGTTGCCCGCCAGGCGAGGTTCCTTGATATCCGCCGCCGGTGCCAAGGCCCGCCAGTCCATCTCCGGCGTCACCGCCGGAGCCATGATCCAGGTGTGGACGCCGTTGGTGCGGATGAAAAGCGTCACCCCCTCTTCAGGTTCGCGCCAGTCGGCGTTGGCGGTGAGCGTGCCGCCAACGGTCACCGCCAGCAGATAGAGCAAAGGCACGAGCAGCAGCACACCCAGCGCCTTCAGAGCAACATGCCCTACACTCCACCATGTCGCCCGCGTCGCCATCAGGCCGGGAGACTAAAGCCAGTCGGTTGCTTGCGAAAGCCGGGCCAGTGTCCTGCGCATCAGTCGTTCGTCCCAAGCATAGTCGAGGGGCGTGTGTGATGACTCTGTGCCAGCGCCCGTCGACTTCGCTCGGGCCGAACGTACCCTTGCACTCGTCCGGCTACTTCGATTCACCGCGTCTTGATGAACCGCCCGCTTCCCCTCATCATCGCCCCGTGACGGCGCGCCAGGACCTCGAAAGCATTTTTCGCGCGGCCGTCGCCGCTTGCCACCCCGCCGATGTCGTCCCCGCATACCTGCCGGAACCGCCGGAGGGCCACACCATCCTCCTCGCCATCGGCAAGGCGGCCGGCGGCATGGCCCGAGCGGTAGAGGCGGCATGGCACGGCCCACTGTCCGGGCTGGCCGTCGTGCCGCACGGGCCCGCCGAGCTCCTGCAACAGATCGACTGCATCAGCGCCGGCCATCCCATGCCGGACGAGGCAAGCCTCACCGCCGCCGAGCGGCTTCTTGCGCTTGCCCAACAGGCAGGCTCCGAGGACCTCGTCCTCGTCCTGCTGAGCGGCGGCGCTTCGGCTCTTGCCTGCCTACCCGGTGAGGGGCTGTCGCTGGCGGACAAGCAGGCGCTCACGACCGCTCTCCTCCGCTCCGGCGCGCCGATCGAGGAGATCAACACGGTCCGCCGCCACCTTTCCCGCATCAAGGGCGGCCGCCTCGCCCGCGCCGCCCAGCCGGCGCGACTGGTGACCCTGGCCATCTCCGACGTGGTCGGCGACCGGCCGGAGGATATAGGCTCGGGCCCCACCGTCACGGACCCGACGAGCCTTGAGGAAGCCAAGGCGATCCTCGGCCGCCACGGCATCGTCGCTCCCGATCGCGGCTGGAGCGAGACCGTGAAGCCCGACGAGGCGGAGGGTTGGAACGCCGACTATCGAATCATCGCCGGCGGCGACACGGCATTGAAGGCCGCCGCGAGCGAAGCGGTGCGCCTCGGCTGGGAGGCGGTTCCGATCGACGCTCATGCCCAGGGCGAAGCGCGCGACGTCGCTCGGCGCCACGCCTCCATTGCCCTTGAGACGCTGCGCTCCGGCAGCCGCGTCGCGCTTATCTCCGGCGGGGAACTGACCGTCACTCTATCGGGACAGGGCAGCGGCGGCCCCAGCCGCGAATATTCGCTGGCGCTGGCTCTGACGCTCGACGGCGCAGCCGGAATCACCGCCCTCGCCGCAGACACCGACGGCCTCGACGGCAGCCACGACGCCGCGGGCGCCTTCATCGATCCCGCCACGCTGGCGCGGGCGAAGGCGCGGAAGCTCGACGCCTCGGCCGCCCTTCAGGCCAACGACAGCGGCGCCTTCTTCGCCGCCCTCGGCGACGCCTTCGTGACCGGCCCCACCGGCACCAACGTCAACGACCTCAGAACCATCCTGATCGACCCCAGCGGGAGCCGCGCATGAGCGAATGGACCATCGGCATCATCGGCGGCTCCGGCCTCTATCAGACCGACGCGCTGGAGGAGGCGCAATGGATCGCCGTCGACACGCCTTGGGGCCGGCCTTCGGACGAACTCCTCATCGGCCGCATCCATGGCGTCAAATTTGTCTTCCTCCCTCGCCACGGCCGCAGCCATCGCCTGCCGCCGAGCGACGTCAACGCCCGCGCCAACATCGATGCGCTGAAGCGGGCCGGCTGCACCGATGTCCTCGCCCTCTCCGCCATCGGCTCGCTCAAGGAAGAGCTGACGCCCGGCACGTTTGTCGTCGCCGACCAGTTCATCGATCGCACCTTCGCGCGGGAGCGGAGCTTCTTCGGCCCCGGCGTCGTCGCCCATGTGCCGATGGCCGATCCCGTCTGCCCCCGACTCTCCGACCTGGCGGCCGGGGCGGCCGATGCCGCGGAAGCGAAGGTCGCGCGCGGCGCCACCTATCTCGCCATGGAAGGCCCGCAGCTTTCGACCCGCGCCGAAAGCCGCCTCTACCGCCAATGGGGCGCGGACGTGATCGGCATGACCGCCATGCCGGAAGCCCGCCTCGCCCGCGAGGCGGAGCTTCCCTACGCCCTTGTCGGCATGGTCACCGACTATGATTGCTGGCGCGGCGACGGCGACGATGTCGACATCACGGATATCCTCTCCCAGCTCCAGGACAATGCGGCCACCGCGCAAAAGCTGATCGCCGAGCTGGCCACGGGATTGCCGAAACAACGTCTGCCCTCGCCCATTGACACCGTCCTCGACACCGCGCTCATCACCCCGCCCGCGGGCCGCGACCCGGCGCTGATGGCGAAGCTGGACGCGATTTGCGGGAGGGTGCGGTCGCGTCAGGAGGGCGAATAGACGCGGGCGATACGATCGACCGGCACGCCCGCGCCGTAAAGGCCGAGGCAAAGCGCATTGCGGGCCGAGCGCCTGAACCAGCCGTCCTTGCGCCACCGCGCCGCGCTCGTCACAGCGTCGGCGTCGAGCACCCGCACCCGCCCGAGCCGCCGCACCAAGTCGACATCCTCCATCAGCGGCAAGGGGCGAAAGCCGCCAGTCGCGTCATAGCTGGCTCTCGAGAGCAGCAGGCCCTGGTCGCCATAAGGGAGGCGGAGCAGACCCGCGCGGAGGGCGACGCCGGCCTCGATCAGCCGCGCCTGCCAGGCCCGGTCGTCCAGTCGGAAACGGAAGCACGCCGCCTCGCCCGCGCACTCGGCGACATGCGCCGCGACCGCCTCGCGCCATCCAGGGACCAGCCGCGTGTCGGCGTGAAGGAAAAGCAGCCAATCACCGCGTGCCGCCTCGGCTCCGGCCCGAAGCTGCACCCCTCTACCCTTTGGGGAGTGGACCACACGGGCTCCCATTGCCTCGGCCACGGCAACGCTTTCGTCCGCCGAGCCGCCGTCGACGACGACGATCTCGTCGGCGCCTTCCAGCGCCGCCAGACAGGCGGACAGCTCCCCCGCCGAATTCAGCGCCGGAATGACGATGGACAGCATCAGCCCGTGCAGCTCGCCCCGCCGAGAACGCAGAAGCGGGCGCAGTGCGGATGATTGAGCCTCACCTCGCCCGTCGCCTGCGCCAACGTCTCGCCCATGACGAACTGATCGTCATAAGGGAGCAGAGTGCAGGCGACGACCACCGATCGCACTGCTCCCTTGCGCTTCACCACCATCCGGCTCGACGCGCACATCATCGCTGAAGGCGACACGCCCAATATCCCCCAGCAGGCCTCGGTGATTTCCGGCACGTCGGCCGACGCGTCCATCTCGGGAAACAGCACCAGCCCACTCTCGACGCGAATGCCCAGCAGCTCGAACAGACGCGCATAGCCCGCCCGCTCCGCGGCCTCGCTCTGTCCGGGAAGCAGGCGCCCGGCAACGGCGAGCCTGAAGCCTCGCTCGGAAAGCCATTTGAGGCCGTCGATCGCCTTGTCCCATGTGCCCGGGCCGCGCTCGGCTTCGTGGATCGCCTTGTCGGGATGGTCGAGGCTGACCCGCATCGTCAGCCGCTTCCCATATTCGCGATTGAGCTCGATCAGCTCCGCCTCGAACCGCCGCATCGGCCGCATTGCGTTGGTGAGCACCAAGACCTCGAAGCCGCGCTCCAGCGCCGAACGCATCATCGGCACCATGTCGCGGTTCATGAAAGGCTCGCCGCCGGTAAAGCCGATCTCGCGGCACCGCATCCGTTCGGCCTCGTCGAGATAGGCGTCAACCTCGGCCAGGGTCAGGTAGACGAGCGCGTCGTTGGTCGGCGAGCTTTCGATATAGCAGCTCTTGCAGGCAAGATTGCAGAGCGTGCCGGTGTTGATCCAGAGCGTCTCCAACCGATCCAGCGCCACATGCGCCCGCGCCTCCCCCTTGGCCGTGACGAACGGGTCGCCAAACTTCTCCGGATCGAGCGGCCGCTTCGCCGGGTCGAGGAAGGGGGAAAGCGTTACTTCGGGGACGGTGGCGATGGCGCTTCTCCCTCGGCGCGGCGACAAGGTCATGCTACGCCTGTCTCAACACCTTCGCCAGAGGAGAGACGAGGCATGAGGACGGCTCGGCGGAGGCAAGGCCGATGAAGCTCGGCAAGGCCGGCCTGCTCCTGCTCATCGCCGCGGCCATCGGCGCATTCTTCATGCTCGATCTCGACCGTTTCCTGACCCTCGAATTCGTCAAGGCACAGCAGGCCGGCCTCGCCACCGCGCTCGAATCCGATCCGCTGCCGCTGATCGCCGGCTTCTTCCTTGTCTATGTCGCGGTAACCGCCCTTTCGCTCCCCGGCGCGGCGATCCTGACCCTGGCGGCGGGCGCCGTCTTCGGCCTGTGGCTCGGGACGCTGATCGCGTCGCTTGCTTCGACCGCCGGCGCAGTGCTCGCTTTCCTCTCCTCGCGCTATCTGCTGCGCGGCTGGGTGCGAAAGCGCTTCGGGCGGCGCGCGAAGGCGATCGACGAGGGCATCGAACGGGACGGCACCTTCTACCTGCTGACGCTGCGGCTCATCCCCATTTTTCCCTTTTTCCTGGTCAACCTCGCCATGGGGCTGACGGCGATGCGCGTCGCGACCTATGCGGCGGTGAGCTGGATCGGCATGCTGGCCGGCACGTTCGTCTACGTGAATGCCGGCACGCAGCTCGCCGCGATCGACAATGTCGGCGACATTCTCTCGCCCGGCCTGATCGGTTCGCTCGCCCTGCTCGGACTCTTCCCCCTGATTGCGAAATTCGTCATCGGCCGCCTTCGCCGCCGTCACGCCTATAAAGGTTGGCGTCGCCCACGCCGCTACGACCGAAACCTCATCGTGATCGGCGCCGGCGCGGGCGGCCTCGTTACCGCCTATATCGCCGCCACCGTTCGCGCGAAGGTGACCCTGATCGAAGCGAACAGGATGGGCGGCGACTGCCTGAACACCGGCTGCGTCCCTTCCAAGGCGCTCATTCGCACCGCCCGCCTCGCCCACGAGATCCGCAACGCCGACTGGTACGGGCTCGCGCCGCGCGAGCCGGCCTTCGACTTCAAGGCGGTGATGAAGCGCATCCGCACCATCATCGAGATCATCGAGCCCGCCGACAGCGTCGAACGCTACACCAGCCTCGGCGTCGACGTCCGCCTCGGCCACGCCCGGATCGTCGATCCCTGGACGGTGGAGATAGACGGCGCCGAACGCCTCACGGCCCGCGCCATCGTCATCGCCGCGGGCGGTGAGCCGGCCGTGCCCGACATCCCCGGCCTCGCCGAGTCCGGCTACCTCACCAGCGACACGATGTGGAATGAGCTCGCCCATCGCGACGCGCTGCCCGGGCGCCTCCTCATCCTCGGCGGCGGACCCATCGGCACCGAGATGGCGCAGGCATTCGCGCGTCTCGGCTCGAAGGTGACCCAGATCGAGCACGGCCCCCGCCTTCTCGCCAAGGAAGATGCGGAGGTCTCGGCCTTCGTGGAGGAGCGGCTGCGCGAGGAAGGGGTCGATATCCGCACCGGCCATGAAGCCCTGCGGGTGGAGGGCAAGACGCTGATCACTCGTGCCGACCACAAAGAGGTGGCGGTGCCGTTCGACGAACTCATCGTCGCCGTCGGGCGTAAAGCGCGCCTCACCGGCTACGGCCTCGAAGACCTCGGCATCCGGACGGACAAGAGCGTCGTCACCAACGATTATCTCGAAACCCTCTATCCGAACATATTCGCCGTGGGTGACGTGGCTGGCCCTTATCAGTTCACCCATTTCGCCGCGCACCAGGCCTGGTATGCGGCCGTCAATGCCTTGTTCGGCTCGCTTCGGCGCTTCCGCGCCGACTATTCGATCATCCCGCGCGTCACTTTCACTGACCCCGAAGTTGCCGTTGTCGGCCACAACGAGCGGTCGGCACGCGCGGCGAACATCGACCATGAAGTCGTCCGCTTCGACCTTGGTCATCTCGACCGCGCCGTCGCCGAGGGCGCCAATCGCGGCTTCGTCAAATTGCTGATCGCACCGGGCAAGGATCGCATCCTCGGCGCCGCCGTCGTCGCCCACAATGCCGGCGAGACGATCGCCGAAATCGTGCTGGCGATGAAACACGGCATCGGCCTCGACAAGCTGCTCGGCACCATCCACGCTTATCCGACCATGGCGGAGGCGAACAAATATGCCGCCGGCGAGTGGAAGAAGGCGCACAAGCCCGAGCGCCTGCTCCGCTGGGTTGAGCGCTATCACGGCTGGAGGCGCGGGTGACGCGTATCGTCATCTTCGCGAAGGCGCCCGTGCCGGGCCAGGTGAAGACCCGCCTCATCCCCGCCCTCGGTGCCGACGGGGCGGCCGAGCTCGCCCACCGCATGCTGCTCCACACCTGCCAGGAAGCGCTGGCCGCCAAGGTCGGACCCGTCGAGCTCTGCCTTGCCGATCACCCGGGCTGGACGGAGGCGCCGCCGGCCGGCGTGACGCTTACCGCTCAAGGGGAGGGCGACCTCGGCGACCGCCTCTGGCGTGCGGCCGAGCGATCCGGGCCACCCCTGCTCTTGATCGGCGCCGATTGCCCCGAGCTGGACCGAAGACGCCTCGGGGCCGCCGCCGACCGATTGCGCGGCTGCGACGCGTTCCTGCACCCGGCGGAAGATGGCGGTTATGCCCTTCTCGGACTGAACAGGCTCGACAGATCGCTCTTCACCAGCATCGCCTGGAGTACCGGGACGGTCGCCCGCAAGACGGCCGAGCGCATCGAGGCGCTGGACTGGTCGCTGCACATCGGCGAGACCTTGCGCGACATAGACGAGCCTGCAGACCTCGCCCTATTGGGAGCCAGCCTGCCGTGATCACCCTCCTCGCCACCGCCCTCGCCGCCGGCACGCCGATCTGGGTAGGGCGGTTCGATACGGACGGCGCGCTCCCTTCGCCCTGGCGCGTCGTTCGCCTCGACAAGGACGTCGCGCCGACCCGCTATAGCGTCACGACGGTCGGCGGCAGGCGCGCGCTGGAGGCGCGATCGAACAACAGCATGGCCATCCTCGTGCGACCGATCTCCGTCGACCTTTCCAAGACCCCGATCCTCTGCTGGCGCTGGTATGTCGACGCGCCCGTCGAGGGCGCCGACATGCGCAGGAAGAGCGGAGACGATTATGCTGGGCGCGTCTACGTTGCCTTCGACATGCCGGACAGCGCCTTGAGCGTCGGCACGCGCCTCAAGCTCGGCATCGCCCGTCGCCTGTTCGGCAAGCATGTGCCCGACGCCGCGGTCACCTATGTGTGGGACAATCGCAACCCGGTCGGCACCCGCCGCAAGAGCGCCTACACCGATCGCGCCCAGATGATCGTTGCCGAATCGGGCGGCGCCGAGGCCGGCCGGTGGGTCTCAGAACGGGCCGATGTCGGCGCCGATTTTGACGCCGCTTTCGAAGGCGACCCGGGCCGGCCGGTCCAGATCGCCGTCGCCTCAGACACCGACAATACCCATGGCAGCGCCCGAGCCGCCTTCGCAGATCTTCATTTCGTGTCGAGGGGCACGCCCTGCCAAAGCTAGCGTCGGCGAGCGCGCCGACTATAAGCGCATGGGTGACCGATCCCCTTCCTCCCTATGCCCGGCTGCTCGGCCTCAGCACGCGGCGGGGCGACGACGACGAGCTCGTCTGGATCATGCCGTTCCGCGAAGAGGTGATCGGCCGTCCCGGCTATCTCCACGGTGGCGCCATCGCCGGCCTGCTCGAGTTCGCCGCGCTCGGCGCCCTCTATGAAGCGCTCGGCTCGCGCGAGGGGGTGACGGTGAAGCCGATCAACGTCACCGTCGATTTCATGCGCGGCGGCACCGACCATGAAACCTGCGCCTCCGCCGTCGTCACCCGCCTCGGCAAGCGCGTCGCCAATGTCGAGGCGCATGCCTGGCAGCAGGACCGTGCCAAGCCGATCGCGGCCGCGCACATGAACCTGCTGCTGCGCCGGAATTGATACTCGATTAATCGTCATTGCGAGCGCAGCGAAGCAATCCAGCCTGCCGCGAGGCTGGATTGCTTCGTCGCTTCGCTCCTCGCAATGACCGGCGTGCTCGGTATCGGAAAATCATGCTTTAGGGCTCGGAATAGCCCAGCACGCGAATCTCGAGGCGTCCGCGCCGGGGATCGTCGGTGAAGACCAGGCCTGCCCGCCGAACCGAGGCGCCCGGCACATAGTCGATGGTCGCGGTGCTCGTCGCCGTCGTGCCGTCGCTCTTGGTCAGCTCGCCTTCGACTTCCACCGCGGCCGCGGTCGATGGCGAGCGGTTGTCGAGCACGATCTCCGCGACATAGCCGGTGCCGGCGGGCACAATCCGCTCGATCCGCGCCTCGATGGCGGGCAGCCGGTCGCCACTGCCGACCCAGGCCTCCCAGGCCATCGCGCCCAGGATCGCCAAGGTCAGCACCAATCCGATGGCGGCTGCGATCCATTCCAGCGCCGGCGTGTCGGGATGAGCTCCGCCTCGCCTGCTCTTCCGTCCGGTCTTTCGGTCCTCGGCCACGATATTTCCTTCAAACGACCAGCCGCGCGATGGCTGCGCCGACGGACGCCGGAAATCCAAGCACCGCCGTCATCGTTGCGATCTGGCTTAAATTGACACCGTCGGTGCGGCCGAACGTCCACAGCACATAGAGGCTGACCAGCAGGGCGATGCCGTAGCCGGCGATCGTGTAGCCGAGGAAGCGGGCGCGGAACCCCTTCCCCTCCGGCGATTGCTCCTGGCCGGCGAAGCCTACGCCATAGACGAAGCCGTGGAGGAGAAGGATCGAGAAGAGCACGAGCGCCATGCCGTGCCAAGGCGACATCTTGAAGCCGATCAGGATCATCTCCTCGGTCGGCGCCATGTTGAAAGCGAGGAACAGCGCGCCCGCCGCCATCAGGAACAGCTCGCCGCCATAGCTCGCCTGCTCCAGCGCCTCCTGTTCCTCCTCTTCATCGTCGCGTTCTTCGGCGCCGCCGCTCAACTGCTTGCGCGCGATGATCGCACCGAAGCTCGCAGGCACGCTTTGCACTACGATCTTTCCGACGATCTCGGTCCACGGCATGTCGGTCGTGAGGATGCCGAAGATGAACAGGACCGCCGCCGAGGCGATCACGCCGACCGCGTAGGCGGCGAAGGCGTCGAGGATGTCGTCGAAGCTGCTTTCCGTCCGCTCGAAGCCGCCGAAGCGGGAGAGTCCGACCAGCATCAGCAGGTTGAGCACCAGGAAAAGGAGCAGCCGTTCCCGCTCGATGTAGAAGCCGAGGAACCACATCTCCATCGTCATCAGCATCGGCAGGCCAAAGATGATCGCGCCGCCGAACGCGCGAGCGAGTCCGACCGCATAATCGCGGTTAGCATCCTTGGCATCGACGCCGACCTGGCTGGCCATCAGGCTTTCCATTCTCGTTGCAGAGCCAGAACGGGGGTGGCCGGAACCGGTTCCTTTCGCTGCCGTTATCGACGCCGAGGAGGCTCACCATGTCGGCATGGAAGAAATATGCTTATCTCTGGATCACCCTGATCCTGTTCCTGGGTTCGCTCATCGGACACTGGCTGTTCGGCTGGTCGGCCTATGTCTCCGAACAGCAGGCGCACGGCGAACCGATCGAGTTCGCAGGCTATTTCACCGAAATGATGCGGGACACGCTGGAGAATTGGCAGTCGGAATTTCTGCAACTGATGTGGCAGGTCTGCGGCCTCGCCTTCTTCCTGTTCGTTGGCTCGCCCCAATCGAAGGAGGAGGACGACCGGCTGGAGGAAAAGCTCGACGAGATCTTGCGGGCGGTGAAGCCTGACGAAGCCGACAAGCTGATCCAGCAGATCGACAAGCGCTTCCCCGGCCGGGACGTGGGGCCGAAGTTCTAGCTGCCGTCATCCCGGCAAAAGCCGGGACCCAAGAACACTGCTGCATTCAGGAAGGCTCGGCCTTTCGTGCTACTTTCCCAGCCGAGGTGTTCTTGGATCCCGGCTTTCGCCGGGATGACGAGGACGACCCGGCTGGTTCAGCCTCAATAACCGTTCAGCCGCGCCACCTTGTCGGCGTGATAGCTCGCATCCCCGAACAGCTCGTTCAGCACGCGATCCCGCTTCATGTAGAGTCCGATGTCATATTCGTCGGTCATGCCGATGCCGCCATGCATCTGCACCCCCTCCTGCACCGCCAGCGCCGAGGCCTGCCCGGACTTGGCCTTGGCGACAGACACCATCATATCGGCCTCTTCGGCATCTTCGCTCAGCAACTGCTGCGCCTTCAGAGTGGCCGCGCGCGCGATCTCCAGTTCCGAATAGAGATGTGCGGCCCGATGCTGCAGCGCCTGGAACTCACCGATCAGCCGGCCGAACTGCTTGCGCTGCTTCAGATAATCGACGGTCATCGCCATCGCCTGCGATCCGACACCGACCAGCTCCGAGGCGGCGCCCGCCCGGCCGGCGTTCAGCACCCGCCGGAGCACGTCCCGGCCTCGCCCGACCTCGCCGATCACCGCGTCGGCATCGACCTCCACCCGATCGAACTCCAGCCGCGCGCCGATGCTGGCGTCGGCCAGCCGCACGCCCTCGATCTCCAGCCCCTTCGTCCCCTTCTCGACCGAGAACAATGTCAGCCCATCCGTCGTGTCGGCCGCAACGACGAAGACATCCGCCGAAGCGCCCTGAACGACGAACTGCTTGCGGCCGCTGAGACGAAAGCCGTTCCCCGACCGCTCGGCGGTCATGGCGATCGCTTCCGGCCGATGCTTGGACCCCTCGTCGACCGCCAGCGCCGCCACCGTCTCGCCGGCGAGAATGCCCGGATACCAGCGCTCGCCGTGTCTGGTGCCGCGTAGCGCCTCGACCACGGCGACCGCCGTGACCAGGAAAGGCGAAGGCGTCAGGTTGCGCCCGATCTCCTCCAGCACGATCCCGGCCTCGACATGGCCGAGCCCCAGCCCGCCATCGGCCTCGTCGATCAGGATGCCGGTGAAGCCCATCTCGCCGAACTGCTTCCACAAGGCATGGCCGAAGCCGTCCTTGCAGTTCATGTCGCGATATTTGCGATACTGTTTCGCGATCGACCCTTCAGCCGCCATGAACTCGCGCGCCGTATCACGGAGCATGGCCTGGTCATCGGTAAGGTAGAGCGGCAAGTGTCGATCCCTCCACGTCACCCCGGCGAAAGCCGGGGTCCATACTATTTTGTATCCATCCGCCGTCTGGATTCCGGCCTTGGCCGGAATGACGGGAAAAATCACGTCCCCGGCAGCTCCAATATGTGCTTGGCGACGATGCCGAGCTGGATTTCGCTGGTGCCGCCCTCGATCGAATTGGCCTTTGTGCGCAGCCACTCGCGCGGCGCCTTGCCACCCTTCGAGCGCTCGCTCTCCCATTCGAGCGCGCCCGAGCCGCCCGCGGCCATGATCAGCTCGTGCCGCGCCTTGTTGAGCTCGGTGCCGGCATATTTCATTATCGACGGCTGCGCGGGATGCGCCCGCCCCGCCTTCAACTCGTCGATGAATCGCTCCGACATCGCCCGGAACGCCATGGCGTCGACGTCGAAGCGGGCGACATCGGCGCGAAGGATCGGATCGTCCTTCAGCCGCTCCGCCAGCGCCGCGCCCAAGCTCTCGCCGGTGCCGCCGAGCCCCATGCCGCTGATCATCTCGCGCTCGTGACCGAGGAGATATTTGGCGACGTCCCACCCCTTGTTCACCTCGCCGACGACCTGATCCTTCGGCACCTTCACGTCGTCGAAGAAGGTTTCGCAAAAGGGCGAATTGCCGGAGATGAGCAGGATCGGCTTCGTCGAGACGCCGGGCGTCCGCATATCGAAGAGGATGAAGCTGATCCCCTTGTGCTTGGGCGCCTCGGGATCGGTGCGCACCAGGCAGAAGATCCAGTCCGCCTTGTCGGCATAGGAGGTCCAGACCTTTTGGCCGTTGACCAGCCAATGATCTCCCCTGTCCTCGCATTTGGTGGCGACGCTGGCGAGGTCGGAGCCGGCATTGGGCTCGGAATAGCCCTGGCACCAGCGTATCTCGCCGCGCGCGATCTCCGGCAGGAAGCGCTTCTTCTGCGCCTCGGTGCCATATTTGAGCAGCGCCGGTCCGAGCATCGAAATGCCGAAGCTCATCAGCGGATTGCGCGCGCCGGCCGCCGCCATCTCCTGGCGCAGGACCTTGGTTTCGGCGGGCGAGAGGCCGCCGCCGCCATACTCCCTGGGCCAGTCGGGCACGGTCCAGCCCCGCGCCGCCATCCGCTCCATCCAGGCTTTCTGCGCGTCGCTTTTAAACAGGGGATTGCGCCCGCCCCAGCAATAGTCGCTCTCGTCCCGCACCGGCTCGCGCATCTCGGCCGGGCAATTCGCCTCCAGCCAGGCGCGGGCTTCGCGGCGGAACGTTTCCAGGTCGGCCATGCGGCTGCTCTCCATTACGTAAGCGTCAAAGACAAAAGAATTAGGCGGAGGTCAACCATGCTGAGATCCCAAGGCGCGTGGGCCCAGGCCGGCCCACCCGCCGCCACCCAGTTCAGCAAGTTGATCGACGCCTTCCATTCCGGACGGGACCAGGGCTATGGAAAGGACTCGTTCAGGGCCGACGCTCTAGACCCGCAACTCTCTTCGCAGCGGGACATTGAAGCTTGATGACTGTCAACGCCACGATCCGATCCTTGCCTCTCGTCCTGCTTCTCGGCTTTTCGCTCGGAGCTCCGCTGGCGGCGCAATCGCGCGACGAGCCGCTCGGCGACATTTGGAAGTCCATCGAGGAAGCGACCCAGCCCGAGCCGCCGCCTCCGCCCGAGCCGGTCCCGCACAAGCCGGTGCCGCCCAGTGGTATCGGCACGACGCCGCTGCCCCCGTCGCGCATCGACACGCCGTTCGGTCCGCCGACGCCGCCGCCCGAGGAGGCGGAAGGCGTCAGCGAGACCGAAGCCATCATCGGCGACGTCGTCCTGGGCGAAGAGGAGGACGTCTTGGACGGAGAGAAGGAGGCCGTGGCGCCGCCCGAGCTCACCGAGGCCGAGCGCCAGGCGCAGTGGGAAGCGGCCGAGCGCGCGCGGCTCGAAGCCCTCGACCGGGCGAGGGCCGAACGCGAGGCTGCCCGTCAACGAGCGCTGGAAGCGGCGCAGGCCCAATATGAGCAGCGCCTCGCCGAACGCGAGGCCGCTATCGCCGAAGCCGAGGCCGCCTATCGGGCCGAGCTCGAGCGGACGCAACGGGAGGCCGAGCGCAACCATGCCATCTGGCTCGAGCGCGTTCGTGCCTGCCGGGCCGGCGATCGCGCCGCCTGCGCTCAACCGAACGACTATAACTACTAGGGTGCCGACGTCGGCGGAGAAACGTTTCGGGGCCGTTCGAGCGCTTGGCGCGGCGAGCGGCCAAGAAGGCCAGGCACATTAAGGGCCGCGGCTCGTTACCGACGCATGGAACTGAGAACTGTCGTAGCGTATCTGCTTATCCTCGTCCTTGTCGGTGCGACGATCGCCGTTCGTCTTTATTATGTCCGAGCGCGGCGGGCCCGGCGCTATCCTTCCTGGAAGGAATCGCCTCCGGCCACGGCCTCTACGCCGTCCGAGCCAGAAACGCCGTTTCGCGCTCCAACCAGCCGCTGAAGCTCGGCCGCGACAGAATATTGTCGACGAAAGCGGCGAGCTTCGGACGTTGCGTCGCATCGACATCGATGCCGAGGTGGCGGAAATTGGCGAAGGGGCTGGCAACCGAAATATCGGCGAGGGTCAGCCGGTCCTCGACCAGCCAGCCGCTGTCGGGGATGGTCCGTTCGAGATAATCGAGGATCGGCGGCAACTCCTCGCGCTCCGCGGTCTCCGCCTCATCCAGGTCGCCCGCCCGCCCGAGGAAGCGCGGCGCAACGATACGGTTGAAGAACATCTTGCTCCCGCAGCCGAAAAGGATGGTATCAGCAAATTCGTCGAACCAGATTGTACGGGCACGAGCCTTCGGCTCGGTCGGAACCAACTCCGGCTCGGGCTTGATTGCCTCAAGGTAGGTGACAATTGCAGTCGAGTCGGCGAGGGTGAAATCACCGTCGCGAAAGGCCGGGATCTTGCCGAACGGGCTGGCTTCGCGAAACTCGGCCTCGTCTGATCCGAGCCGGGTCGGCTTCAGCTCCAGCTCGATTCCCTTTTCTGCCCCGTAAACCAGCACCTTGCGGACGAACGGCGATAGTGACGATCCGTAGACGATCATAAACGGCCTCCCTGATCCGGTTTTCATATGCAACGCGAACGCTCCCGACAACCCTGTTGACAGCGCGATGGCAGTCCCTATGGGGGCTATTGAGAATGACTTGCAATCGCATGGGGGTTTCCTTGTCCCGTTTCCTGCTGTCCGCCGCCCTGATCGCCATCCTTCCCGCCGCTGCCCACGCTCAGGACACGGCCCAAAGGGGAGACGACGGCTCCATCATCGTCACCGCAATGCGTGCCGAGAAACCCCTGAACTCCATCCCCGCCTTGGTCACCGTCATCGACGAGGAGGAGATTGATCAGCAGCGGCTGATTGCCACCGACACCTCTTCGCTCCTCGCCAATCTGGTGCCGAGCTTCTCGCCCAGCCGGCAGAAGCTTTCCGGCTTCGGCGAATCCTTCCGCGGCCGCGACCCGCTCTATCTGATCGACGGCGTGCCCCAGTCGAACCCGCTCCGCAACGGGTCGCGCGACGGCTACACGATCGACCTCATCGCCGTCGAGCGGGTCGAGGTGATCAACGGCGCCAACGCCATCCAGGGGCTGGGGGCGACGGGCGGCATCGTCAATTTCGTCACTCGCAAGCCCGATCGGTCCGGTGAATGGACCGTCGGCATCGAGACCGCCGTCACCGCCGCTGATGATTTCAGCGACGACGGCTTCGAGCATCGTGCCGGCGTCTACGCCTCCAAGCGCTTCGGCGACTTCGATTTCCTAGGCTCGGCCAGCTATCACAAGCGGGGGCTTTTCTTCGACGGCCATGGCCGCGCCATCGCCGTTGACGCGACCCAGGGCGATCTCGCCGATTCCATGCAGACCAATTTCTTCGGCAAGTTCGGCTGGGAACCGACCGACGACCAGCGCCTTCAGTTCACCATCAACAAGTTCGATTTGGAGGGCGACGGCGACTGGTCGACCGATCCCGAATCCGGCGATCGCGCGGCCGGTATCCCGGTTACCTCGCAGCGCGGCGCCCCAGAGGGTGAGCCGCCGCTCAACGACGTGCTGACGATGTCGCTCGATTACACCCACCGCGCCTTCCTCGGCGGCACCTTCACCGGCCAGCTCTACCGGCAGGATTTCAAGTCGACATTCGGCGGCGACCGCTTCGCTATCTTCCAAGACCCGGCGATCGCGCCCGTCGGCACCCTGTTCGACCAGTCGCAGAACCGCTCCGAGAAGCTCGGCGCCCGCCTCACCCAGCGCTACACCGACATTGCCGGCTCCGGCGCGGACGTGATCGGCGGCATCGACTATCTCGAGGACACGACCAGCCAGGCGCTGATCCACACCGGCCGCTTCTGGGTGCCGGAGACAACCTATGAGAATATCGCGCCCTTCATCCAGCTTGACCTGCCGCTGACCGACCGGCTGACCCTCGCCGGCGGCCTTCGGTGGGAGAATGCGATCTTGAAGGTCGACGACTATAACAGCATCGCCGGCAACCGCCCCGATCTGGTCGAGACGCCGGTCATCGGCGGCAGCCCCAGCTTCGACGAGCTGCTCTTCAACGGCTCGGCCATCTACGAATTCCTCGATGGCGTCAGCGCCTATGCGAGCTATTCGCAGGGCTATACCGTGCCCGATGTCGGCCGTGTGCTGCGCGCCATCAAGGTGCCGAATACCAGTGTCGACGATCTCCTCACCCTGTCGCCCGTCATCGCCGACAATTACGAGGCCGGCCTTACCGTCAGCCAGGGTTTCCTGACCGCGCAGCTCGCCTATTTCATCTCCAAGTCGAACCAGGGATCGCGCCTCGTCGCCGATGCGGAGGGAATTTTCAGCGTGGTGCGCCAGAAGACCCGCGTCGAAGGCCTGGAGGCGACCTTGGAAGCGGCGCTCGGCTCCGGCTTCCGCGTCGGCGGCAACCTGTCGGTGCTGAAGGGCGAGGTCGATTCCGACAATGACGGCCGCCTCGATGCCGATCTCGACGCCATCAACATCGGCCCCAACCGCCTCAATCTTTACGCCGGCTGGTCGAACGACGCCCTCTCCTTCCGCCTGCAGTCGGCGACCTTGTTCGACCGCAACTTCGAGAATGCGGCGGGCCTCAACACCGCCAACTTCGAAGGCTATACGCTCTTCGACCTCCATGCCGGCTACCGCACCGATTTCGGGACCTTGAGCTTCGCCGTCCAGAATCTGGCCGACAAGCAGTATATCACCTATTTCGGGCAGGCCGGCTCCACTCTCGACGAGGACTTTTTCGCCGGCCGCGGCCGGACCTTCACGCTGGGCTACTCCACGGAGTTCTGATGACGAGCCTTCCCCGTCATTCCCGCGCAAGCGAGAGTCCAGCCCGAGGCCGCGCCAGTCGCCGACGCCGTCTGGATTTCCGCCTTGCCGGGAATGGCGGAACAAGGCGCAAATCGGCGGTGCGCCCGATCCTCCGCTGGGTCCACGCCACCTTCGGCCTGTTTGCCGCCGTCTATCTGCTGATGGCGGCGGCGACGGGCACGCTGCTTCTCTTCAAGCCCGAAATTCTGGCCCTCGCCCATTCGGAGCTCGGCCCCGTCCCGGCCGACACCGTCACCCAGGCTCAGCGCCTCGCCTCCAACCTGGAGCCCGGCAGCTTCACGTCGATCAGATTCCCGGATGAGACCCTGCGCGCTTTCACCGTCTATCTGCCGGACCATCGCACCACGCTCTACGACCCGAACAGCCTCGCTCCGCTCGAGGATAGTCTCGGGCTCGTTCGGGCCATGGACTGGCTGTTCGAGCTGCACCATTATCTGCTCGCCGGCGAAACAGGGAAGATCGTCTCCGGCGCCTTCGGCGTCGCCATCGCCGGGCTGGTGCTGATTGGCCTTTATCTCTGGTGGCCGTGGCGCCGCGGCTGGCGGTTTGCCAACGCCCGCGCCAACCGTCCGACCCGCGCCTCTCACCTCGCCGCCCACACGACGATCGGCATCATGATGGCGCCGGCCCTGTTCCTCGCCGCCTTCTCCGGCGCTGCCGTCGTCTTTCACAAACAGACTACCGCCGTCCTGACGGGCGCGTTCGGCGCGAAGGACCCGGCGATCGACGTGCCGGCGAAGCCCGGCACGCTTGCGACGCTGGTCGAGGCTCGCTTCCCCAGGGCCGTGCCGCGCCTCTACATACCGGCGGCGGAGCCGGACGGCACGGTAACGCTCCGCCTCCGCCAGCCTGAAGAGCGCCACCCGAACGGCCGTTCCACCCTCAGTTGGGATCCGGCCAGCGCTACCGCGACCGCCGCCACCAGCGAACCCGAAGCCGGTGCCGGCCCCCGTCTCTACAATCTCCTCTATCCGCTCCACATCGGAACCCTGGGCGGACTGCCGCTGCGTCTCTTCCTTTTCGTCAGCGCCATCCTCGCCCTGTTCGGCGCGTTCCACGCGCTCGGCAGCTGGTTTAGGAAACGCCGCCGCTGATCGCGGGGCGGTGCGGGGCCGAAGCGCTTCTGCTATACTGTGGACGGGCCGATCCCCCGCCGCGCAGCGGCCGGCCCGGGTTCCTCGCGTTGCCGTTCGTGGGAGATCGCGAATGACCGGCCTCGCCAAAAGCCTCGCCCTTGCCGCTGCCGGCGGCGCGCTGATCAGCATCACGCCCGGCGGTGGCCCCGATATGTCGGACGAAACCCTCGCCCGGCTCGATCCCTCGCGCCAGGCCGCGACCCTCTGCGGGAACAAGGGGCCGGGCGCTTCGACGCTTCGATCGCGCCTGATGCTCCTCGCCTCCAACGCCGCCTTCGCCGCCGTGCCGGAGGGAAGCGCGTCGATGCCGCTGCTCGAGGGCATGGGGAGAGTCCATTTTCCGATCACGACGTCCAAGCCGCTGGCACAGCGCTATTTCGATCAGGGGCTGACGCTCGCCTACGGCTTCAACCATGCCGCCGCCATCCGCTCCTTCCGCGAGGCGCAGCGGCTCGATCCCGGCTGCGCCATGTGCTGGTGGGGCGAGGCGCTGGCCCACGGGCCCAACATCAACGCGCCGATGGACGCGAGCAGCCTCGGTGAGACGATGGCCGCCCTGCAACGGGCCCAAACCCTGGCCGGCCGCGCCCAGCCGGCGGAGCGCGCCTTGATCGCCGCGCTCGCCACCCGCTACTCGGCCGATCCCGAGGCCGACCGCCCGGCGCTCGATATGCTCTACGCCAACGCCATGCTGGACGCGGCCAAGCGCTATCCCGAGGACGACCAGATCGCCCTCCTCGCCGCCGAGGCAGCGATGGACACGCGGCCCTGGGATTATTGGGAAGCGGACGGGCGGACGCCCAAGGGCCGCATCGGCGAGGCGATCGCGCTGGTCGACCGCGTCCTCGCCCACAGTCCCGACCACCCCCAGGCGGCGCACCTTCAGATCCATCTGATGGAAGCGTCGATAAATCCGAAGCGCGCCGAGGCCGCCGCCGACCGGCTGGCCGCGCCGCTGGTCCCGGCCGCCGGGCATCTCGTCCACATGCCGGCGCACATCTATTACCGGCTCGGCCGCTGGCAGGATTCGATCAAGGCCAATGTCGCCGCCGCCCGCGCCGACGAAGCCTTCTTCCGAAGCGGCGGCGGGTCCGGCCTCTATCGCTACGGCTACTACCCCCATAATGTGCATTTCATCGTCACCTCGGCCCAGATGGCCGGCGACATGGGCACAGCCATCCGGGAAGCCCGCCGCCTGAGCTCGATCCTCGATGCCGAGCTCGCCTCCAAGGTGGCCTGGGTCCAGCCGATCACGGCGGCGCCCTATTTGGCCTATGCCCAGTTCGCCCCGCCTCGCGCGGTGCTCGCCCTGGGCGAGGCCGACAAGCGCCTCCCCTATGTCGCCGCCATGCGCCGTTATGCCCGCGCCACCGCCTACGCCCGCGAGCGCGACCGGCGCGGCTTCGGGGCCGAACTGGCGGCACTGCGAGCCATCCGCGACGGCCAGGACTTCCAGCCGATGATGGACCAGGGCGTTCCGGCGAGAGACCTGCTGAACCTCGCCGACGCCGCCGCGCAGGCACGCTTCGCCTACGCCTCCGGCCGCTATGACGAGGCGATCCGTCTCTATCAGCAGGCCGCGGCGATCGAGGACCAACTGCCCTATATGGAGCCGCCCTTCTGGTATTATCCGGTCCATCAGTCGCTCGGCGCAGCCCTCTACCGCGCCGGCCGCTACGACGAAGCGCGCAATGCCTTCATGAAGGCGCTCGCCGAGGCACCCAATAATGGCTGGGCCCTCTACGGCCTCGCCGCCACCGAGCGCGCCCAGGGTCGCCCGACCCAGGCCGCCGCCGCCGACGCTGCGCTGGAGCGCGCCTGGCTCGGCGACCGCCGCTGGCTGACGATGGATAGGCTGTAGCACCTGCGTCGGCGGTCCACCGCAAGGCGAAAGCCCGAGAACGCTTTCACCTGAGCCCGCCCGGCCCTAAAGCGCGCCGATGCTCAGGGGCACCTCCATATCGGAAATCGGACTCTGGCGCCGCGAGGTGCGCGCGACCTTGCTGCTCGCCTATCCGCTCATCCTCACAAACCTCGCCCAGGCTACGATCCATGCGACCGACGTCGTGTTGCTCGGCTGGGTCGGGCCGCGCGCGCTCGCCGCCGGCGCCTTGGGCGTCAACCTCTTCAACGCCTGCCTGATCTTCGGCACCGGCCTCGTCACCGCTTCCGCGCCGATGATGGCGCGCGAGCTCGGCCGCTTCCGCCACTCCGTGCGCGATGTCCGCCGCACCGTGCGACAGGCGATGTGGGCGGCCGTCGCCGTCGCCATCCCCTGCTGGATGTTCCTCTGGCAGGCCGCGTCCATCCTCCTCTTCCTCGGCCAGGAGCCGGACCTCGCGGCCGAGGCGGCACTTTTCGTCCGCGCCGTCATGTGGGGCCTTCTCCCCTATTTCTTCTACCTCATCCTGCGCTCCTTCATCTCGGCGCTGGAAAAGCCGATTTGGTCTTTAATCGTCGGCGGCGTGGCGGTGATCTTCAACGCCGGGCTCAACTATTGCCTGATCTTCGGGGCGTTCGGATTTCCGGCGCTCGGCCTGCTCGGCGCCGGCATCGGCAGCGCACTTTCCAACCTGCTGATGTTCGTGGGCCTGGCGGTCGTCGTAGTCCGGCACAGAAGCTTCCGTCGCTATCGCCTGTTCGGGCGCTTCTGGCGCGCCGATTGGGAGCGCTTCCGGGAGATTTGGCGCCTCGGCCTCCCGATCGCCGTCACCCTCTTCATGGAGGTCAGCATCTTCAACGCGGCGGTCTTCCTGATGGGCCTCATCTCGACTGCGGCGCTTGCCGCCCATGCCATCGCGATCCAGATCGCCGCCCTCTCCTTCATGGTGCCGCTCGGCCTGGCCCAGGCGGTCACCGTCCGCGTCGGCCTCGCCGCCGGCCGCCGCGACCCCGCCGGCATCGCCCGCGCCGGCTGGACCAGCTTCGCGCTGGGTGAGGGCTTCATGGCGCTGATGGCGCTGCTCATGCTCACCGCCCCCTATCTCCTGGTCCACGGCTTCCTCGACGAGACCGACCCACGCAATGCGGAGGTGATCACCCTCGCCGTCTCCTTCCTCGCCGTCGCCGCGCTGTTCCAGATCGTCGACGGTGCCCAGGCGGTCGGCGCCGGCATGCTGCGCGGCCTTCACGATACGACCGTGCCGATGATCTATGCGGCGCTCGGCTACTGGGTGATCGGCCTGGGAAGCGGCGTCGCGCTCGCCTTCGGCCTGGGCTGGGGCGGGATCGGCATCTGGACCGGCTTGGCGCTCGGCCTCGCCGTCGTCGCCGTGCTGATGGTGACGCGCTGGATGCGGAGAGACGCGCTGGGGCTCACTTCCCGCTAGGCCCTGTTTCTAGACGTCCAGCACCGCCACGGAGCCAAGCCCCTCCCGCCGTAACGCTTCGTCGCGCCGATCGAATCCTTGGTCGCCCTTCTATCCGCCCCGCCGACCGGCCCGCCGGCTTCGTCGAAAGACACAGGCGGGCGGCTGCTGCCTGGATGAAGGTCATGACCGATCGAAAGGAGGAGGCGCAGCAAGCTGTGGCCGGAACGCCACAAGGAGATGGCTCAACTCAACGATGAAATCTAACGCTTCGTCGCACCTGCTCGATGTGATATACAAGGACCAGGAGGAAAAAAAACATGTTCGGCTCGATCATTCATCGGCAGGGGGAACAGGCATTCGCACATGATCCGGCGCTGCGCGGCTATCACGCCGTCTACCGCGCGGGAGAGATCAACTACTGCCCCGGCTGCGGCCGTTCGCACTGGATCATCGGACGCTTCTCGGCCGAGTGCGGCTTCTGCGCGACCGCGCTGGCGCTGACCGATACCGGCCTGATGGGCGCCGGCCTCCATAACCATGGTCACCGGGTAAGTCCCTCCTGGCCGGAGCAGAATGCGGCGTAAAGGGGACCTCGCCAGGCAACACAGCTGACGGCGTTTCCGCCGCCTAAACCTCCATTGGCGAGTTAGGGTGTCCGCCGCGACCGGCGGTGGGCGGCATCCGGTAGAAGTCGGCCAGCCGGTCGAGGGCCAGACCCAGCACCAGCTTGCCGGCGCGGGCGGGCCAGCCGAGTGCCCGTTCCGCCTCGCGCATGCCTTCACCCGCGCACACCGTTCGCCACAGCATGTCGCTCAGCCCCGGACCGACGGCGCCGACAGCCGCTTCGAAACGCCGCTTCGCTTCGATCTGCGCCATCGTCGGGTCGTATCCGCCCGGCGCGCCGCGCGCCGTCTTGTCGAGTGGCGCCGCGTCCCATTTCATCGTGATGCCGGGGGCGAGCCGCGCCCGCTCCCAATCCGCCCGCAGTCTTTCCCCAGCCTCGAATTGCCGCGCGTCCACATGGCCGCGCGCGCGCAGCCAACCCAGCGGGGACTCGGCTGCATTGACGGTCACCGATCGCGCCGGCGGCCCGTTCCCGCGGCCACGCGCCTCGCCTTCCTGAGGCAGAGCCCGCTCCACCAAAAGCCGGTTCGCTTTCAACCCCGCCATCGCCCTCTCCTTCGACTCGCTGAAGGAAGCACTTGCCATTTCGGCTTGCGTGTAGGAAAGATAAATAACCATTGGGGTTCATGAGGGGCAATGATGATCACCCGTATTCGTGAGGTTCGCCGCGCCAAGAAGATGACACTGCAGGACGTCGCCGACCGCTGCGACCCGCCGACCACGCCGCAGACGATCGGCCGCCTGGAAACCGGCACGCGGACTGTCTCGGTGGGCTGGCTGAACCGCATCGCCCGCGCGCTGGGCGTGGAAGCCGCCGACCTGGTGAAGCTTCCCGATCGCGAAGACATACCGGTCGCCGCCATATTGGAGCATGACGGCGCGCATGCCCCCCGCCGGGAGGGCGTTGTGATTCCGCCGCAAACCGAAGCCGGGCTCGTCGCCATGACGGTCGCGGCGGGCGTCGGCGACTATCGCGGCGGCGATGAAATCTGGCTGTCGCGCCTTGCCCCCGATCGGTTCGGACAGGCGCTCAACAAGGACGTGCTCATCCCCCGCCCGGCCGGCCGCTATCTATTCGGACGGCTGATCGGGCGCGACGACGGCAAGCTCCACGTCTTGCCGCTGGGTTCCGGCCACCGCCAGCTCGTCGTCACCGATCCACCCTGGGCCGCCGTGGCCGTGAAGCTGATCCGGTCGTTCTGACCGGAACCGGCCAGGTACCGGCCCGTTCTCGAATCACATTGGAAAGGATCCAACCATGAAGAGCGCGAGCGGCTACGACATCGCTCCCATCGATGAGGCGGAGCGCGATGAGCTCGCCCAGGGCCTCACGCACGAGGAGCGCGAGATCATCCTCCACCAGGGAACGGAACGCGCCTTCTGCGGCACGCTGCTCAACAACAAGCAAGGCGGCCTCTATGCCTGCCGCCTCTGCGGCCTGCCGCTGTTCCGATCGGGCAGCAAGTTCGAATCCGGGACCGGCTGGCCGAGCTTCACCGAGCCCTTCGATCCCGATCATATCCGCGAGCTGCGCGATACCAGCCACGGCATGATCCGAACCGAAGTGCGATGCACGCGGTGCGACGCGCATCTGGGGCATGTCTTCCCGGACGGTCCGCCGCCCACCTATCAGCGCTATTGCCTCAATTCCGTCTCGCTGGAATTCGTGGCCGACGGCGAGCCGCTTCCCCGGCGCCTGGACCGGGATCCGGTTTACGCCGGAAACTAGCGGCCCTTGTTCGTCTTCTTTTCCAATCGCCTGGGCTGCCTCGCCTCGCTCGCCCTGTCGGCGATCGGAACGCTGGTGCTGCTGGCGCTGCTCGGCTGGATCTGACGCGGCTGGTGGGCGCTGACGGGCTCGAACCGCCGACCCTCTCGGTGTAAACGAGATGCTCTACCAACTGAGCTAAGCGCCCGCGCCCTCGCGCAGCGCCCGCGCACTGCCACTTGACGCGCCGGAGGGCAAGCCCTGGATCTCGGCGAGCATCGCCCTGATTTCGGCCGGCTGCTCCACCAGGTCCGCCAGCGTGTAGCGGTCGAGGACGCCGACGAAGGCCGCGAGCGCCTCCCCCAGCATGCCTGGCAGGCGGCACGCGCCGGTGATGCGGCAAGGACCGCAGTCGATCAGATCGAAACCGTCCTCGGCGTGACGCACGACGTCGCCAACGCGGATTTTCGCGGCGGGCCGGGCCAGTCGAACGCCGCCGGATCGTCCGCGAGCGCTTTCGAGGAAACCCGCCCTGCCGAGACCGTGGACGACCTTGACGAGATGATTGCGCGACACGCCATAGGCCTTGGCGATCTCCGAGACTGAGCACAGGCGGTCCGCATGGGTGCCCGCGTAGATGAGGACGCGAAGCGCATAGTCGGTATGGAGCGTCAGTCGCATCTCTCATCCCTCGATCGACGCGATCCGATCCGAATAATCATATATCGCGTTTACATCTTTTAGCCGGCCCCCTATCTGTTGACTATAGATGGATGCGCGTTCGATGACTTCCCCGATCCCGGGGCCGTTCGGCCTCGACGAAGGCCGGCTCGCCGAGCTGGTCGACACCTTCTATGCGCGCGTTCGGCGCGACGATCAGATCGGCCCGCTCTTCAACGCCGCGGTCGAGGATTGGGATGAGCATCTCGATCGGCTGACCCGCTTCTGGTCGGCTGTGATGCTGACCAGCGGCCGCTACAAAGGCAGCCCGATGACGGCCCATCGCCGGCACGTCGCAGCGATCACCCCGGCCATGTTCGACCGGTGGCTCGCGATCTGGAGCGAGGTGACGGAGGAGCTTATGCCCGCTCCGGCCGCCGCGGCGCTGCAGGCCAAGGCCGCCAACATCGCCGAGAGCCTGAAGCTCGGCCTCTTTTTCCGCCTGCCGCCCGGGGCGACGGCCACTGCCTGACTTGCGAGGAAAAGCGCGTGACTCCTAACCTTCAACCGCACACCGATCCTGCCGCCTCCTTCCGCCGCCTGATGCTATGGACCGGGGTCGCGGCCTTCCTCGCGATCGTCGGCGCCCTCGTCTATCTGGCACTGACCGGGGTGGCGATGCCTTGGCACATGATCATCGCGACGGTGCTCGGCGTCGGCTTTACGGTGCTGCTCGGCGGCGGCCTGATGGCGCTCGTCTTCCTCAGCGCCAACAGCGGGCGCGACGACGAAGTCCGATAGCGGGCTAGACCGGAAGCGGCGAGATTCGCAGCGCCGCCTTGAGATAGGCCTCCATCGCTGCGGCCGCCTCGTCCGACAGGCCGATGAAGACGCGGCGGCCGTCCTCAGGATCGGCCGAGCGCTCGAACAGCCCGTGCTCGCAAAGGCCCTTGATCCAGCGAAGCGCCGTCGTCGGCGGCACCGCCGCAGCGATGCACAGGCTGGAGACCGCCACCCGTTCCTGCGCAAGCCGCGCCGCGAACAGATCGAGCAGCATGTCCCAGGCGGGATCGGCGAACAGGTCTGAATGGAAATATTGATCGCGCAACCGCCGCGCCCGGATGATCGCGCGGATCCGGTCGACCGTGATCTCCTCCTCCCCTTCCGCCGTCGTGGAGCGCACGAGCATCTCGGCCGCCGCCGCTTGCTCGGACAGGCTGGCGAGACGGTCGGCGATGCGGCCGACCTCTTCGCTGAGGCGCTGAAGGCCCAGGCCCTGCGCCCGCCGCACATCGTGGAGACGCGGCGGCCGCGGCGCCGTTGCCGCCGCGATCGCCGCCACGCGCTCCGGTTCGCTAGGGTCGCACAGATGGTGGACGGCCGCATGCGAGGCCCTTGTCGCGATCGGATCGATCAGTTCGACGGGCGCGGAGATGACGCTCCCAAACCGCTCGGCTCGCGCCGCCGCTTCGAGCCTCTCCAGCAACCGATCGAGCGTCGCACCATGATCCCGCTCCACATCCAGGAAAACGGCGTCGAGGGCCGCCTGCCGCTCGAGGCGCTCCAAGGCCTGGTCGACAGGGGTCACGGCGGCCACGCGGCAGCCGGCCCGCTCCGCCGATCGACGCGCCCGCTCGCCCGCCGCGTCGCTGTCGGCGAGGACGAGCAGCGCCGGCATATCCCGATATTCGATCATCTCCAGCGCATCATGCGCGATGTTCGGCGGCATGACCATCACCCTCGTTCCGCCTCCGATCTATAGCCGATGCGGAGGAGCTGGTGGGCCGAACTCCTCCATATCGGTGCGGTCTGTCCGCCTATCCCACTGATGAGATTGAAAGTGGGGCACAGGCCCGGCGGCCGGCCGGCCAACAATCAGGTCCGTTTCGGAGTCAATTACCTCCGCCGTGGCTGTGCTCGCCGGTCTTCAGGCCGCACCGCCCTCGCCCGCCAATATCCAGTCGACCGCCGCCTGGCTGTGGAGCGCGGTCGTGTCGTAGACGGGCAGCACGTTGGCCTTGGGATCGACCAGCATCACCAACTCGGTGCAACCCAGTATCACGCCCTGCTGATGGGCCTGGCTCATGATGGTGAGACAGGTCTTCAAAGTCCGCTGCGAGATCCGGCTGACGACGCCGCGGGTCAGCTCCTCGAAGATGATTCGGTCGATCTCGCGTGCCGTCCCCGCGTCCGGGACGGAAACGGCGATGCCGTGCGCCTCGATCCGCTCGCGGTAGAAAGGCTCGGACATGGTGAAGCGGGTGCCGATGAGGCCTGCCCGCTTCACACCGTCGGCCAACAGCTTTTGAGCCGTCACGTCTCCGATGTGGAGGATCGGGACCTCGACCTCCGCCTCGATCCGGTCGTGCACCTTGTGCATCGTGTTGCTGGCGATGATCAGCCCCTCTGCGCCCGCACCCTCCAGGCGTTTGGCCGAGGCAGCCATCATGTCGCCGAGCGCATCCCACTCGCCCGCGCTCTGAAGCGCCGCGATGGGCGCGAAGTCGTGATTCTCGATCAGCAGCGGCGCCGAGGCGAGCCCGCCAACCCGCCGGCTCACGCCCTTATTGATCGCGTCATAATAAAGCGCGGTCGAGACCCAGCTCATGCCGCCAATGATACCCAGCTTGCGCACCTGCACTCCCGCGCCGGACGCAACCCTCGCGGCGCCCGACCTACTCGAAATAGACTTTTGCTAGCCCCGCGGCCGCTGCCGAGGGGATGAGTCGCTCCTAGCCGAGCGACTTCACTATGTCTTCCACCATCTTCTTGGCGTCGGCCAAAAGCATCATGGTGTTGTCGCGAAAGAACAGTTCGTTCTCCACCCCGGCATAGCCGGCGCCGCCCATCGAGCGTTTGACGAAGAGCACCGTCTTCGCCTTCTCCACGTCGAGCACGGGCATGCCGTAGATGGGAGAGGATTTGTCGGTCTTGGCGGAGGGGTTGGTAACGTCGTTGGCGCCGATCACGAAGGCGACGTCGGAGCGGGCGAACTCCGAATTGATGTCCTCCAGCTCGAACACCTCGTCATAGGGCACGCTCGCCTCGGCGAGCAGCACGTTCATATGTCCCGGCATGCGGCCGGCGACGGGATGGATGGCGTATTTTACCGTCACCCCCTCCTCCTTCAGCATGTCCGCCATCTCGCGAAGGGCATGCTGGGCCTGCGCCACCGCCATGCCGTAGCCGGGGACGATGATGACCTGCTCGGCCTGCTTCATCAGGAAAGCGGCGTCCTCGGCCGAGCCCCGCTTCCAAGGCCGGTCGCTGGCTCCTGCCGGGCCCGCGATCGCCGTCTCGCCGCCGAAGCCGCCCGAGATCACGGAAATGAAGCTTCGGTTCATCGCCCGGCACATGATGTAGGAGAGGATCGCGCCCGAGCTGCCGACAAGGGCGCCGGTGATGATCATCGCCGTGTTCTGCAGGGTGAAGCCCATCGCCGCCGCCGCCCAGCCCGAATAGCTGTTCAGCATCGAGACCACGACCGGCATGTCGGCGCCGCCGATCGGGATGATCAGCAGGAAGCCGATGAGGAAGCTCAGCGCCGTCACCGTCCAGAACACCCAGGCCGACTGGTCGGTGGTGAAATAGCCGATGAGGCCGAGGATGACGGCAAGCGTTCCGAGATTGATCACATGCCGCAGCGGCAGGATGATCGGCTTGCCCGACATGTTGCCGTTCAATTTGAGGAAGGCGATCACCGAGCCGGAGAAGGTGATCGCGCCGATCGCGACGCCGAGGCCCATCTCGACGCGGCTGACATCCAATATTTCGCCGTCCGGCCCGAGGATGCCGAAGGCGTCGGGGTTGAGGAAGGCCGCCGCTCCGACCAGCACCGCGGCCATGCCGACTAGGCTGTGAAACGCCGCCACCAGCTGCGGCATCGCCGTCATCGCGATGCGCCTGGCGATGATGAAGCCGATCGCCCCGCCGATCGCGATGGCGATCAGGATTTCGACCAGGCTGCCGATCTCGTGCGTGACGAGCGTGGTGACGACGGCGATCGCCATGCCGATCATGCCGAACCGGTTGCCCCGCCGGCTGCTCTCGGGCGAGGACAGGCCCCTCAGCGCGAGGATGAAGCAGACGCCGGCGATCAGATAGGCAAGCGGCACCCAGACCGGAACGTCGGCAACTTCATGCATCGGTTATTCCCCCGTCACCCGAGCGAAGGCTGGGGTCCATGCTGACTCACTATGGATGCCAGCCTGCGCTGGCATGACGTGAAGAAAGCTCACCCCTTGCGCTCCTTCTTCTTGTACATGGCCAGCATCCGCTCGGTGACCGCGAAGCCGCCGAAGATGTTGACGCTCGCCAGCGCCACGGCGACGAGCCCGATCCACTTCGCCTGCGGCACTCCCGCCGTCGCCGCCGCGATCAGCGCGCCGACGATGATCACGGAGGAGATCGCGTTGGTGACGGCCATCAGCGGCGTATGCAGCGCCGGCGTCACCGACCAGACGACATAGTAGCCGACGAAGCAGGCCAGCACGAAGATCGACAGGATCGAAATGAAGTCCATTCGCTCGTCTCCGTTCAGCTGGCTAGCAGCCTTTCGCTAACCACCTTGCCATCCTTGGTCAGCCGCACGCCTTGGACGATCTCGTCGTCGTCCGGCAGCACGACTCTCTTTGCTTCCGCGTCCCAGAAGGCGCTGAGGAAATTGTAGAGGTTGCGGGCGTAGAGGGCGGAGGTGTCGGCGGCGAGGCGGGACGGTACGTTGCGGTGGCCGACGACGCGAACGCCGTGGCGCTCCACGATCTCGCCCGCCACGGCCCCCTCGACATTGCCGCCCTGCTCGACGGCTAGGTCGACGATGACGCTGCCCGGCTTCATCGTCGCGAGCTGCGCGTCCGATATCAGTCGCGGCGCGGGTCGGCCCGGGATGAGGGCGGTGGTGATGACGATGTCCTGCTTGGCGATATGGCCGGAGACGAGCTCGGCCTGCGCCTTCTTATACTCGTCGGACATTTCGGTGGCGTAGCCGCCGGCGCCCTCGCCTTCGATGCCGGCCACGCTCTCGACGAAGATGGCCTTGGCACCGAGGCTTTCGATCTGTTCCTTGGTCGCGGCGCGGACGTCGGTTGCGGAGACGACCGCGCCCAGCCGACGCGCGGTCGCGATCGCCTGAAGGCCGGCGACGCCGACGCCCATGATGAAGACGCGCGCGGCCGAGATCGTGCCCGCCGCCGTCATCATCATCGGAAACGCGCGGCCATATTCGGAGGCGGCGTCGAGCACCGCCTTGTAGCCGGCGAGGTTCGCCTGGCTCGACAATATGTCCATCGACTGGGCGCGGGTGATGCGCGGCATGAACTCCATCGCCAGCGCTTCGACACCCGCCGCCGCATAGGCGTCCACCCGCTGCCGCTCGCCGAAAGGATTGAGGGCGGCGACGACCAGCGCGCCGGGCTTCGCCGCGCCAAGATCGCCCGGCGGCGGCCCCTGCACGGCCAACACCGCGTCGGCATCCTTGAGCACGTCCGCGCGGCTCGAGACCGTGGCGCCGGCTCCCTTCATCGCCTCGTCGTCCACGGAGGCCAGGACACCCGCCCCCGCCTCGACGGCGACATCGGCGCCCAGCGCGATGAACTTCTTGATGGTTTCGGGGGTGGCGGCGACCCGGCGCTCGCCGTCGGCCGTTTCCTTGAGAACCGCGATCTTCACCCCCCGCGGCCCTTCGTCAGCTGGCGATGAGCAGGACGACGATCGCCGCGACAATGAAGGTGGCGACGGCGCCCCATTTCATCACGCCCGAAAAGAGAGCGTAGCTCTTCTCATGCGGCTTCATGTCGGTCTGCACGTCACCTTCGCCTGCCATTTGGGTCCTCTTTTATCCAGGTTCCGGGCCAACCCTTATCAACGCCGGCACGATGACCCAAGCCCAAAGTTCCTTGGGGTGTCGCGTTGGCATTCTCGCTGCCTTTAAGCGGACCTTTACCCGATCGCCCTAAAGCAGCCGGCATGACCGCAAGCCCAAGTCTCCGGCCGGATTCGACCCGCTGCCTGCTGCTGATCGACGACGAGCCCGCCCAGCGCCGCCTCGTCACTGCGATCGGCGCGCGCGCCGGCTGGTGGGTGATGGGGGCGCCCGACGTCGAGGCGGCGCAGAAACTGCTCCGCAGCGAGGAAGGGCAGGACGTCAACGCGATCCTGCTCGACCATTGGATGGCGGGCGAGGCCGGCAGCGAGATCATCCAGCAGATCCGCGGTGTCCGTCCCGATCTGCCGCTCCTCGTCCTCACCGCCCAGACATCGGTCGCGCTCGCGGTCGAGGCGATGCGCGCCGGCGCCCACGACTTCCTGGTGAAGCCGATTACGCCCGACCGGCTGCTCGCCGCGCTCAACGCCGCCACCGACCGCCGCAAGTCCCGCAGCGAGCTCCGCCCGCTGTCCGAGAAGATCGCGCAGCCGCTCAATTTCGACGAGATCGTCGGCTCCGCGCCCGAATTCCGCGCCGCCCTCGCCATCGCCGCCAAGGCCGCCCGGGCGCGCGTCTCGGTGCTCATCGAGGGCGAGAGCGGATCGGGCAAGGAAGTGCTCGCCCAGGCGATTCACACGGCAAGCCCTCGCGGCAAGAAGCCGATGGTCACCGTCAATTGCGGCGCCATCCCCGCCAACCTCGTCGAATCGGTCCTGTTCGGCCATGAGAAGGGCGCCTTCACCGGCGCCTTCGACCGGCACATCGGCCGATTCGAGGACGCCGACGGCACCACCCTCTTCCTCGACGAAGTCGGCGAGCTGCCGCTGGACACTCAGGTCAAGCTGCTCCGCGCGCTCGAGACGGGCGAGATTCAACGCGTCGGCGGCCGCGCCATCCAAACGGTGGACGTCCGCATCATCGCCGCCACCAACCGCCGTCTCGCCGAAGAGGTGGCCAAGGGCAGTTTCCGCGAGGATCTCTACTATCGGCTCAACGTCGTCCACTGCGCGGTGCCGCCGCTCCGCCAGCGTGCCAGCGACATTCCGGCGCTCGCCCGCCACCTGCTCGCCCGCATCGCCGAGCAGCCCGGCATGCGCTATCTCAGCATCACCGACGACGCGCTGGCGGTGCTGATGGCCTATGGCTGGCCGGGCAACGTCCGCCAGCTTCAAAATGCCCTCTTCCGCGCCGCCGTACTGTGCGACGGCAATGCGCTGACCGCGGCCGACTTCCCGCACATCGCCCAGGAATCGACCTTCAGCAAGCGCGCCGACGATTATCACGCCCCGCGCCTCAGCGGCGCCTCCAACAGCGCCGCGCTTTCCAACGGGCCGGGCATCACCCTTTACGAGTCCGACGGCAACCTCAGGAGCCTGGAGGCGATCGAGGCCGACGTCATCCGCCTCGCCATCGGCCATTATCGCGGCCGCATGACCGAAGTCGCCCGACGCCTCGGCATCGGCCGGTCCACCCTCTACCGCAAGCTCGGCGAGCTTGGGATCGGCGACGCCGCCTGATAAGGCTCGGCGCATGACCGACGATTTCTCCGGCGGCCGCATCCTCGTTACCGGTGCCGCCTCCGGCATCGGCGCGGCGACCGCGACCCTGCTCGCCAAGCGCGGCGCCAAGAAGCTGATCCTCGCCGACCGGGACGAGGAGGCGCTCTCCGACTTCGCCTTCTCGCTCCCCTGCGAACGCGCGCTGCTCATCGGCGACGTCGCCGACGAAGCGCTGTGGAACGACGCAGATCTCACCGGCCTCACCCACGCCCTCGTCAACGCCGGCACGGCCGCGGGCAAGCCGATCGAGGCACTGGAGTTCGAGGAGTGGCGGCGCGTCATGTCGACCAATCTCGACGGCGCCTTCCTGAGCCTGAGGGCGGCCATGCGCGCGATGAAGTCGGGCGGCGGATCGATCGTCCTCACCGCTTCGGTCGCCGGCGTGAAGGCCGAGCCCGGCACCGCCGCCTATGGCGCCTCCAAGGCCGCCGTCATCCACCTCGCCCGGATCGCCGCCAAGGAAGGGGCGCCGGACGGCATCCGCGTCAATGCGATCGCACCGGGTGGCGTCGAGACGCCGATCTGGAGCCGTGTTCCCTTCTTCGCCGACATGGTGATGGACATGGGAAGCGAGGCGGCGGCTTTCGAAGCCATGGCGAAGATCGCAACGCCGATGGGGCGCTATGCCAAGCCGGAGGAGATCGCCGAGCAGATCGCCTTCCTCCTCTCGGATCGGGCGGCCTACATGACCGGCACCTGCCTCGTCACCGACGGCGGCTATTCGCTGTAGCGAGGCGGCGTCAGCGCCGCGTCGCGAAGGCCGCGCCAGACCTTCAACGCCTGGACGGTTTCCGGCACGTCGTGGACGCGGAGGATCTGCGCGCCCTGCTCGGCTCCCTTCAATGCCAAGGTCAGCGATCCGCCGAGCCGCTGGTCGGCCGGCGCCTCGTTCGCCAGGGCGCCGATGGTGCGCTTTCGGCTGGCGCCCAGCAGGACCGGACAGCCGAGCCCGTGGAGCAGCGCTAGGCCGTTCATCAGCTCCAGATTATGCTGGACCATCTTGCCGAAGCCGATGCCGGGATCGAGGATGATCCGCTCGCGCGCGATCCCCGCCGCCACCGCGACTTCGATCCGCTCTTCGAGCCAGTCATAGACGGCGAACAGCACCGGCTTTTCATAATGGGGCGCCTGCTGCATCGTCTCGGGGGTCCCCAGATGATGCAGCAGCACGACCGGGCATTTCGCCACGGCGACGACAGCGGCGGATCGCTCCTCCCAGCCGAGCGCCGACACGTCGTTGACGATCCTCGCCCCCGCGCCCAGCGCCGCCTCCATCACGGCGGCCTTGCGCGTGTCGATCGACACCGCCGCGCCGGAGGCTGCCAGCTTCTGCACCACCGGCAGAACGCGGGCGATCTCGTCGCCTTCCCAGACCGGCTTCGCGCCCGGCCGGGTGGATTCCCCGCCCACGTCAATCATGGCCGCCCCAGCCGCGGTCATGGCAAAGCCCGTTTCCGCCGCGGCGTCGGGATCGCCGTCGTACCGGTCGCCATCGGAGAAGCTATCGGGGGTCGCGTTGACGATGCCCATCACGCGGGGCTGGTCGAGCGGAATCAGGCGTTCGCCCAGGGTGAGCGGCTGCCGGGCGGTGGTGAGATTGATCCAGGCGGTCCGGGCCGCGTGGTCCAGCCGCTCCAGCACGTCGCCCATCCGCTCGACCGGCACCAGCTCGGTCGAGACGCGGTGATTGCCGTCCAGCGTGTCGATCTCGACCGCGGAAAACCAGCTCATGCCGCCGGCCAGCCGAGCCACCCGTCCGTCATAGCCGAAGGGGGCATCCACGAAAGCCGTGGGACGAAGATAGACGCGTGTCATGCCCGCTCCCTTGGCATAGACCGGCTCGTTCCGGAACCGGAGCAAGGCGAGACGGTTGTTCCTTCAAGCCGCCACGTTCGAGCGGTCGGGAGAGACGAGATGAGAATCGGCATCAGCCTTGGCGGCCTTATCCTTCTGATCATCATTCTGGTGCTGATCTTCTAGGGCGCTCGCGCATCGGAACGAAGCCTTCTTGAGGAAGGCCTCTCCTTAATCCCTAGTCCAGCGCCGCGATATATTTCTGCCTCAGATCGTCGAGGCAGACGAGCTTGTCGCCCTGCGCCACATGCCAGAAGGTCCAGCCGTTGCAGGAGGGCGCGCCCTGGGCGGCGGCGCCGATCTGGTGGATCGAACCCTGCTTGCCGTCGAGCGCGACCGAGGCGTCGGCGCCGACCTTCGCCTGCCAGCGGCGCTTGGAATCGGTGAGGATGGCGCCCGGCTCGACCATGCCGGTCTCGACCAGCGCGCCGAAGGGGACGCGCGGCTGGCTCTTCTTGGAGACCATCGTGCGCATGGCGCTTTCGTCGAGCGCCAGGGTCGAGGCGATGCGCTCGCGGGCGACCTTCACATATTTCTTCTCGCGCTCGATGCCGATCCAGTGACGCCCCAGCCGGCGCGCAACGGCGCCCGTCGTGCCCGTGCCGAAGAAGGGATCGAGCACGACGTCGCCCGGATTGGTGCAGGCCAGCAACACGCGGTAAAGCAGCGCCTCCGGCTTCTGGGTCGGGTGGGCCTTCACCCCATCCGTCTTCACCCGCTCGCCGCCCGAGCAGATGGGCAGCACCCAGTCGGAGCGCATCTGCAGGTCGTCGTTCAGCGCCTTCATCGTCCGGTAGTTGAAGGTGTAGCGGCTGTCCTCCGAGCGCGACGCCCAGATGAGCGTCTCATGCGCGTTGGTGAAGCGGGTGCCGCGGAAGTTCGGCATCGGGTTCGACTTGCGCCAGACGATGTCGTTCAGGATCCAGTAGCCAAGATCCTGGAGCGCGGCGCCGCAGCGGAAGATGTTGTGGTAGCTGCCGATCACCCAGAGCGTGCCGTCCGGCTTCAGTATGCGTCGCGCCTCTTCCAGCCAGGCGCGGGTGAAACGGTCATAGGCCTCGAAGGTGTCGAACTTGTCCCAATCGTCGTCGACCGCGTCGACGCGGCCGCCTTCCGGCCGGAACAGGTCGCCGCCGAGCTGAAGATTGTAGGGCGGATCGGCGAAGATCATGTCGACCGAGGCGTCCGGCAACGCCGCCATGGCGCGGATGCAATCGTCCTCGATGATGCGGTCGAGCGGGAGATCCGGCGCAGGCGCCGCTTTCGAGCGCCGCGCGCCCGTTCCCACCGTCTCCATTCGCATCGTGTCCGCCCCCGGCTGGTTCGTAAAAGAGAGCCATGCTGAGTCACGGGGAGTCCCGGGTCAAGTACAATGACTTGGGCCGCGATGCTAATATTTTCCAACATGTTGCGGGAACGAAAGGAGTCTCCGCTACATCTGGTGCGCGAGCGCGGAGCCCGGACTCAATATGGAGTGGTGTGGCGGGAAAGACTCACAAGGCGAGGAGAAGCTGCCGCACCGGCGCGAAGCTCCGGCGGTGAAGCGGGGTCGGCCCGAGTTCGGCGAGCGCGCGCTGATGCTGGGGCGTGCCATAACCTTTGTTGCTTTCCCATCCATAGCCGGGATGCTCCCGCGCATAGTCGGCCATCAGGCGGTCGCGGGTCACCTTGGCGACGATCGAGGCCGCGGCGATCGAGCGGCAGCGGGCGTCGCCGCCGACGATCGCCTTGGACGGCCGCTCCCAGCGCGGACAGGCATTACCGTCGACGAGCACCCAGGCGGGATCGAAGCCCAGCGCTTCCACGGCCCTCGCCATCGCCAACATCCGCGCCCAATAGATGTTGAGCGAGTCGATCTCCTCGACCGAGGCGATGCCGACGCCGATCCGCGCCGTCTCGCGCAGCTTGAGGTAGATCGCCTCGCGCGTGGCGGGAGGCAGCGCCTTGGAATCATCGATGCCGCGTGGGAAACGCGTGCGATCCAGCACCACGGCGGCAGCGACTACAGGCCCCGCCAGCGGCGCGCATCCCGCCTCGTCCACGCCGGCGAGCGGCTCGGGGAATTCCCGTTCGATCTTGAAGCAGGGACGCGGCATCGCCCCAAGCCTATGCCCGGAGGGTCCGCCGTTCCAGCGAAAGCTGGAATCCGCTTTTCCTTTCCTGTGGATAAGGCCGGACGCCAGCGCTCACTCCGGATCCTCCCACTGAAAATCGGTCACGAACTGCTGCCCCAACGGGCCGTGCCCCTGGCCTAGTCCGGGCGCTTCCAAGATCGCGATTCGCACAAAGCGGACGGCCTGTTCGAACGCCTTGTGGATCGGGAGGCCGGCGCCCAGGCCGCAGGCGAGCGCGCTGGCCAGGGTACAGCCCGTGCCGTGCGTCTCGTCGGTGTCGAACCGTTTGCCGCGCAACTCGCGCTTTCCACCGCCCGGGGACAAAAGCCGGTCGACGATCTCCCACCCCTCGGCATGGCCGCCCTTGGCGAGCAGGTGGCAGCCGTGGCGGAGGACCGCCGCTTCACCGCCGAGGGCCTCCAGCTCGGGGATGTTGGGCGTCACGACCGACGCCAGCTGCATCAGCCGCTGGAAGGCGGTGATCGTCGCCTCGTCGGCCAGCACCGCACCGCTGGTGGCCACCATCACCGGATCGAACACGATCGGCACGGAAAGCGGCTCCAGGCGATCCGCCACCCGATGCGCGGTTTCGGCCGAGCCGATCATACCGATCTTGACGGCATCGACGCCGATGTCGCTCACCACCGAGTCCATCTGCGCCACGACCATGTCCGCCGGCACCAGCATGACGTCCTGCACGCCGAGCGTGTTCTGGGCCGTGAGGGCGGTGATGGCGGTCATGGCGTGGCCGCCGAGCATCGTCACCGTCTTGATGTCTGCCTGGATGCCGGCACCGCCGCCGGAATCGGAGCCGGCGATGATGAGGATGCGGGGGGTTGTAGTCATTGCACGCTCAGCGAAGCGATCCCGCCGGCACGAACGGAGACGAAGACCATCATCACGCCGCCGCCTTCACCGCCTCGCAAATCTGGTCGACGACCTCGGCGACCAGAGCCTCGTCCTCGCCTTCGGCCATGACACGGATGAGGGGTTCGGTGCCCGATTTGCGGATGACGAGCCGACCCGTGCCCGAGAGTCGCGCCTCGGCGCTGGCGATGGCCGCCTGCACATGGCCGGCCTCGAGCGGCGCGGCGCCACCGTCGAAGCGCACATTCTTGAGAAGCTGGGGCAAGGGATCGAACAGCCGCAGCAGCTCGCTGGCCGGACGCCCGCTCACCACCAGCTCGGCCAGCACCTGCAGCGCCGCGACCAGACCGTCGCCCGTCGTCGCATAATCGGAAAGGATGATGTGCCCCGATTGCTCGCCGCCGACATTGAAGCCGCCCGCGCGCATCGCTTCCAGCACGTAGCGGTCGCCCACCTTGGTCCGCTCCAAAGTCAGGCCTTCGCTCTCCAGGAAACGCTCCAGGCCGAGATTGGACATCACCGTGGCGACGACGCCGTTGCCGCGCAGCTTGCCCTGACGCCGCCAGGAGGAGGCGATCAGCGCCATCAACTGGTCGCCGTCGACGATGCGGCCCTTCTCGTCGACCACGATCAGCCGGTCGGCATCGCCGTCGAGGGCGATGCCGATATGGGCGCCCACCTCGGTGACGGTGCGCTGAAGAAGCGCGGTGGCGGTCGAGCCGCAGCCGTCGTTGATGTTGAGCCCGTCCGGCGAGACACCGATTGCCGTCACGTCGGCGCCGAGTTCCCAAAAGGCCGAGGGCGCGACTTCATAGGCGGCGCCATTGGCGCAATCGACCACCACTTTGAGGCCATCGAGCCGGAGATGCTCCGGAAAGGTCATCTTCGCCGCATGGATATAGCGGCCGCGCGCGTCTTCGATACGCCGTGCCCGGCCGATGTCGGGCGAGGCGACCAGCTTGGGCTGGCATTCGATGAGGGCCTCGATCGCGGCTTCGTCGGCGTCGGACAGTTTGTAGCCATCCGGGCCGAACAGCTTGATGCCGTTGTCCTCGTACGGATTGTGGCTGGCGGAGATCATGACGCCAAGGTCCGCCCGCATCGACCGCGCCAGCATCGCCACCGCCGGCGTCGGCATCGGCCCGACCATCACCACGTCCATGCCGACGCTGGTGAAGCCCGCGACGAGCGCCGATTCCATCATATAGCCGGAGAGGCGCGTATCCTTGCCGATCACCACCCGGTGCCGGTGATCGCCGCGGACGAAATGCGCACCGGCCGCCTGCCCCACGCGCAGCGCCATCTGCGCCGTCATCGGCATCGTGTTGGTCCGGCCCCTGATTCCGTCGGTGCCGAAGAATTTACGTGTCATCTAAGGCTGGTCCCTTATTGCCTTGCTCGTTACGAGATCGGCATGCGCGAGGACCATAGCGCCATGCAAGCCGGAGGGCGACGAATTTGAGACTATCTCAGCCGACCCGTATCCTGCTGGCGCTGGTCGCCGGCCTGTTGCTGGGCCTCATCAGCGCGGCGAGCGGCGGCGCCTGGGTTTCGCGCGCCATCTCGATCGTGCAGCCGATCGGGGGCCTGTGGCTCAACGCCCTGCAAATGACGATCGTGCCGCTGGTCGTCTCGTTGCTGATCACGGGCATCGCCGCCAGCGCCGAGGCGGCGCGGGCCTCGCGGCTGGCGGGGCGGGCCTTCGTCCTGTTCATCGTCCTGCTGTGGACCTCGTCGATCCTGGCGATGATCTTGACGCCCCTGTTCCTCGATCTCTGGCCGCTGCCGAGCGAGGCCGCGACGGCGCTTCGCTCCGCCCTCGCCGGGACGGAAGCGGTCGGCCAGGTGCCGACCTTCGGCGACTTCCTGCTCTCGCTCCTGCCGACCAATCCCGTCACCGCCGCCGCCAACGACGCCATCCTGCCGCTGATCCTGTTCACCGTGGTCTTTGCCTTCGCCATGACGCGCCTTCCCGTCGAGCCGCGTGAGACGCTGACCGTCTTCTTCCGCGCCGTATCCGACGTGATGCTGGTGATGATCGGCTGGATCTTGTGGGTCGGGCCGATCGGGGTGCTCGCGCTCGCCTATGTGGTGGGGGCGAAGGCCGGGGGATCCGCTTTCGGGGCGCTGCTCCACTATGTGCTGATTATCTCCGCCGTGGGCGTCGTCATCTGGCTGCTCGCCTTCCCGCTGGGCGCGATCGGCGGACGCGTCGGCTTCGGCCGCTTCATCCGAGCGACCGGCCCCAGCCATGCGGTGGCGCTCAGCACGCAGTCCTCGCTCGCCTCGCTGCCGGCGATGCTGCGCGGCGCCGAAAAGCTCGACATTCCGGTCCGGGCATCGGGCGTGGTGCTGCCGCTCGCCGTCGCCATCTTCCGCTTCACCGGGCCGGCGATGAACCTCGCCGTCGTCATCTACATCGCCCACTGGTTCGGCATGTCGCTCGGTCCCGCCCAGATCGCCGCGGGCGTGGCGGCGGCGGCGATCACGACCATGGGCGCGGCCGGCGTGCCGGGGCAGGCGAGCTTCATCACGTCGATCGCGCCCATCTGCTTCGCCATGGGCGTTCCCATCGCGCCGCTCGCGCTTCTGATCGCGGTCGAGACCATCCCGGACATCTTCCGCACGCTCGGCAACGTCGCGATGGACGTCGCCGCGACCGCGACCGTCACCCGGCGGAGCGGCTTCGACGAGGCGGAGCCGCTGACCCGGGAAGACCGGCTGCTCCAGGCCGGCCCGGAAGCGGCCGACTGAGTCAGGCTACTTAGCCTTATAATACACCGCCTCGGCCCGTAAGCGAGCCGCGACGGCGGCCGCCCGGAGACGATCGGTCCGCACTCTGGTATTGTGCGCGGTGACGGCCGAAGGAAAGGCCATGGAAACCGATATTGAACGCTATGCCTGGCTGGTGACCTTCGAACTGCGGGAGGCACGCTCAGCGCCGACGGCCGAAGAAAGGCGGGAGCATGAAAGGCTCGCCCGCATCTACACGCTCAAGATGCATGGCCTGGAGAACGGCCAGCAGTCATTTTTGTTGAACAAGAAACGCGAGTAGGCAAAGCCTGCAGCCGGATCCCACCGACTGGCGGGTGTCAGGGGCTGACCGGGTCCTCGCCACCGTCGGACACGACCAGGACGACCACCCCCAATGCGATGGCCGCGAGGACAATCCAGTGGGCGGCGAAACCGTCCATCAGCTGGGCTTGCCCATTCACCCGTTCCGTGATGGGTTGGGGCGCGGGCGTGCCCGAGGCTTGAGCCATCGCCGGCAAGGATGTCGCCAGACAGGCGATGGCGCCCGCAACGATGCCCGTCTTCCTAAGGACCATCACCCGCCCCTCCCCTTCTTGCGCGGCTGCCGGGGCCCGCCCGGCAGCATGATCTTAGTGGTCGTAGGCCTCCGGTAGGGCGCCGCGATCGATCTCCAGATAGCGGTCGCGAAGCAGCGTCTGGCGGGTCTCGAGCGGCTGCGGTACCCCGTCGATCCAGACCGCCTCGACCCCGCTCGACAGCTCGAGCGGGTCGTCGTTCCAGATAACGACGTCCGCCCGGCGGCCGGGCTGGAGCGATCCGATCTCGCTGCCGAGGCCGAGCGCCTTGGCGGGCGCGGAGCTGATCGCCGCCAGAGCCTCGCCCCACGTCAGGCCGCTTGCCCCCGGCACGTCGTTGAGAGCGACGAGGTTGCCCGCATTCTGGGTCGAGAGCCGCACTTGCCGCGCCTCGTCCTCACCCAACATGCCGATCGCCACCTCGACTCCGGCATCGACCATGCGGCCGATGTTGGACTGGGTGGCGGCGAGTTGCTCGAAGCTGGCGGGAAGGTCGGTGAGCGCGTTGGCAATGACGGGAACGCCCGCCGCCGCGATCCTGTCCGCCACCGTCCATCCTTCGGCGGCGCCGACGAGCACGAGGCGGAGATTGGGGAATTCCCGCTTAAGCTCCAGCGTTCTCAGTATGTCGCTGGCCCGCTCGACATGGACGAGCAGAAGCTGGCGGCCCTGGAGCACCGGCACCAGCGCGGCCGCGTCGAAGCGGGTAAGCAGCACGTCTTCCGGCCGCTCGAGTGCGGAGGAGAGGAGCGGATTTTCCGGAATCTCCTCAAGCGGCAGTTCCTGCGGCTGCACGGGCTCGCCCGTTGCAAGGCCGCGTTCGCGGCTCGTGCCGCGAATGTCACGGCCGAGGTCGCGCGCTTCCCGAAGGGCATTGCGGAACAGGGTATAGGCCGCCGGACGGCTGCCGCCCGCCTCGCGCGCGCCCTGTTCGCCGAACTCGACGAACTGGAAGGCGCGGGCGCGCGTGATCGGCTGCATGTCGGCGCCAAGGTCGATAACCGCGCCCTGCCCGGCGAAGATGCTGCGCGCCGTCACCGGAGCGACGACCGCCCGGGTGACGCCGGCGGCCCGGCTGACGGCGATCGCGGACGCCCGCGGATTGATCGCCGGCTCGACATCGATGGCGGCGCTGAAGGGCGATCCGTTCGCTTGCGTGTCGTTGGTTGCATCGACCGCATCAACCTCGACGAGACCGACGCGCGAGAAACCCGCGACGAGGCCGGGCGTCACCCATTTGCCGGTGGCGTCGACGACGGTGGCGCCGGCCGGCACGGCGACATTGGCGCCGGCCGCGGCGATCCGGCCATTCTCGATGACGACGGTGCCCCCTTCGATCGGCGCCGAGCCGTCGCCGAGCGCGACGGTGCCGCCGGTGATCGCCACCGTCTGGGCAATGGCGGGGGCGGATACCAGAGCGGCTATGCCAAGCAGCAACGCCGTTCGTCCCGAGCGAAGTCGAGGGGCGCACCCACTCCCGACGGTGCCGGCGTGCCTCGATTTCGCTCGGCACGAACGGGGAGTTCTCATCCTGCTCAGCCTCATTTCACGTCTCCCTGGCCGGGCTGGCCCAGCTCAAAGTCGCTGACCGGGCGACGCTTCGGATCGAGCGCATCGTAGAGCAGCGCACCGTCGATCCAGACCCTCTCGGGCCGAGTGTAGACGCTGAACGGATCGCCGTTCCACAGCACGACGTCGGCCATCTTGCCGGGCTTCAGACTGCCGGTCATCTCGTCCACGCCGATAGCCTTGGCCGGGTTGTAGCTGAGCCAGGTCCAGGCGACCTCGTCCGGGATATTGATCCCGACCGCGCGGCCGGCGGCGAGCGCCTTGGCGGCTTCCTGGTTCAGACGCTGGATGCCGTTGGCATCATCGGAATGGACGATGGTGCAGGCGCCCGCATTGTGGACCATCGGAATATTCGCTTCGATGCCGTCATAGGCTTCCATCTTGAAGCCCCACCAGTCGGCCCACATCGCCGAGCAGATGCCGTTCTCGCGCAGCAGGTCGGCGATCTTGTAGCTCTCGACGGCGTGGTGGAAGGTGGAGACGGTGTAGCCGAACTCCTTGGCCATATCGATGACGACGGCCATCTCGTCCGCCCGATAGCAGTGATTGTGGACGTCGATCTCGCCGTCGAGCACGCCGCGGAGCGTGTCCATGCCGATATTGCGCTCGGGCGGATCGCCGCCGTCCTTCTCATATTTGTCCCACTTGCGGTCATATTCGACCGCCTTCGCCCAGGTCGCGCGATTGAGCGCGACATTGCCCATGCGGCTGCCCGGCATCTGGTTGCGGTTGCCGTAGACACGCTTGGGGTTTTCGCCGCAGGCCATCTTGAGGCCGTAGGGCGCGCCGGGAAACTTCATCCCCTGCATGGTGCGCGCCGGCACGTTCTTGAGCGTCACCGACCGGCCGCCGAAGAGGTCCGCGGAGCCCGGCAGAATCTGCAGGCTGGTCACGCCGCCATTGGCAAGCGCTCGCGAAAAGCCGGGATCCTGCGGCCAGACGGCATGTTCGGCCCAGACGTCCGGGTGGACCGGATTGGTCGCTTCGTTGCCGTCGGAATGGGCCTCGACCCCCGGAGATGGATAGTTGCCGAGGTGGCTGTGGACGTCGATGATCCCGGGGGTAACCCATTTGCCGTTACCATCGATCACGGTCGCACCGTCCGGCGCAGCGATGGACTGGCCGAGCTCCACCACTTCACCGTCGGCCAGGAGGATGGAACCGTTGTCGATCCGCCCGCCCTCGCCGTCATAGATGGTGACGTTGGTGATCAGCGTCGGAACGCTGGGATAGGGACGGTAGGTCGATGGATAAGGATTGCGCGAGTAGCTTTCGACCGGCGCATCAGATGCGGTCCCCGGCTCCGCGTTCCCCCCGGCGCAGGCACCGGTGAGCGAGGCTGCAGCGAGCAGCCCCGCGACCAATCTTATTTTCATTAGTAGCGTGCCTCTCCCGGCTTCAGTTCTTGTTCTGTGTGGACCCCAGCCGCCGCCGGCTCGCCGACCTCTCGCTGCCCCGCGAGCACGTGGCTATGATCCGCATTGTCGACATCTTCATGCATCAGGCGTCGGACGAATGGCGATACCGCGATAACCGCAACGCCGACGCCGATCCCTACCCAACCGATGGTGCTGTAGACGTCGAGCACGGGCGTGGCCGCCGCGCCCTCCGCGGCCCCCTCGCCTCCGGTGGCTTGCGCGATCAGGCCGCCGATGAAATTACCCGCCGCGCTGGCCAGGAACCAGGTTCCCATGATGAGACCCACCATTCGGGCCGGGGCGAGCTTCGTCATCGCCGAGAGGCCCACTGGTGACAGGCAGAGCTCGCCGGTCGTGTGGAGGAGATAGATGAGGAAAATGAAGATCACCGGCGTCGGATTGCCGGTTCCGGCCGCGAACGCGCCCCCGACGAGAACGAGGAAGCCTGCGCCCAGCTGAATCAGGCCCAGCCCGAACTTGGCGGGTGTCGACGGCTCCCATCCGCGACGTGCGAGCCACAACCACAGGCCGGCGAAGACTGGCCCCAAGGTGACGATGTAGAAGGCGTTGATCGACTGGAACATCGAAGCGGGGACTTCCCAGCCGAGGATGTTCCGATTGACCTGCTCGTCCGTGTAGACGTTGAGCGACGAGCCAGCCTGCTCGAATAGCGCCCAAAAGAGCGGCTGCAGCGCGATCAGGAAAAGGGCGGCGAATATGCGGTCGCGGTCGATGCGGTCGAGCTTCGCGACGGCTGTAATCAACAGGTAGAGGACGACGCCCGCGCCGAAAGCGGCGAGCAGCCAGCCGACCACGTCCTGATATTGGATGAGGCCCCAGACGACGACCACGCCGCCAAGACCGGCGAGATAGATCATCCATTCGAACGGCACGCCCATCACGCGCTGCTTCAGCCGCTCCGGATCGGGCGCCTCGCCCCGGCCCATCAGCGCCGGCTTGCCCCAGACGAAGACGACGAGGCCCAGGAACATGCCGATGCCGGCGGCACCGAAACCATAAGCCCAGCCATAGGTCTGGCCGAGATAGCCGGCGATCAGCGAGCCGAGGAACGCGCCGAGGTTGATGCCCATGTAAAAGATGGTGAAGGCCGGATCGCGCCGCGCGTCGCCCTGGCCGTAGAGCTGGCCGACGATGGCGGAGATGTTCGCCTTCAGGAAGCCGACGCCCATGATGATGAAGGCGAGCGCCAGCCAGAAGACGTTGATCATCGGCGAATCCTGGCCGCCCGTTCCCTCGAACGCCATCAGGCCGTGGCCGATGGTGAGCAGGACCGCGCCGAACGCCACCGCCTTTCGCTGGCCGATGTAGCGATCGGCCAGATAGCCGCCGATCACCGGCGTGATGTAGACCAGCGCCGTGTAGGCGCCGTAGATGATGTAAGCCTTTTCCTCCGAGAACAGCCAATGCTGCAGCAGATAGAAAATGAGGATGGCGCGCATTCCGTAATAGGAGAAGCGCTCCCACATCTCGGCGAAAAAGAGGACGAACAGGCCGCGGGGATGACCGAGGAAGGTCTTGCCGCCCACGCTTGCGCTCATTGCATCGGTGGCCACTGGATCGATACTCCAACAGAGTGAGTGGCCGGCCTCCTCGGAGGCGGCCTCGTTGGAGCGGCAGACTAACGCGATAAACGCTCATGTGAAGCGGATTGTTGCCCACCCAGGACGCTGCTAGCCCCTTGAGGATATGCTCAACGATCTTTCGACCCCCCTCTCCTTTCTCCAGACCCGCCGCTCCGCGCGCCCCCGCGACCTTGTCGGACCCGGCCCGGATTCGTCACAGCTGGAGACGATCTTCCGCATCGCCAGCCGCATTCCCGATCATGGCAAGCTACACCCCTGGCGCTTCGTCCATGTGCCTCGCCGGGCGCGGCCCGCCTTCGCCGCGCTGCTGGACCGCGCCTATCGGGAAGAACGGCCGGAGCCGGGTCGGCTGGAGCTCGAGGCGAACGAGCGTTTCGCCCATCAGGCACCGACCTTGATCGTCGCCCTCTCCTGCCCGGTCGTCCCCCACAAGATTCCGGCCTGGGAGCAGGAGCTTTCCTGCGGGGCCGCCTGTTTCAGTCTGCTCGCCGGCGCCCATGCGATGGGATTCGCCGGCGGCTGGGTGACCGGCTGGGCGGCCTATTCCGACACGGTTCGGGACGCGTTTGGAACGGCGGACGAACGCATCGCCGCCTTCATCTTCCTCGGCACGCCCGGCGTCCTGCTGCAAGAACGGCCGCGGCCGGAACTGTCGGAAATCGCGGCGGAATGGTCGCCCGCGACCTGAAGAATTGCGTCAGGCCAACTTGACTGCGACGCTGTATTAGTACAGCATAGCGCAATGAAAAGTGATGATCGTCCGGTCTATCTGCGCCTGCGCGACGTCATCGCCGCCACGATCCTCGACGGCGAGGCCCGCGACGGCGACCCTCTTCCGTCCGTGCGCAGCCTGGCCGCCGAATATGGCGCCAATCCGCTGACCGTGGCCAAGGCCTATCAGACCTTCCAGGACGAAGGCCTCGTCGTCGTGAAACGCGGCGTCGGCATGTTCGTGGCGGAGGGCGCCACCCGCCGCCTCCGCGACGCCGAACGCAAGGATTTCCTCGAAAATCGCTGGCCCGCCATCGCCGCCCAGATTCGCCGCCTCAATCTCGACGCGGAAGAGCTGATCGAACGCGCCCTCGCCTGAGTCTCAGGCCGAGAACGCCTCCTCATCGAGTCCGAACAGGCTTTCCGCCGGAGCCATGGCAGCCGCGCGGAGCCCGCGTGTTTCCGGCACCACCTGATCGAGATAGAAGCGCGCCGCGGCCTTCTTCATCGCCAGGAACCGGGAATCGCCGTCCTCGCGCTCGGCCGCGCGCAACTGGAGCGCCATCAGCCAGCCGCAGACAGCGACGGAAAGCAGGGTGAGGAAGGGATAGGCGGCGGCCATGCGGTCGTCGGTCGAGGATGTAGCGAGATGGCCTGCCACGGCTTCGCAATCTTCGATCAGCGCCATCAGCGGCGCTTCCCCGGCCGCGCCGGCACGCATGTCCGACAGCAGCGAGGCGAGGACGGCGCCGCCCTCAAGGCCCAGCTTGCGACCGACCAGGTCGGCGGCCTGGATTCCGTTCGTGCCTTCGTAGATGGGCGAGATGCGGGCGTCGCGATAATGCTGGGCGGCGCCGGTCTCCTCGATATAGCCCATGCCGCCATGGACCTGGACGCCGAGGCTGGTCACCTCGACGCCGACATCGGTGCCATAGGCCTTGACCAGCGGCGTCAGCAGATCGACGCGCGCCTGGGCGTCGGCATCGCCGAGTTGGCCGCGATCGGTGAGGCCGGCGGCGTAATAAGCGAGTGCCCGCGCCGCCTGGGTCAGCGCCTTCATCCTGAGCAGCATGCGGCGGACGTCGGCATGCTCGATGATGCGCACGGATTCGCGGCTGGCCGATCCCGCCTTGGCAGACTGCACCCTTTCCCGCGCATACCGGGTCGCCGCCTGCGTGGCGCGCTCCGCGATCGAGACGCCCTGGAGGCCGACATTGAGGCGGGCATTGTTCATCATCGTGAACATGGCTCGCATGCCGCCCTGCTCCTCGCCGACCAGCCAGCCGACGCAATCGTCACGATCGCCATAGGACATGACGCAGGTGGGCGAGGCGTGGATGCCCATCTTGTGCTCGATCGAAACGCAGCGGACGTCGTTGAATTCGCCGGGCGTGCCATCGTCGTTCAGCCGGAATTTGGGGACGAGGAAGAGCGAAATGCCCCGCGTTCCCTCCGGCGCGTCCGGCGTTCGCGCCAGCACGAGGTGGACGATATTGTCGGTGAGGTCGTGCTCGCCGAAGGTGATGAAGATCTTCTGGCCCTTGATGCGGTAGGTGCCGTCGCCCTGGGGAACGGCGCGGGTCTTGAGCGCGCCGACATCGGAGCCCGCCTGCGGCTCGGTGAGGTTCATGGTGCCGTTCCACTCGCCGGTCACGAGCTTGGGCATCCAGGTCCGCCGCTGCTCCTCGGTGCCATGATGTTTCAGCGCTTCGACCGCCGCCGGGCTCAGCATCATGATCAGCGAGAAGGCCATGTTGGCGCTGCCCAGATCCTCCATCACGACGCTGGAAAGGCTGAGCGGCAAGCCCTGCCCGCCATATTCGGTGGGTCCGGTCAGCGTTCCCCAGCCGCCCTCCACATAGGCGCCATAGGCCTCCTTGAAGCCGGGCGGAGTAGTGACGCCCTCGGGCGACCATTTGGAGCCGACTTCGTCGCCTACCCGATTGAGCGGCGCGAACTCGCCGGCGGCGAACTGGCCGGCACCTTCGAGGATGGCGTCGACCAGATCGGACGTGACGTCGGCAAAGACGTTATGGCCGGAAAGCTCGTCGACCTTGACGATATTCTGGAGAACAAAGCGCTGCTCGGCGATCGGCGGTGTGTAGGTCAAGATGCGAGGGTCCCGGTATTGCGTCGATTAGGCCCCGGCTATAGCGCTAGGATGTGAGCGCGCCCAACCCCGTTTATGCCACAGAAATCCGCCGCTACGGCACGGCCGCGATCGAGGCGGGGGCAAGGCTGATCCGGGAGGGGCAGCCGGTCGCGGTGCCCACCGAAACCGTCTATGGGCTCGCCGCCGATGCGACCAGCGGCGAGGCCGTGGCGCGCATCTATGAGGCGAAGGGACGGCCGAGCTTCAACCCACTCATCGTGCATGTGCTGACCTTGGCGGACGCCGAGAGAATCGCCGAGTTCGACGAGACCGCGCGCGCCCTCGCCACGCGCTTTTGGCCCGGCCCCCTCACCCTGGTCCTCCCGCTCAAGTCCGATGGCCCCATTGCCTCGATCGTGACGGCCGGGCTTTCGACCATCGCCATCCGATCGCCTGCCCATCCGGCCATGCGCGACCTGCTCGAAGCCGCCGGTCGGCCCCTCGCCGCCCCCTCGGCCAATGCCAGCGGCCGGATCAGCCCGACGCGCGCCGAGCATGTCGCGGCGAGCCTCGGCGGGCGCATCCCGCTCATCATCGACGCCGGCCCCACGGCGCACGGCCTCGAATCCACCATCGTCGCTGTCGCCGGCGACGGGCTCAGGCTGCTCCGGCCCGGGCCCCTTTCCGATCTCGGCTTTCCGCTCGCGCCCGGCGGCACCGGGGCCATCGAGGCCCCCGGCCAGATGGCGAGCCATTATGCTCCGCTGAAGCCGCTCCGCCTCGGCGCGACCGAAGCCGGCCCCGACGAATGGCTGATCGGCTTCGGCGCAATCGGCGGCGACAGCAATCTCAGTCCGACCGGGGACCTGGTCGAAGCCGCCGCCACCTTGTTCGATCGGCTCCACGAAGCCGAAGCCGCCGATCGGCCCGCCATCGCCGTCGCCCCCGTCCCCGAGGGGGGCCTTGGCACCGCCATCAACGACCGCCTCCGCCGCGCCGCCGCACCACGATAACAGGAGAAGCCGATGCCGATCATGTGGGACGACAATCTGTCCAGTCCCCGAGACACTTTCGTAACCCATCTCGAATGCTCGATGACGGGCGAGCGCTACAAGGCGGATCGGCTCCATGGCTTGTCGCGTGCGGGATGGCCGCTGCTCGTCCGCTACGATCTTGGAGGCGTGCGCCGAGTGCTCACCCCGCAGGCGCTTTCGCTGAGGCCGATGGATTTGTGGCGCTATCGCGAGTTGCTCCCCGTCCGCGACAGCAGGAACATCGCCACCCTCGGCGAAACGGCGACGCCGGTGGTGGCGCTTCCGGCGGCCGGCAAACGGCTGGGCCTCGACACATTGCTGGTTAAGGACGAAGGGCGCCTTCCGACAGGCTCCTTCAAGGCGCGCGGCCTCTGCATGGCCGTTTCCATGGCGAAGGAGCTGGGGGTCACGAAGATCGCGATGCCGACCAACGGCAACGCCGGTGCCGCGCTCGCCGCCTATGGCAGCCGCGCCGGGATCGAGACCGTGGTCCTCTGCCCGGAGGATACGCCCGAGATCAACGTCCGCGAAATCGCCGCGCGCGGCGCCCGGGTCTACCGGGTCAACGGCCTCATCGACGAGTGCGGCAAGATCGTCGCGGAAGGGGCGGAGGCGGGGGAATGGTTCGACCTCTCCACCCTCAAGGAGCCCTATCGGATCGAGGGCAAGAAGACGATGGGCATCGAACTCGCCGAGCAGCTCGGCTGGGAGGTGCCCGATGTCATCTTCTATCCGACCGGCGGCGGCACGGGCCTGATCGGCATGTGGAAGGCGTTCGCGGAGCTCGAGTCGCTGGGCTTCATCGCCCGCAAGCGACCGCGCATGGTCGCGGTCCAGGCCGAAGGCTGCGCGCCGATCGTCAAGGCCTTCGAGCAAGGCGAAGAACATGCGCCGCGCTGGGAGGGCGCGCATACCGTCGCCGCCGGCATTCGCGTGCCCAAGGCGATCGGCGATTTCCTGATCCTCCGAGCCGTGCGGGAAAGCGGCGGCTTCGCCATGGCCGTGTCCGATGCCGAGCTGAGAGCATCGGTCGACGAGGCGGTGCGGGTCGACGGCCTGCTGCTTTGTCCGGAGGGCGGCGCGACCTTGGCGGCGTGCCGGAAGGCCCTGGAACAGGGGCTGATCCGCTCATCGGACAGGGTCGTGCTGTTCAACTGCGCGACGGGACTCAAATATCCCATGTCCGATCAATCACGGCACCTCGACCGCCACGCGCCCGTCGATCATTCTGCCCTGTAGCCCCATACGCGCCGAGGCTTGCCCGAAGCCTCGCCCTCGCGTTTAGCTGGGTGCGAATGAGGACTGGCCCGGCCGGGGCGGAAAATGCCGTTCACTACCGTCGACCCCAAGACCAAATACAAGGCCAGACCGCGATCGACACGGTCGCCTATCGCGGCGGCGACGCGGTTAAGGCGGCCAGTCGCTAAGCGGCCGCCTGTGAGCTCTTCGCCCGCGCGGCGAAGCTCTTGCGCAGCTTCTGGATCTTGGGCGGGATGACGGCGAGGCAATAGGAGCTCTGCTGGCCCTCGCCCTCCCAATAATCCTGGTGGTAATCCTCGGCCGGATACCATTCGCCGAGTGGCTCCAGGGCGGTGACGATCGGCTGGTCCCGATCGGCCTGCGCGCGCTCGATCGCTGCCCGGGCGGCGGCTTCCTGCTCCGGCGAGTGCGGGAAGATGGCCGAGCGATACTGGGTGCCGATATCGTTGCCCTGGCGATTGAGCTGGGTCGGATCGTGGGTGGCGAAGAAAATGTCGAGAATGTCGTCATACGTGATGACGTCGGGATCGAACGTCACCCGAATGGTCTCGGCATGGCCGGTGTCGCCGCCGCAGACCTGCTTGTAGGTCGGATTGGGAACGGTGCCGCCGGTATAGCCGCTCTCGACGCCGGAGACGCCGATCACGTCGTTGAAAACCGCCTCGGTGCACCAGAAGCACCCACCCGCCAATGTCGCCTGCTGTTCGGCCATGATCGTCACCTCGCTTGCTTGCTCCGCCATCAGATAGGAAGGACGGCGGAGGATTATAACGGGTCGGCCGGTTCCGGCTCGGCGGCGCGGCCCTTGTCCGTGGCTTCCCCGATGCCCTCGTCGGCGCGCGGCAGGGTGAAGCGGAATATGGTGCCGCCGCCCTTGCGGTCTTCGGCCCATATCCGCCCGCCATGCGCCTCGACGATAGTGCGGCTGATCGAGAGGCCGATGCCCATCCCTTCCGCCTTGGTGCTGCGGAACGGGGAAAAGAGCGCGTCGCGGATATCCGGCGAAAGCCCGATCCCCGTATCCGCCACGGACACCTCCACCATGTCGTCGGACGACAGGGCGGTGCTGATTCGGATCTCGCGCGTCGGCTGCTCCTTCATCGCCTGGACCGAGTTGCGGATGAGATTGATCAGCACCTGCTGGATCTGGATGCGGTCGGCATAGACCCATCGCGCGGCCGGCACGGCATCGACCCTGTGCGAGATGCCGAGAAGCTGCGAGTCGATGAAGCCGAGCACGCCGGCCTCATCGATCAGGCGCGGCAGGTCCTCGGTTCGCATCGAGACGTTGCCGCGGGCGACCAACTCGCGCAGGCGACGGACGATCTGGCCGGCGCGCAGCGCGCCCGCCTCCGCGGCTTCCAGCGCCTGCTTGAGCTCGGGCAGGCGCTCGCTGGGCGCGGTGTCGATGATGCGGCGGCTGCCACGGACATAGTTGGTGATAGCGGTGAGCGGCTGGTTGATCTCGTGCGCCAGGGTGGAAGCCATCGCGCCCATCGCGCTGAGCCTGGAGACGTGGATCAGGTCCGACTGCATCCGCCCGAGCTCGGTTTCGGCGCGCCGCCGCTCGGTGATGTCGGTCATGGCGCCCACCGCCCGCACCGCCCGCCCGGTCTTGTCGCGGATGATGAATCCCTGGTCCTCGACCTCGGCATAATCGCCGTCGGCGCGGCGGATGCGGTAGGAATCGGCCCAATAGCTGGCGTTGCCCTCGATCGCGGCGGCGAGGCCGGAGGCAGCGCGCTCCCTGTCGTCGGGATGCAGCTGCTCCTCCCACCAGGCGAGGGGCAGGGTCGCCTCGACCTGCGGATGCCCGAGAAAGCCGTCGACGGAGGGGGCCCGATGCACCTGGTTTCGGGAGAGGTCGAGCTCCCAGATCGCATCGTTGGCCGCATGGGCGGCGAGACGGTATCGCTCCTCCGCCGCGCGCCGCTCCTCGTCGATCCGCTTCTGGTCTTCTATGTCCTCGGCCGTGCCGTACCAGCGGAGGATCCGGCCCTTCTCGTCGCGGCGCGGCGCCGCGCGGGCGCGGAACGTGCGATAGGTGCCGTCCGCGACGCGCATCCTAAACTCGATCGCACTCGGCTCACCCGAAGCCAGCCCCGCTCGCCAATGGGCCAGGGTCATTTCGATGTCGTCGGGATGCAGCGCTTTCATCCATCCGTCATGCGCGGACGGATCGACTTCGATGCCGGTCACGTCGGCGAAGCGGGAACTGATCGACAGGATGGTGCCGTCGGGAGCGGCGGTCCAGGCGAGCTGCTGGCTGAGCTCGACCGTATAGCGGTAGAGCTCCTCGCTCTCGCGGAGCCGTTCCTCGGTCGCCCGGCGCTCCTCCGCCTCGCGCACAAGCCGGTCGTAAGCTGCCTCTAGCTCGCGGGTGCGCTCGTCGATCCGCTGCTCCAGCGTCTCGCTGAGATGGCGGTAACTCGCCTGCGTCTCCTCCAGCTGCTCTAGAAGCGCGTGGGAGCCGCGTTGCTTGTTGCGCGAGCGAAGTGCCGCCGTCGCGGCGCGTTCCAGGATGAAGGCCTCGACGGGCCGCTCGACGATCCGCACCTGCCCAAGCTTGTCGAGCAGCGGCGCGTAGCGCGGCGCCTCGTTCCGATTGACCAGCAGCAGGATGGGCAGATCCGACCAGGTCGGCTGCTCCTCTATCGCCCGCCGCAAGGCGACATGGTCCACGGCCTCCAGCATGGTTTCGGCCACGACGAGCACGCCTATCCGGCCGCGGCTGACGAGGTCGACGAGTGCGTCGGGCCCGATCCGGGCGCAATCATGGCCCCCGTCGCAAAGTACCTGCTCGATGAGCGCGCCGTCGGAGGCCGGCGCGAGAATGGCAAAGCCCGGTTCGTTCATTCCATTTTGAAAGCCCGGCACCCTTCCCCGCCTTTCCGCGCCGACTTTAACGCCTCCAACTTCCCCCGCAGCTAGTTGCTGCCCATTGCCTCGAGTGGCTCGATCTCCGCCTGGACCGCCAGGGTGAGCGCCTCAGCAAGGCTGCCCGCCTGGAGGCGGTCCATCATATTGGCCCGGTGCATTTCCACGGTGCGCAGGCTGATGCCGAGGCGCCGCGCCAGCACCTTGTTGGGCAGGCCCGCCATCAGCCCCTGCAGCACCTCATGCTCGCGAGCCGTGAGCGCGGCGATCCGCTCCTGCGCCTGACGCTTGCGCTCCGCCTTCTCGCCCCGATCCTTCAATAGCCCGAAGGCCCGATCAAGGCTGCTGAGCAGAAGGCCCTCGTCGAACGGCTTCTCGATGAAATCGACGGCGCCGAGCTTCATCGCCCGCACCGCGATCGAGACCTCGCCATGACCGGTCATCACGATCACCGGCCAGTCGATTCCGCGGCGCGACAGCTCGGCCATCACCTCGAAGCCGTCGATCTCCGGCATGCGGATGTCGAGCAGGATGCAGCCGGGCTCGAGCTCGCCCAGACTTTCGATAAAATCCGCGCCGCTGGCGAACGGCCGCGAGTTGATGTCGGCCGTGCCGAGCATGAAGCTGATCGAACGGCGGACGTCACGATCGTCATCCACCACATGAACATGTTGAGAAGACAGAGCGATTTCCTTCAGGACCAAATTTTGCGTCCGACGTCCCCCAAATGGGGGATCAGACCGTCGCAAGTCAACCGGCGACTAATCTATATCAAGACAATGGGCCAGGAAAGGCTGGTGCGGCGGCGGGAGTGGGGGTCCCGCCGCCTTTTTGTGCATCAGGACCAGTTGATGCGGGCCGAGTTAGACACTCCCCGACCGGCGAAGGCAAGCGCAAGATATACCGTAGTAACCGCAAGGTCTCCTGATGAAAAGTAGAGGCTTCAATGAATTTCGAAGAGATTCCATTAAGTTCAACCTATAGCCGCTTGATGCCCGATTGGGCGGAGGCATCCACTCTTCGCCTGTCGCCGCGGCAGTGAACTCGATTTCGGCTAGTCGACTCGGCAGCCTATGGAAGTGCCGGCGAATCGATCGAACCTTCTGCAAGTTGATCCATCCGGCATTGTTCCGGCGCCTTGTCGGGCCGCCAGCGCAGGAACTTGGTGCCATGGCGGAAGCGCCGGCCGGTGACATGGTCGTATCTGACCTCGACCACCAACTCGGGGCGAAGCGGTTGCCATTCGCCGCTCCGCTCCGTGCTCCAGCGGCTCGGGCCGCCGGGCGCGTTGCCGGTAAAGCCGGGCGGCTCGACCATCGCCTCCAGCCGCCGCGTGAGATCCGCTCGCTCCTCGGCCGGGATGGCCGAGGTGAAGCCGACATGATCGAGCTTGCCTTCGGCATTGTAGAGCCCGAGCAGCAGCGACCCCACCTCGCCGCCCCTCGCCGCATAGCGGAATCCGCCGACCACGCAGTCGGCGGTCCGGAGACGCTTCACCTTCAGCATCGCGCGTTCGCCTGGGACGTAGGAGCCGTCGATCCGCTTGGCGACCACCCCGTCGAGTGAAGCGCCGGCGCCCTCGAGCCAACCCTCGGCCTTTCGCCGGTCGTGCGTGCAAGGCGACAGCCGCAAGGCGCCATGCTTCTCACCCGCATAAAAGGCCTCGAGCGCCTCACGCCGCTCGGATAGCGGCCTCTCCAGCAGGCTTTCTCCGTCGGCGGAGACGAGGCAATCGAACAGCATCAGCTGGGCCGGCGTCTCCGCCGCCAGCTTCCTGACGCGGCTTTCGGCGGGGTGGAGACGCAGTTGCAGGGCTTCGAAGGACAGCGCGCCATTCACCGGGATGATCAGCTCGCCATCGACCGCCAGCCGGCTCGGCTTGAGGGCGGCGATCATCGCTTCCACCTCGGGAAAGTAACGACCCAGCGGCTTGCCCGACTTGGAGCGAAGGTCGACGGCGTCGCCGTCGCGGAAGACGAGGCAGCGAAAACCATCCCATTTGGGTTCATATTGCCAGCCCGGTTCCTCCGGCAGGGCATCGACGAGCTTCGCCTCCATCGGAAGGAGGCCCGGCTGCACCGGCAGACGATCAAAACCACTCATGGAGCCACGACGCCTCCCCCGCCCGACTGGTTCCGCGTGAGGAGACGCCAACCGGGCGTTAACAATGGTTCCCCATGATGCGGCGAAGCGCGACGATAGCGCGATGGATGTCCCTGCGGCGCAGGTCAATTCATTGAGGGGACAGGAAAAAGAGGATAGAAATGGTGAAGGAACACCGGGAGGGGAAACTGAACCTTACTCGCCGACATTTTCTTCATGCAGGCGCCGCCGCCGGACTTTTGTCCATTGCCGGGCGCCCCAGCGTCACGGCCGCCGCGTCCTTCGCGCCGCAGATCGATTCGCGCCTCAAGGCGCGGGCGCTGCTTGCGCTTGCCGCCAAGCGGTCCAGCATCCGCAACGCGGACGTGATCGGCATCGCCGACTTTTCGAGGCCCTCAGCCGATCCCCGCTTCTACCTTCTCGACGTGATGAGCGGTCGCGTCAGCGCCCATCATGTCTCTCACGGCCGCGGCTCCGATCCGGACCATTGCGGCTGGCTCGAGGCATTCTCGAACGAATATAATTCGCTGGCGACGTCGCGCGGATCCTACGTCACCGGCGACTTCTACACCGGCAAATATGGGTATTCGCTGCGCCTCTCCGGGCTGGACCCCACCAACAGCAACGCCGAAGGCCGCGCCATCGTGGTCCATTCCGCCTGGTATGCCGAGCCGGAGATCGCGCGGCAGCAGGGCAAGCTCGGCCGCAGCGAAGGCTGCTTCGCGTTCGGTGCCGCCAGCCACCGGGAGATGCTGGCCCGCCTCGGTCCCGGCCGCCTGCTCTACGCCGACAAGGTCTAGTTGCCGTTCGAGGCTAACACCGTCCCGTCACTGTCGTTCAGCGCCAATGCCACAGGATGGTCGCGCTCATAGAGATCGTCATAGGCGATGATCCCGCCGCTGTCCTTGGCCGCCGCGGCGGTGAAATAGGTGATATAGACGGGCAGCGGCGCCGCCAGATCCGCCTGCACCGTCTTGCCGGACGCCACCGTCTCGTCGATCCGCGCCTCGTCCCACTCGCCGGTCGGCCCCAGCAGCGTCGCCGCGAAGCCGAGCGCGTCCTGGGTGCGGATGCAGCCATGGCTGAACGCACGCTCCTTCTTGGCGAACAGGTTCTTGGCGGGCGTGTCGTGAAGATAGATGGCGTAGTCGTTGGGCATCACGATCTTCATGCGGCCGAGCGCGTTGTTGGGCCCGGGCCGCTGTCGCATATAGACCGTCCCGTCCTCGCCGCGCGTGGTGACATAGCCCTTGGCGCCGGCTCCGACCTCCTTGACGATGCTTTGGGGCAGGTTCCACCAGGGGTTGAAGATGACGCCGCTGATGGTGGCGCTGAGTTGCGGCGTCGCCGTCTTGGGCTTTCCGACCACGGCACGATGTCTTGAGACGACCTGGCCGTTCTCGACCAGCGCCACCGTGTAGGCGGGCACGTTCACGATTACATATTTCTGCCCGAGATCGCGCGGCATCCAGCGCCAGCGGTCGAGATTGGCGCGGATCTTGTCGATCGTCTCGGTATCGCTTTTCGGCGTCGCCGCGAGCACGGCCTTCAGCTCGGCATATTGCGGGTGGGTGGGCAGCAGCGAGGTGAGCGTGTCGCCGACATTATTGTCCTCGGTCGCCTTGGCCATCAGCAAATATTGCTGATTGCCGTTTATCTCATCGTCCTCGATGTGCCAGCCGAGGCGAGCGTCGCCGCGAGCGTGGCCGAGGCTAAGATCGGAGGAAAGGCGAAGGAAAATGTCGGTCGCGGCGCGGTTGAGCTCAACCTCGTCCGTTCCGCCGAGGACGGCGCGAAGGCGATCGGGTTGATAATCGGCCGGATCGAGCCCTTCCTCGCCGATGCGTTCGACATAGCCGAGCAATTCCTCGACGTCGCGGCGATCCCACTTGGCGACCGGCATCGGCGGCGGTGCGATCACCGGCACGGCCTCGACGGCGGGCGGCGCGGGCCGGGCGCTCAGCACCTCGCCGGATTGGATCTGCTCCTGTGTCGGCGCCTCGCCGGGCAACAGCTGCGCGGCCGCGGGCACCGCGACCAAGGCACCGGAGAGGAAAAGCGCTAATCGAGATAGATGATACATGGCATCCCCGTCGTCACTGCTTGTCGGCCGGCGCCCGCCAGCCGCCCTTCCCCCTCAAAATGCCTGGACGGGAGAGGCGGTTCCGATGTCAACACGCTGAGCCTGAACTGGAAATGGCCGAAGAAATGAGCATCCCCCAGAAGCTGCCCATTTCCTTAGCTGTACCGGCCAACGTCGCCAAGCGTCGCGACAGACCAGCCGCCGATCTTTCCGTCCTATGGAGATTTGCCTCCCGGCACCCGCGCTTATAAAGGGACGCCGGTGGGAGCCGAGGGCTTCGTCAGCGGTTCGGCATGTCGGTGCCACCGGTCAATCAGCAAGAACGGCAGTCGCGGATAAAGCATGGTTTTTTTCAAGAAGATTCTCGGAAAGAACGAGCCAGCGACTGGGGCACGGGGAAAGGCCGGCGCGCGCGCCTACGCAGTGGGCGACATTCACGGTCGCCTCGATCTTCTCGACATGATCCTGGCCCACATCGAAGAGGACATGGCGTCGCGCGACGCGCGCAGGACGTTCATCGTGTTCCTGGGCGACTATATCGATCGGGGCCCCGATTCGGCCGGCGTGATCGAGCGGCTTCGCACTTATGATCCGGCGGGCGCAACGCCTGTATTCCTCGCGGGCAATCATGAGGAAGTGCTGCTGCGACTCCTCCACGGCGAGCGCGGCATTCTCTCGTCCTGGCTGAAATTCGGCGGCATGGAATGCGCCGAGAGCTACGGCATCGACGGCCAGGAGCTGCGCCGCATGGAGGAAAGGGCCGGCCTGAAGATCGTCCGGGACCGCGTGCCGGACACGCATCGCGCATTCCTGGAAGAGCTCGCTGACACGTTCAGCTTCGGCGACTATCTCTTCGTCCATGCCGGGATTCGCCCCGGCATCGACCTGGAGGAGCAGAACCTGTCCGACCTGCGCTGGATCCGGGAACCGTTCCTGAGCGAGGCGCGGACCCACGGCTTCATGGTCGTTCACGGCCATACGATCGTCGAAGCGGTGGACGAACGGTCCAACCGGATCGCCATCGATACCGGGGCCTACCAGACTGGGCGGTTGACCGCGCTGGTCGTCGAGGGTGATCGCCGCCGCTACCTGGTCGCCGAAGCCGCCGAACTCGATGCTCATGGCGAGTGACGCTGCCGGGGCTCAGGCCCGGCCCGGCTTGTTCAGGCTGGTTGTGGCCGTCGCGGCGGGCGTGCTGCTGGCTTGGCTGGTCGTGCGTTCGGCCGCGGTCAATGCGCTCCTGGAACAGGATCTGGCGGCCGCCGCGGCGGTATCGCCCAGCGATCCGCGCGTGGTCCTCGCCCAGGCCGATGCCGTGGTTCGGCGCGAGCGCGGCCCCGTCGCCCAGGCGGCCCTGGACAGCGCTTTCGACGCCGCCCAAGGCGCCCCGCTCGAGGAGACTCCTTTTCTTTTGGCCGGAGCCAATGCGCTCCGGGCCGGCGACGAAGACCGTGCCGAACGCCTCCTCGTCGAGGCGAAGGAACGCAACCCCCGATCCCGCACGGCTCGCTTCCTGCTCCTCGAACATCATGTCCGCGTCGGGAAGCCCGCGGCCGCGGCCCAGGAGATGGCCGCCCTCACCCGGCTGATGCCGGACGCTCGGCCGGTGCTGATCGCAGGCCTCGCCCGCTTCGCCGCCAGCATGCCCGACAATGGCGCGATCGCCGAAGTGCTGAAGGGGGATCCGGCGGTGCGGCACGCGGTGCTGGAGCATCTCGCCGCCTCGTCGGAGTCGCCTGAGCTTATTCTGACTCTGTCCAACGGCGCCCGCCCGGCGCCGGGGGCGCGATGGCCCGAGGCGGTGATTGCGGCGCTCATCGAGCGCGACGAGGTGCCGCGCGCCTATGCCGCGTGGCGCCGCTTCTCCGGCTTCCCGGCGGGCGCGGCCGCGGCCGGCGTCTTCAACGGCGGTTTCGAGGATCTGCCCGCCGCTCCGCCATTCAACTGGCTCGTTGAGAGTGGTGAGGCCGGTTCCGCCGAGCTCGGCAATGGTCTGAGGATCGCCTATCCTGGCGAGGCCAGGGCGCAGTTCGCCCGCCAGCTCCTGCAGCTGCCACCGGGTTCCTATAGGCTTTCCTACGAAGCCAAGGGCGAGAGCGCGGCCGGCGGAAGCGGTCTCGTCTGGACGCTGACCTGCCACGGCTCCGGAGCACGGCTCGCATCGCTTCGAGTGAATCCATCGGCTGTGATCGCCCAGTCGAACGAGGCGCAGTTCACCGTCCCCGCCGGCTGCTCCGCCCAATGGCTGAGTCTGGTCGGTGTGCCTGGTCAGGAGACCGGCATCTCCAACCTCATCATCAGCGACCTTGAGATCGCGGGATGGGACGGGGCATGACGGACCGTATCCGCGAGGGCCTGGCCCCCGCCTATCTGCTGCTTTGCCTGGTTCTGGGCGGCGCCAGCGCCGCCGGCCTCTGGGCGAATATGCTGCTCCAGCTGCTGGCGATACCGATCATCCTGTGGTCGCTGGTCGGCTCGCCGGATTCGTCCCTTTCGCCTCCGGCGCGGCGCCTGATATTGCTGGCGGGGCTGGCGGTGGCGCTCGTCGCGCTGCAGCTCGTGCCGCTGCCGCCTGCCCTCTGGTCGTTGCTGCCAGGACGCCAAGCGATCGTCGAGGGCTACCAGATGCTCGGCATGCCGCTGCCCTGGCTGCCGATCTCGCTCGCCCCCTACGACACAGTGGCGTCCGCGCTATGGCTCCTGCCCGCGCTCGCGGTCCTGATCGGGATGCTGAGGCTCGGCTTCAATCGCGACTGGCTGGCCTGGTCGGTGGTGATCGTGGCGGCCCTTTCGCTCCCGCTCGGACTGGTCCAGGTCACGGCCGGCTCGCTTTTCTACATCTACGAGATCAGCGACTTCGGCCTCTATACCGGGCTCTTCGCCAACGCCGGACACCTGGCCTTGCTGCTGCTCGTCGCCCTTCCCCTGCTTGTCGCCCTCTATGTCGGGTCGGCACGGCGGGGACGAGGCGAAAAGACGATCGATCGGCAGACGCTGATCCTGCTCACGGCCCTGCTCGCGATCGCGGCCGGCCTCATCCTCAGCGCCTCTCTCACCGCGCTCGGGCTCGCCCTGCCGGTAGCGATCGCCTGCCTGTGCATATGGCTGCGGCGCAAGCGCAGGATCTCGCGGCTTTGGGCCCTTCCCATCGGCCTTCTCGCCCTTCTCTACATCGGCGTCGTGTCGTTCACCTCGTTCCAGAACAGCTCGATATGGAACGAAGCGATCGGGGGTCCCGATTCCCGTCACCCGGCTCTCGGCAAGAGCATCGCCGCCGCGCTGGATTTCCAGCCGATGGGGTCCGGCATAGGCACGTTCCCCGACATTTACCGCCGCTATGAGGATGCCGACAGCGTGGGACGGGTCTATCTCAACCACGCGCACAACGATTATGTCGAGCTGCTGCTCGAGACCGGCCTTCCGGGCCTGGCGCTGATCATCGCCTTCCTGCTGTGGTGGGGCCGCCGCACCCATGCGATCTGGCTGTCGAACGAATCCGGCCCCCTCCAGCGCGCCGCGACCATCGCCTCCGGCACGATCCTGGTGCACAGCGCAGTCGGCTATCCCCTCCGCACCGCCGCCCTCGCCGCCGTCTTCGCCGCCTGCTGCGCACTGATGGCGCGGCCGAGGGAAAAAAATGTGTCGCAAAGAGGGCCAGGGTCGCAACCGGCCAAATATGGTCGCACTGCCCGCCACCTTTCGGCGAATTAGCGGCGCTCTGAATGTCCGGGACACGGCTCAACGCGGACATTTGTCGTAAGGGTTCGCGCGCTAGGAGCTTACACGACAAGTCCATCAGTTACATAGAGAACCTAGCACTTTCGTGCTTAGCCCCAAGGCTTGGCGCCTTCAAGCAATCCGATCGAACCCGCTCGACATCATGCGATCATGCGATTGAAGGAGTCCAAGTTAGCTGCCGGCCGTTAAAGCCTCGTGGAGCGCGTCTATTACGCGGCTTTGGCTCAGTTCATCGAGATAGGGATGCATTGGCAAACTCAGCACGCGCTGGCTCAGCGAGTCAGCGGACGCACAGCCGTCGGGGTCGCGCGGATACTCGCTGTACGCCGTTTGCTGGTGAAGCGGCAGCGGATAATAGACAGCAGTTGGAATGCTAGCCGCCTTCAGCGAATCCTGAACATGGGCACGCTCCACCCGATCGGCGACTTTGATAGTGTATTGAGCCCATACCGATTGATATCCCTCGGGCACCGAAGGGGTCGTAACTACGTTCGACAACCCCTCATGATATCGGGCCGCCACGCGATTTCGCGCTTCAATCTCGTCCGCATAGACGGAAAGCTTAACGGACAGAATTGCCGCCTGAAGAGTGTCGAGCCGGCTATTCATTCCAACGCGCACGTTGTCATATTTGTCCGAGCCTTTGCCGTGCACACGGAGCGAATCGATCAACTTGCCGAGCTCGTCGTCATCGGTGAAGATCGCACCGCCATCTCCATAGCAGCCAAGCGGTTTGGCTGGAAAGAAAGAGGTTGTGGTCGCCCGTCCAAACGTTCCGGTCATCCTGCTGTTAATGATGCCACCGAAACCTTGTGCGCTGTCGCACACTACATCGAGTCCTTCGCGCGCCGCGATTGTCTCTATCCTAGGCATATTTGCCGGAAGACCGAACAAGTCTACCGGGATCACCACGCGAGGATTAAACCCCTGGGCGCGCGCTTCGCCAATCGCGCGCTCAAGGCTCGAAGGGTCCATGTTGAAGGTCGCTTCGTCGCTGTCGACGAACACCGGAGTCGCGCCGATCATTGGCACTACCTCGGCGGTAGCCGCGAATGTGAAGGTTGGCACCAGCACCGCATCGCCCGCACCAACACCCAGCGCCATCAGAGTAAGCTGAAGCGCATCGGTGCCGTTGCCGCAGCTTATAACATGCTTGGCGCCGCAGAATCTTGCTAGTTCAGCCTCGAAGTGCTTGACTTGCGGCCCCATGATATAAGCACCTTGATCGAGCACCTCGCCGATCGCCTGATCAATCCGGCCGCGAAGGCGTTGCTGCTGTGCGGCTAGGTCGATAAACTGGATGGTCATGGCATGTCCTAGTGAAAGGGCGAGGCGAATCTCCGCTGAATCAGCGCACAGTCGCCTTGAGATTTCGGATAAATTTGTCGTGATCAATCGCGAAGTTGCCAGTTACTCTGGCCCCATTCCGTACGTTGCGTACGACCGTCGCTCCGATCGTCACCACGCTTTTCTCGCCAATCTGCAAACCGTTGGAGACAGTGGAATTGGGCCCGAGATAGGCTCCCGCCGCTAAATCGACCCGTCCCGACAACATCGAGCAGGCGGTCATCTTGCACCCCGCTTCCAACTCACAATCATGCGCTACATGAACCAGATTGTCGAAAGAGCAATCGTCCCCGATCCGAGTAAATACCGGATAAATGCTGCGGGCCACGGCGCTATTACTACAGAAAACCACATTGTTCCCGATCCATACGCCGCCCGCATGAGCCTGTAGCCGATTACGGCCACCGATGGGGGCAATTTCATAGGCTTCGCTGCCAATGACCGTGCCGGCGCCTATCCGGCATCCCGAGCCGATGATAGAGCGCTCTTGGACCACTGCATTCGGGCCGACCCAGCTTCCCGGTCCGATCCGAACGTTACGCGGATCGATGTAGGCGCGCGGATGCACGAACGCATCCGGAGCGATCACAGTGTCGAAATCGCTCCAGAAGTAGCCGCTTCGCCCGCATAGTTCCCGGTGGACGTAATAGGCTGCTGCGATCGGATCGCTGGAAATGGCACAGCCTACATCGGGCGGAACGTCGTCGACCAGATCAGCAGGGCAAATAAAGCCGACGATACCGGAACAAGATGCGGCCTCCCGAATATGGCGGCGGTCGGTGATAGGTACCAACCGGCATTCGACGCGCGTCGGGACTTTGCCTATTGTATAGAAATCAATGTCGCGTGCAATTTCGTCAAAGTACGTGGCGAACTCGCGGAGTCTAGCGCGCTTATCGATATTGAACATGGTGAATCTCCCGTGCCGTCGCTAGGCGACCGGCCGCATCTGCATCAGGTCTCGACGGGCCCGGTCGAGTACCTTGAGCACACGCAGGCCTTCCTCGCCATCCGTCCGCGGCGTAACACCTGACACAATGCTCATTATGAAGTGCTCACATTCGCTTCGAAGTGGCTCCGCTCTAGGCACCATCACGAACTCAGCCTCAGCCTTATCCGGAACAGGCACTGGTCCGTTGCAGTCGATGCGATGGCGGTACAGTGCGAGCCGCCGGCCCCATTCGGGCTCGCTATCCTCAAACACGGCCATCGCCTCGTCGCCTACAACGACAAGTCTCTGTTCCTTGAAGGGATGCGCCCAACTAACCTGAATGTGCCCAGAAAGGCCCGACGGGAAGCCGAGCTGGCAGGTGCACCAGTCCACAATACCGTCCGTGACAAAGGATGCACCTTGGGCGGAGACACGATCCGGCATGGCGTCCGCTAGGGCTAGCACCATCGAAAGATCGTGAGGCGCGAACGACCAGAGCACGTCCTCTTCGGTACGAAATTTACCGAGGCTCAGCCGGTTCGAGTATATGTAGCGCAACCGGCCCAGTGCGCCACTCTCAACGAGTTTTTGGAGCGCAAGAAAAATTGGATGGTAGCGCAGCAGATGCCCGACCATCAGCACGCGATCGGTCGCAGCAGCCGCAGCAACCACCCGCTCGGCATCATCCGGAGTGAGCGCCAAGGGCTTTTCTATGAAGACATGCTTGCCCGCCGCAATCGCGCGGAGCGCCAACGAGGAGTGACTCACCGCTGGTGTCGCTAAGGAAATCCCGTCAATCATAGGATCAGCGAGTACTTCCTCAAGACTGCGGACGGGCGCCGCGGTCGCCGCCGAAATCCGCTCAGCCACTGCAGGATCTCCGTCGACTACGCCGACGAGCACCCCTAGCTCAGCAAAATTACGTGCGAGATTACGACCCCAATAGCCGCATCCGACCTGGGCGATGGCCACCCTATCGCCCCTCATGCGCACACGACGTTCAGATTGTCGCCACGATATCGGCCGCGAGTGTCCACGATCAGTGGGGCATGCTCAAGGAGCATGTCATAATCAAACGCAGCATGATGGGTAGCTAGGAGCACACAATCGTAGCTTTTGAGCGTTTCAGGATCTAGAGAAACGCTAGTCATCGTAAAGTGGTGTTCGCGCGTCTCGGGAAATACAGGAATATGGGGATCGCTGTAAGATAACTCAGCTCCAAGATCACGCAGCTTTTCCATGATGATGACCGACGGCGACTCGCGCATGTCGTCAACATCCGGCTTGTACGCGATACCCAACACCAGTACTCGCGCACCCTTGATACATTTAAACCGATCATTGAGCGCCATTGCAATCTTGTGCACAACGAAGTCAGGCATGGCGCCGTTCACCTCGCCGGCAAGCTCAATGAAGCGCGTGTTGATCCCGTATTCCCGCGCCTTCCATGTCAGATAAAATGGATCGATGGGAATGCAGTGACCGCCGAGGCCAGGTCCAGGATAATAGGGTACGAAACCGAAGGGCTTAGTCGCCGCAGCATCGATAACATCGTGGATATCAATGCCCATCCGGTCGGCCACGATCTTCATCTCGTTCACCAAACCTATGTTCACCGCCCGCTGAATATTCTCGAGTAGCTTAGCCAGTTCGGCAACTTTGGTCGACGATACAGGCACGATCGTGTTGATCGCCGCCTCATAGCAGGCAACCCCCACTTCGGTGCATACAGGCGTTACGCCGCCCAAGAGCTTCGGGATGGTGCGCGTGGAATAGTCCTTGCGGCCCGGATCCTCCCGCTCCGGGGAATACGCTACGAATATCGTCTCGCCAGGAACCAGCCCCCGCCGATGGACGACGGGCAATACCTCGTCGTCGATTGTACCGGGGAAGGTAGTACTCTCAAGTGCTATGAATTGGCCTTCCCGCAGATGAGGTTCGATCGATGCCATGGTCGCACGAATGTACGACATGTCCGGTTCACGATTGCGGTTCAGCGGCGTAGGCACACAGATAATGAGGCAATCAGCCTCGGCGACGCGGGCATAGTCCGTGGTCGCCTCAAATCCGGACGAAAGCGCGCTAGCAACGCGATCAGCGCCGATATGTTCGATCGTGCTTTGACCCGAATTAAGTAGGTCCACGACACGCCGGTTGACGTCGAAACCGAGCACCTTTTGCCCGCCCTCGACAAAACAAAATGCAAGCGGCTGGCCGACATAGCCAAGTCCTACAATGCCAATGGTCGCTTGGCGCGACCGATACCGCTCGACCGCGGATTGATGCTGCGAGTTTTGGATACCCATAAATCCTGGGACATACAGACGTTACGGGAGCGGGCTCTATCGACTCGGCCGCACGCAGACAACCCTATTTCCATCTCATGCCGCGATGGTCGGCGCTCCGTCGAGGAGCGCCATCGCTGCGCCTTGTTACTTTTCCACCGGCAGCGCGTGTTCATTACGGAAGTTCACCCTTACTCCGGAGCGGAACTGCCCGTCCGCGACCGTCGGAGTTCCGTCGATCGTCCCAATGCTCCAGTGGTTCTGCGAGTGTTCGGGATCATAGATAATATACTGGAGTGGTGTGCCCGCACCGTTATGACGGTAGCGGATGGTGCCCACTCTCATGGATGCGGACACATCATTGCCGAACGCAGGATGGTAGCGAAGCGCGCTAGCAGCGCCACTCATGCTGCCAGAATCTATGTTAATCACCTGCACCGCCAACATTGCCGCCCCCCCCGTTGTTATGGCTTCCCTTCGCTGACCCTTTACGGTGATGGATTTCGCGCTCAGCGAAGCATTGGCTACAACGATCGGCCTGTCCCCTCCTGTGACTTCAATTCGATCACATGACAGGGCACCTGATAATATGGCGATCCCGAACTCGCCTCCGCACGAGACTTCAACGCTTTGAACGTGATTAGACCCAACGGGTACGGCGGCCGTCTGGGCTGATTGGATGATTGCCGCATCGGCGGAGGCTCCAGTATCTTGGAAATCACCCGTCAGAGGACCAAACAAGTTACCGTCGACACTGAAGTCCTCGTCGGTGTCGTAGCGCTCAATATAATAACCAAACGCAAAGCCCTGACCGGTCGCAGTAGAAAACTCGCAATTTCGCGCGGACCGCACGGCAATCAATGCAGACTCTCCTGAGCCGGGAAATGCGGTAGCATGGATAGGCCCGACGGTGCACCCTTCATTGTCGATCGCGCGGTTGTTTCGATCGTAGCCCACGGAGCAGTATAGGACCGGCTTGTAATTCGAGCGGGAACTAATTCGCCCGAAATGCGAATTTCGGCAGCCGACCAGCACAAGAGCGCTTCCAGCAGTTCCATTTGATCCAAATGGTTGTCGTCCCTTCATCATTGTCGCGTCGATATCTCCGAATATCCCATCGTCACACCACAGCGCGAACATTCCGATGGCCAGCTGCTTAAACGTGAAATGCGCCTCTGATCGGACGCGTTCACAGGAATCGATGACAATACCGGCCAACTCGCTTTCGGAGCCTGTGCTTACGCCAGAGAAATATGCCTTGCCAGATAGCTGCAAGTCGGGGACGTCCTGAAAAAGGAAGCCCATCGGCCCAACGGCACCATTGGATATCGCCGCCTTGGGGCTGCCTTCGATTTCGAATAGAGCATCTAGAAACCGGAAACGGACCGGCTTTTTCACGATGACGGTTTGACTCAGGCGATGCGTTCCAGAGAACGTGACGACGCCTCGAGTGCGTGAAGACCAATCGACCGCCGCCTCAAGGGCTGCAGTGAAATCCGAAGCGCTGCTCTCAAGAAAAGTCTCGAACGCGCGGGTTACCGAATATTCCGCACCGAAGGCATTCTGATCGCCGCCGAGCAGTGACAATGCTGACACTGCGCCGAGAAAACTAACCAACCGGCGCCGAGAGACTGCTAGGGTCATCGCTTACCTCAGCACCGCAGTTTCTGCCTTATTCCTGCCTGCGCAGCAAGTTCGCGGCTTGAATGGTGACTTGAGTCACCTCATCGAGCTCGGGGAATGAAATGGGGGACTCGCCCCCCTGTTCCACGGCAGCCAAAAAAGCCTTGGCGCAAGCATCCTGCCCCTTGTCCTGGCGCCAGAGTCTCTGCCGCCGGAAACGAGGCCAATTGTATCCGCGGAGCCGGATGAAGTTATCCAGTTGAAGCGTTCGACCCGCCGAAAAGACCTCTATTCGCTCCTTCGGGAACGACACCCCACCATTGGCAAGATAATGGACCGTTCCAAAGGATCCGTCCGCAAATCCGAGCGTGATTACCGCTTTGTCCTCGGTAACGGATACAGCGTCGGAATCACCCATCCGCCGCGCTGTTACCGAGGTGATCGGCGCCCCGACCAGAAAACGCATCAGGTCGATGTGGTGGCACGCTTCACCAATGATGCGTCCGCCCCCGACCGCCGGATCCTGCGTCCAGTGGTCAGAGGGAATGTTCCCCGCGTTCATCACCATGATTATCGATTTTGGTTCGCCTGTCGAATCGAGTAGGCGCTTCATCGTTCTTACGAGCGGCGCGAAGCGACGATTAAACCCGACCATTAGCAGCCGCCCCCCCGCGAGTTGGGCTTCGCGGATCGCCGCTAGTTCGTCGAGCGTCAACGCGAGCGGCTTTTCGACAAAGACGTGCTTGCCTGCGTTAAGCGCTTCGACGGTGAGGCTCGCATGACTGTCATGACGGGTGGCAATGACGATAGTGTTCACTTCCGTGTCGGCTAGCAAAGCTCCTGTGTCGGACGTCGCGCGATCAAAGCCGAGCCGCCTCCCCTGCACAACGCTGCTGACACCACCGGCGGATGCAACGCTATGCAATGCTGCACCGGCATTTCGAAAAGCCGGAATCAGCATACGGGACGCGTAGTTGCCGGCACCGATGAAGCCCACAATGGGCGTGTTAGCGTGAGGGGTCGGGGACGGTTCTCGTAGTTGTACGGAACGACCATGGCGATCATCGATTGGATGGTCGTAGGTTAGCAGGATCCCGAGCGCGCGTTTATCTTGCGTGAGCACGGAATAAGCCGAAGCCGCATCCTCGAACGCGTAGCGGTGAGAGATGAGTGGCATCACCCGTAGGCGTCCCGACGCCATCATGTCCACTACCGCTTCGAAATTGCGCTGCTCCGACCAGCGTACGAAGCCTACCGGATAGTCCTGCCCATGCTCTTCGTAGCTGGGATCATAACGGCCAGGACCATATGAACATGAGACTTGGAAACTTAATTCCTTTTCGTAGAAATCAGCACGGTTGAGCGTGAGACCCGTGACGCCGACCAGCACGATGCGCCCACGCTTGCGCGACATTCGCGCAGCCTCGCTCACCGGTTCAGAGGATTTGGTAGAGGCGGTTATAATCACGCCGTCGACCCCGATGCCGCGGCTCAACGTCATTCCGGCAGCGATCGGATCCTCGCCTTCGGCTGGATTGCACGTCATAGCGCCAAAAACTCGGGCCAAGGCAAGCTTGTCGTTATCGAAATCAATCGCGAGAACGCGGCACCCGTGCGCCAGCAGAAGCTGAATCGTCAAAAGCCCGATTAGCCCGGCGCCAGTCACTACAAACGCCTCACCCAGAGTCGGTTGGGCCAGCCTGATACCCTGCAGACCTATGCTCGCGACGACTGTGAACGCGGCCTCCTCGTCGCTAACGCTGTCTGGAATGCGAGCGCATAGGTTCTTCGGCACGCTGACCACATCGGCGTGCGGACCGTTCGAAACAACACGGTCACCAGGCTTGAAGCCGGCAACGCCTGCACCGGTCTCGGCCACTCGTCCAACATTGCAGTAACCGAGTGGAAGCGGCTGCGACAATTTGGATCGCACCGCGTCAACAGTCGTCATCACGCCGTCGGCACGAGCCTTTGCTAGCACCTGCGCGACCTTTTCCGGCTGCTGGCGTGCCTTTGCAAACAAGCCGGCTTTTCCAAAATCGACCAACATTCTTTCGGTGCCGGACGAGATCAGAGACTTGGTCGTATCGATCAGAACATGGTTTGGGCGGGCCTGTGGCGCCGGCGCCATAACAAGCTCCGACTGCCCCGACTGGAGATTCTGAAGAATTTGTTTCATGTCGACTGCGATGTGCCTGCTCGGTTAGCGCGTCAGGGACGAGCGTACGAAATAAGGACGGCGCGATAAACGCCGGTAAAGACGAACAGGCTTCCTGCAGCCGCGCCCACAATTCCTACTGTGTCGATCAACTGTTTCATGTCTCCAACCGAACCTGCTCCCCCGAGGATTGTAAGGGGAATTGAAATGGCGTCGCGCACTGAACTCGCGAGTTCGATATCATAACCCTGCATCATGCCATCACGATCGATTGAGTTGATGACGGCCTCCCCCGCGCCAAGCCGCTCAACCTCTTGAAGAAACTCTATCGGCTTCAATTTGGTCTTGTGGCGGCCGTTGTGGGTGTAAACATAGTAGCGTCCGAGCAGCCCGGCCTTACGTACATCGGTTGTCACTACAACGCTTTGCCGACCGATCGCGTCCGCCATTTCGCGCACGAGTTCGGGACGCGCTACCGCGGCGCTGCTGATTGAAATCTTCTCGAAGCCGAGTTTTAGTATTCGTGAAGCTTGGTCAGCACTCGAGACACCTCCCCCGTAGCACAGCGGCATGCGACTCTCCGCTGCGATGCTCTTTAGGAGATCATAGTCTGGCTCACGCCCCTGCGCGCTTGCATCAATGTCGAAGATAACGAGTTCGTCAACTTCCTTCTCATTGAAAATCCTGACCGCGTTGATCGGATCTCCAACGTATTTTTCGCCCGCAAACTGACGCGTTTTGACCAGACCCCCGCCCCGCAACAACAGTGATGGCACGATACGCGAACGCAGCATCAGGCTAGTTCCGCAAAGTTTCTGAGGATGCGGACGCCATTGGAATGACTCTTTTCAGGATGAAACTGAACTCCGAAAATGTTGCCTCGCTCGACGGCGCAAGGGAACGTATTTCCATAATCGACATGCGCAACTACCTCGCTCCCGACCGAAGCATCAAAGTAATAGCTGTGCAGAAAGTAAAAGCCGTGGCGAGAATCGATGCCGTGGAACAGCGGCGATCGTTCACAGCCTGAGACCGAGTTCCAGCCCATATGTGGCAACTTGGGGCGCTCCAGCCCTGCGAGGTCGATCCTGCGAATCCGGCCTTGAATCCAACCCAAACCCGGGAGGTTGCCCTCCTCACTGCCTTCGGCAAGCAAATGCATGCCCACGCAGATACCAAGTACGTGCTTGCCCTTGCCGATGACCTGCTCATTCAACGCAGCGACAATGCCGGATCGCAGCAGACTATCCATTGTGGGATCGAACGCGCCAACGCCAGGCAGAATGTAGCGGTCAGCAGCGGCGAGCTCCCGCGGAACACCCGACAGCACATGGGGGATACGCTGCCGTCGAAGAATGTTCATGATGGCAGCGACATTGCCCGACCCATAATCAATGATTCCGATCATTGCCGCTCATCTCTTGATCGCCCGCTCGACCCCGAGCGTCTGCAATACCTTTGCGCCTAGGTCGAACATCCATTCTTGATTGCGGTAGTCGCGATAAGTTCTGCGTGGCATCTCGTGATATCGCCTCAACTCTTCGGTGCTGATGCGAAGCTTGCTAGCCATGTATTCGAAATCGTCGGCAATCGATTCCGGGTCGTACGCTGGCTTTTTCAGTTCACCCAACGCTTCGTCCCGCGTCATCTGCTTCGTCAAAATGAGTGATGAGAACTGCACTCGTCGAGTGTCATAACCGAAGCGAGTCGGCAACCAATAGCCCTCAAAAAATTTCGTGAAACGGCTTTCGAAATGCTTCTGCGGATACGGCTTCCAACCGTATAGACTGGAGAGTGTATCTATCGCGTGCTGCTTAGTATATGGCAATAGGTCGAGCGGCTTGAACACACGAACGCCACGAAGATATCGCAGGTAAACCTTATGAAACAGAATTGAGCTAAGGGGATATGTTTTTAACGGCCTTGACCCAAAACGACGGTGAATATCTTTGATTTGCGCCATGTCCGTTCCGTAGTACAGCCATTCTTTGGGATTGCGCACGCATTCCGTAGAGATATTCCCACCGTTCATGATATACTTTATTTTGTGCTTATGCGCGAAATGGTATAAAGTAGCAACGAAGGCATGATCTTGAGGAATGTCGAGATGCGGTACGCCTGATTTAAAGAAGGCAAGCTGGAAGTCACGCATTTCATCCCAATTGATTACTTCCGTGTAAAGGTCCAACCCTAACTTACTAACGAGCATTTCGATGTTATTCACGGCGATGTCGCTGTTCCAGCCCCCGTCCACATGGAACACGAGCGGCCTTAGGCCGAATTTCTTCACGATCAGGTGCAGCATGTAGGAGCTATCAAGTCCACCCGACATCCCTAGAATCGAATCGAATTGCCTTCCCTTTCCGCTCTCCTTGATCTGTTCGATGGTCTTGGCGACCATCTGTCGCCCTTGCTCATTGGGGTGCCATTTCGGCAGCACATTTCGCTCGAAGCCGCGGCAATGGTCGCAAACGCCGCGATCATCGAACACGATCTCGCTGTCGCTCGTGTCCATCACGCAATTGACGCAAATCTGGTACTGACGATCCGCCATATCAAACCTTCTGTCGTTCCGCTGGACTACGCCGCGGTTCTTCCTTGCCGAACTGGGAGCAGCGCTGCACCTATCGCAGGATGCGCTCTGCGAGAACCGAATAGTCAAGCATGTCCATAGCGAGTTGCCGAGAATTTGTCTGCATTGAGATGAGGTCAGCTGAGCTAGCCTCCCGCATCGCAGCCACTAATCCGGCCTGATCGGACACAAACCAACCGTTCTCTCGCTGATAAGGAACATGCGCCGGCACATCGTCAAGAATCACGGCGCACCGGCAGCATAGGCTGTGCTGCATCGTCGCAGACTGCGTACCGGGCTGCAGATAGATGTCGGCAGCGCAAAGCAGATCAGTTAGAGCCTCACGATCCTGCCAACCAATGAAGCGTATCCGATCATCGGCCGCAAAGCGCTGCTCAGCAGCCGCGCGAATGCTCTTCTGCAGTGCCCCAGCAATGAACAGGCGCAATGAAGGATCGCTAACCTGACTAAAAGCGTCGAGCGCCTCGATCAGCTTCTTGCGCGGAGTCTGCTTGCCCGACTGGACGATTGCGACTTGCCCTTCGCCGATTTCGAGCCGTTCGCGCATTCGCCGGCGTCGCGAATAGTAGTCGACGTCCTGAAGCGGGTGCCCACCTAACGGATAAAACTCCAGCATATCCGGTGGCGCCTTGTAGATGTCTTTGACGAAATCTACCGCCTCGATGGAAACCGCTAGTATTTTGCTCACCTGCGGTAAGGCACTACGCAAGACAGGTCCGTAGAAGCGTCTATGCAGGAACTCACGTGATATGAAACCTCGTGCACTGTTATTTGTGTCCTCGTGGCTGTCGACGTACAATAGCACTCCGGGATGATCGCGAACGTAGCGTGCGGCGGCTCGAAGTTCCCAGCCGCATGCGCCGTGAAAGAGAATGACATCCGGGCGAAACGCTCGCAGGCGATCATAGACTCCGGGATGGGCTCGTAGCTTTCTCATGATTTTGTGAGGAAGCCAGCGGCGATAGGGCAAGCGTGTTACCCACGCACCGTCCTCTCCCAGATAGCGCGTGGGCTCCACATATATCAGCCCCTCACGAGGATTCATCGTCTCCGTGGACGCGATCACCTCGACATCATGGCCGGCACGAACATGTTCCCTTACTAGTTCGTTCTCCTGATAGCTCATGCCATCGACGTAGAAGCAAGATAGGCAGAGATGTGCTATTCTCATGCGAGCTTCTCTGCCCTGATGAACGCTTTCGGGTCCGGGAAATTCTTGGCGGCTTCAGTTAAGTGGTGATCATCGAAATCCCACCACGCGCTCTTTAAGAGCAGTTCTATCGTGCCCTCATCGAAGCGACGCCTTAGTTCGCGAGCGGGATTGCCGGCTACAACCGAATAGGGGCCGACATCCCGCGTAACAACGGCACCCATTCCAATGACCGCTCCGTGTCCGATCCTGACACCCGCGCGAACCTTGGCTCCGTGCCCGATCCAAACATCGTTGCCTACGACGGTCCGCGGCATGTGGTTGTAACCGTGTCGCGAGAATTTAGCCTTCACGCTATCTTCGTGTTTCAGAAACACCGGACTCGTTGAGACAAAATGCATCGGATGCGATGATCCCCCTATGTATACTTCGTCTGATATAGAACAGAAAGACCCGATTGATGTATTGAGTATTGTACAGTTGTAACCGCAGTAAGAATGCCTACCGAACGATGAGTCAACTACTTGGCTGCCAGCCTCAACCGCAGAAGTAGGATCGATAACACTAGACCGAACGGCACTTAAACGCGTCTTTTTCTGTATTCGAGCAAGTGCGTACAAAAATGCTTCAATCCAGGTGCCGATCATCCGCACACGTCCTTCTGCTCTACCGAATCTGACCCGTCTGCAGTTCAATCCACCGACAGAAATTGATAATGCGCCACGCCTTGAAGCTGAACGGTGCGGCCCCATCCAATATCCGATGGACTTCGCGCCGTAAGGGTTCAAAGTTGAGGAAATCGACGTCGCGGGCTGCGTCCAACCATTTATCGACTCTTTCGCGCGAACGGTTCAGCATTGCGCGCTCCGGCGTTTCGAACCCGATTTTGTCGCGGCGGTCGAGTATGGCATTGGGCATGATCCCTCGCATAGCATGACGAAAGACATGTTTCGTCTGCGCATTCGGGCTGAGTAGATAGTCTTCCGGCAGGGCAAGGGTGAAGCGCGCCAGGTCGGGGGTTAGAAAGGGAACGCGGCTTTCTATTGACCAGCGCATTGAGTTCCGATCGCCATGCCGCAACAGCGCGGGCAGGCGGTTTATTGTCAACGCAGTTCGCAGCCGTTCAGCCAGTCTGCGGCCGTGTCCCTCCGCCTCTTCCGGCAGTCGCGCTGCAGGCTCCGGGATAACCCCAGAGTCCCTTAGGCGCCCCTCGTTTATCCAAGCAGGCGTGGGGCTGTGGCCGATCATGCGGAAAGCTGCATCACGCAGCTCTGACGGGACTATCGCATCGCCAAGATGCAACGCCGCCCATTTCCAGCTCCGACCCGGCCATTGCTTCCAACGCCAGATGAAGCGCACCAATTCGCCATAAGCATGACGATCAAGTCGGCTGCGAATAGCCGCCGCCGGATACCCATTATAGCCCGCCAACATCTCGTCGGCGCCTTGACCATCGAGGGTGACGGTAACGCCGTTGTCATGGGCCAGGCGTAATACGCGATAACCCGCAGCGATGCTGGTCGATCCGAACGGCTCGCCCTGAGCAGCTATGATGTCGTCAAGCTCACCAAACAGATCGTCCGATCGGTCGTCAACCCAGTGCGGCACAGCTCCCACATGGGAGTTGACGACCTGCGCCCATTTCCGCTCACCTAAACGGTCGCAATCCGCGGCATAGCTGAAGGTCAGGATGGGAAAATCCGGTTCGAGATGCCTTATAGCACAGACAATGGCCGACGAATCAACACCCCCCGACAAGGTCGCCCCGACTGCAACGTCACTGCGAAGTTGACGGCGAACGCTCTGCAGAAATAGTTCGCGGACTCCATCGGCGGCCGACTCAAAGCTGATGTTAGTGCGTTCCGTGATTTCGGGTTTCCACCAACGTTTGAGTGACGGTTGGGCAAGCGGCTCATGTCTGAGGTCAATCGTCATCAACTCGCCAGGACGAAGATGAAAAACGTTCTCGTAGAACGTATCAGCGCCGTCGTCGTAGTCGCCCCAGCAGAGAAAAGCGTGGGCGCGAGCTCGGTTGATCCGCGGCGGGAAAAGGCCGAATTCAAGCAATGCGGGGATTTCCGAGGCGAACGCAAAACCCTTTGCTGACGCGCTGTAGAATAGGGGCTTGATGCCGAACGGGTCCCGCGCGCAGCACAGCGTTTGATTTACGCGGTCATAGATTGCGAAGGCGAACATTCCGTCCAGCCTGTCCAAGGCATTCGACCCCCATTCTGCCCAAGTCTGCAGCAGCACTTCGGTGTCCGTACGAGTCTGAAAAGTGCGTCCGCGGCCACGCAATTCATCGCGCAGCTCTACGTAGTTGTAAATCTCGCCGTTGAAGACGATCGTAAACCGACCATCAGCCGAAGTCATTGGCTGCAGGCCGGCATCGGAAAGATCGATGATTGAAAGCCGGCGGTGCCCTAGCGACAATTGACCGGCGTCGGTCCCGAGTGACTTGGCCCCTCGGCCGTTCGGGCCCCGATGGGCTAGACGGAGAAGTGCTCTTTTCAAGGCCTCGCCATCCGTTTCCGCAGGATGGACGGTAAAGCAGCCGGCAATTCCACACATACGCTAAAAATCCTACTCGGCGGCGGCGCAGCGCCAGGTGCGATGGAGAACGACTATGACATAGGCCGCATAATAGCTCGCCGATGCGACGGCAAAGAACTCGAAGCTCGCATCTGGCGCGATCGCGGCCGCTAGTCCAATCGCTGCGATCATTGTCACGAGGCCGTACAGCTGAAGCAGGAAAGATACATGCTGTTTCTGCGTGACCGCCATAATGGTGGAGACCGGCGACGCCAAGAACTGCAGCATCATACTAGGGACCAGCCACGTCACCATTACGCCAGCACGATCCCATTCACTGCCGAAGACCCAGGCAAACGCGATTGGAGCCACTATCGCCAGAATAAGGAACGGTCCCGCACCGACGAAAAGCAGGTGGCGCATGACCTTGCGAGTGAATGCCCCCAGTTCCCCGCGCCGATGGCGCCCTGCCCCTTCGGCAAGATAGACACGGGAGATGTTCGTCCCGATCAGCGCGACGGGGATGCTGGTTATCCGCTGCGCCAGTAACATGAATCCTGCCTCGCGCGCGCCTCCGATTGAAGCAATCAGCAATAGGGGCAGGTTGTTTGCCGCCGCGTCACACAATGACTCGGGCACGGAAAACAATGGAAACCGCCGTTGCTCTCGCAAGTTGCGGCGCAGGGCCGTCCAGCTGATCGCATGCAGCAGCTTCCGTTCCCGCAGCCAGAGCAGGCGCCCCAGTCCGAAAGATCCCAGCCCCGAATAAAGCAAATAGCCGAACAACAGCCCAAAAGGCGACCAGGCGGCGACACCGAAGCCAACCTGACCACCGGAACCGCCAATGGCACGGATCAGTTGCGTCCGCGCAACGTCGCGATAGCGACCCTTTCGGATCGACCAAAGTTGGATGGCCGAATAGAGAGCTGTGAACCAGATACCAAGCGGTATCATCCATAGGTAAGGTTCGATACGGGGTTGCCGCAGCATAGCAGCCACGACGGACGGGCCAGCCACCGTTATGATCCCGAGAACGGCGGAAACCACGGTCGCGGCTATAATCGAAAGCGCTAGCAGGTTGATGGCGTCTTCATCGCGCTGCGGCAGCGGGATCGCGAGTTCGAACCGCGCGCAGGCGGCCGGAGAGATCATCATAAGGACCGACATGTAGATGCCGAGCAAGCCGAATGCGTCGGGCGAGTAGAAGCGCGTCAATACTGGCAGCACCAGCACTGTGATGGCTTGGCCCACGATTGTTCCCGACGTGAGCAGCGCAACGTTCGTGATAAAGGGGAATCGCTCGGCGAGAATCCGCACGCGTTGCACTAGAGCACGTTGCCTCACAAGTCCGCGCATGCCCTCGTTAATTCCGCATTAGTCTGTCAGTGAACTGAGGCAGCTGGCTGCTCGGCCCCGCCACCCGTAGAGTCGGCCCGCAGGCGTTTCGAAACCCGGCGAGACGCGTTGTGCGATCCGTACAGCCACATCACGACAATTCCGACGAAAATGCCGTGGCTCAGCAATGCGGTCAACACGTCGGCATCGGCCCACGCGACACGGACCGGGCTGAAGAGCAATGCCGCCGGCAAGAATGCCGGCAAGCCACTATGGATCATGGTGTTCACCATTTTGACCATCAGTCCCAAAATGACCGCATATAAAATCACTCCGAAATAGCCGGCTTGAGCATATCCGGAGCCGATAAGGCCGACATTGAATGCGACTTCCATTCCATTGGAAACATAGTAGCCGATGTACCATGGAATGGACTGGCCATTGTAGCGAGTATCAATAAAGAAGCTCAAAATACCGTCGGACCAATAAATCTTTGGCAAATCCGAAAAAAACTCAATCCAGTCAAATGTAATGGAGGCCGGAACAAAAAACGCTCTTCTAATGACCAGAGATGGAATTGTTTCTAGCTCCATTACAACCGTCACCGACAGGAGCGTTCCGATCAAAATACCAGAACCTGCGATTAGCCCACTTATGGAAACTCTTCGAACATAAAGCTGGGAGGCGAGATATACTAGTATCGGAAGGAATAAATGAGACCTGTGCTGAGTAACAGCAAAAAAGAAAATCTGAGCAAGAATAGCTGTAATCACCATAAGACGATTTCGGCGGTATATCCCAATGGCCAAGATAAACGGATTGAATATTTTCTGAGTCCAAAGATTAAGATAGGCGAATATACCCGTGTCCAATATTTCGGTCGATAACTCCCTGTAGTCATACATCTTTTCTAGATCGAAATTAACATTGGACAGCGCACCAGAGTAAAATACGTATAATACGAAGTACGCGACAAATATATACGAAATGAATATGGCATACTTCTCGCCGTTGGCAAAAATAGGAAGTCTCGCGTTAGTTAGCTCTACCTTGGAAATGACGAAACAAGTTGCAATGGCTATCAAACACATAATGATAGCAGTATAGCTCTTCTGAACGTCAAGCCCGAACATGCACGTCATCGGGATATACAGGAACAGAAGCACGATCAGAAAAAACATTCCGCTGAAATCGCGTTTGTCATAGGGCACGAAGAGCGACGGTATGATCGCTATCACATAAGACATTAAGTAACGGAACGGATCGAAGGCTAGCGGCATCGGAGTGAGAAAATGGGTACCGAACGCCAAGTGCATATAAAAGACGTAGCAAAGGTCGAGCACGACCCTAAAAAACAACAGAGCGAAGACGAACTTAAACCGTGAAGAATGATACTCCGAGTTCGGAGACAAGTAATCACTCCCGTCGGACATGGCAGTTCGTTTCGACACATACTTGTTCATTGCGCTTCCTGCGTTGAGCGACCATCTTACGGGTTTCGGCCTTCAGGGGCGCCAGAGACCCCGCACGTCAACGACGGCACCGCTCGGTCTAGCCATGTCCTTGAACTGCCGATGATCGACCAGCATCACATGAACGTCAGCAGCGACTCCGTCGACATTTCGCAGAAATTTGAGCTTGCCCGAGCCGGATGACAAAGCGTCGATGTTTGGTTCTACGGCAACAACTCGGCCGGGATGCTTATAGGCGATAGCCTCCGCGATCGCTAACGCGGGACTCTCACGCAAATCATTGATGTCAGCCTTGAAGCTCAGGCCATAGCACGCGATCGTCACGTCGATGGGCTCTTTATCAGGAAACTCCGTCAAATGACCAGCAACCGCCTCGTCGACCTTAGTCACCACCCAAGCGGGTTTAGCGTCGTTGACTTCGCGCGCCGTCTGGATCAGCCGAGCCTCATGAGGCGCGCTGGAAACAATGAACCAAGGATCAACCGCTATGCAATGCCCACCGACGCCGGGGCCGGGTTGCAGAATGCTTACCCGGGGATGGCGGTTCGCAAGCCCGATCAACTCCCATACGTCGATGCCAAGCTTGTCACAGATAATCGACAGCTCATTAGCGAACGCGATATTGACGTCGCGAAAGCTGTTTTCCGTCAGCTTCGCCATTTCGGCCGTCCGAGCGCTTGTGACCACACAGTCGCCTTCCACGAAGATACGGTAAAGCGCGACCGCGGCCTCGGAGCAACGCGGCGTCATACCGCCGATCACTCGGTCGTTGTGGATCAGTTCCATCATGACCTTGCCGGGGAGCACACGCTCAGGGCAATACGCCACACGGATATCTGAAGCGTCGCCGCACTGGTGCGGGAAGCTTAAATCCGGACGCGCTGCAGCTAACCAAAGTACGAGTTGATCCGTTGCACCCACTGGCGACGTAGATTCCAGTACCACCAGGTTACCCGGACGCAGCACTGGTGCGATCGCTCGCGCCGCGGCTTCGATATAGCTAAGATCCGGCTCATGATTGTTTCCTCGGAAGGGAGTAGGCACGGCGATAAGAAAGGCGTCAGCCCTCTCTGGGTGCGATGTCGCGCGAAGATACCCTTCAGTCACCGCCGAGTGAACCGCGATGTCGAGATCGGGTTCAACGATGTGGATCTCGCCCCGGTTGATCGTGTCCACCGCACGGGGATTTACGTCTACGCCGATGACCTTGAGCCTTCGCGAGGCGAACATCGCTGCCGTCGGCAGCCCGATATAGCCGAGGCCGATGACGGACACAGTCTGAAACTCGAAGGCCATTGCACTCCTCTTTGATACGCTCAGCGATTGGTCGCCCATTGCTCGATGGCAGCCACAATTCGGCCTGCCGCCTGACCATCACCATAGGGGTTGTGAGCAAAGCTCATAGATTCATACTCGGCACGGTCGTCGAGCAGACGAGTGACGCTGGAGACGATGAGGTCGGCGTCGGTCCCCACTAACCGCACGGTGCCCGCGTCGACGGCCTCAGGCCGCTCGGTCGTATCACGCATGACAAGCACCGGCTTGCCAAGCGACGGCGCCTCCTCCTGCACGCCACCCGAGTCAGTGAGTATGACATCTGCCCGGTTCATCAGGTAAACGAATGGAAGATAATCCTGCGGAGTGACGAGATGCACATTTGGGAGCTTTCCCAGACGAGCCTCGACCGGTTCTTTCACGTTAGGATTGAGATGAACAGGGTAGACGATCTGCAGATCATCTCGCTCGGCAAGCCGGGCCAGGGCTGCGCAAATCTTTTCGAACCCTCCGCCGAAGCTTTCGCGTCGATGGCCTGTGACAAGAAGCAGCCGCCTCGCTGAATCCAGGTTGAAGCGAGCCTCGACATCATCGCGCATTGATTGGTCTTGATCTAGTCTACCAACCACCTCGTGAAGCGCATCAATCACGGTATTCCCGGTCACGAAAATGTGCTCCGAAGGCACGTTCTCAGCGCGCAAATTTTCAGCCGAACCGTTCGTCGGGGCGAAGTGTAGCCGGGTGATTGCACCCGCAACTCGTCGATTGACCTCCTCAGGCCAGGGCGAATAAATGTTTCCGGTGCGCAAGCCTGCTTCCACGTGGCCGACGGTCGCTCTCTCATAATAAGCAGCTAGCGAGCCAGCTAGCGTCGTGCCCGTGTCACCGTGAACCAACACTAGATCGGGTTTGAAATCCCTGAGGATGGGCTTCAATCCAGATAAGACACCACAAGTGATATCAAACAAATCCTGTCCCGGCCGCATGAGGTCGAGGTCGTAATCTGGGACGATGCGAAATAGATTGAGGACCTGATCAAGCATCTCGCGATGCTGCGCTGTGACACACACACGCAGATCCACCCAATCCAAGCCGGCTAAACACTTAGCCACTGGAGCCATTTTTATGGCCTCAGGCCTTGTGCCAAAGACAAGTAGAATTTTAGTCTTGTGTGTCATCGAGCCGGGCCCGTGTCCATATCGATTGCGCATGTCTAAGATTCGGGTGCCGGATGGTGAGACGCGGGTGCACCCCGCGCGACGGAAGAGCGGCACTCGACCGGTGGTTTTATGTTTATCTGAGGATAGGAAGGGCCCTCATCCTTGTGGCATTTTCAGGTCGGCTCGCTAACAGGTGGCTGCCGTATCGGCAAGCAGCAACCTCCATCGGCCCGCCCGCATCCGGCCGTGGCAAGCCGACTGTTCTAGTGCGGCGCACAATCTTCAGGGACCGGCCGGGCGCAAGACAGACGCTGAGCGCTACCAAGGCCGTCCTTCGAGGCGGGACCTCGGGCCCGGAAAAGGCCAACGCCAGTGTAGATTTCCTCGAACATTCGAGATAACCGGCGGTACCCACCGCACGACCGGCCCAAGAGGCACGATCCCCACATGCAATGGAAGCACGTTTGTGCACATACTATCCTCGATCACCCGATATTGGCGCACCCTTCGGCATCTTCGGCCTGAGCAAATATATTGGCGCGTGTATCTCCGCTGTTCACAGCCGAGCCCAGATCATTCTCCTGCACCTCCCGTCCGGCAGCCCTTTGTTGGCTGGGCATTGCCTGCGAGGCGGCGGCCGAGCTTGATCGGGCCGACCGAATTCTGCTTCTTGAATAAGCGCGCCAGTCTTGATGATTATGGCTGGGATGGTGATTCACTCGAAACCCTTTGGCGCTATAATCAGCATTATTTTGATGACCTTAATGCAGATGGTGGGCTAGCTCGGGCGAGTTGGCACTCGGCCCTCATCGAGAGTTGGTTGCGCAACAATCCGCCTTCTACCGGGACGGGATGGGCACCTTATCCAACTTCGCTTCGGATCGTTAACTGGATAAAATGGGATTTGGAGCATCGACAGCTTTCTGCCCAAGCTGTCCAGAGCCTTGCCGTTCAAGCTCGCTGGCTGATGCGTCGCCTTGAGCGCCACTTGCTAGGAAATCACCTGTTTTGTAACGCCAAGGCGTTGATCTTCGCGGGAATCTATTTCGAAGGAGCGGAAGCGTCCAGATGGCTCGACACCGGGCTGGATGTAGTCGAAAAACAGTTAGACGAACAGATTCTTCCCGACGGAGGACACTTTGAACTCAGTACAATGTACCACGCATTAGCGATCGAAGACCTGCTTGACCTCATCAACCTTTTTGCTGCGGCACCGGCTTCCGTTCGAATTAGTATTAACGAGACAAGGCAGCGCCTCGCAGGGAAGGTACCCCTGATGCTGGCATGGCTCGACCGCATGTGCCACCCCGACGGGGAGATCTCGTTTTTCAACGATGCAGCCATGGGTATTGCACCAAGTCCACACGAGCTTTTTTCCTATGCAAGCCGTGTTGGCTTTGCTGCTAACCATGCGCAAGAGCCAATAACTTACTTCCAACACAGCGGGTATGTTCGATTGCAGCGTGGTCCCGCCGTTGTTCTAGCAGACGTCGCCCGTATCGGGCCGGACTATTTACCGGGCCACGCGCACGCCGACACGCTGAGTTTCGAGCTATCATTGGGAAGCCGTAGGGTGATCGTGAATTCTGGCACGTCTAACTATGGCGTGGGGCCCGCACGCTCGCGCGACAGGTCGACGGACGCTCATTCGACCGCTGTCGTTGACGGGCAAAACTCCTCGGAGGTGTGGGCGAGCTTTCGCGTAGGCCGCCGCGCCTATCCCCTGGACGTACGCGCCTCATCTGATCATCTGGGCGTTGTCCTCTCAGGCACTCACGACGGCTATACCCATTTGCCAGGTCGGCCACTGCACAGGCGCACATGGCGGCTCACGGACCACGAGTTGCTCATTGAGGATGAGGTTACAGGCAAAGGCATCCATCAGGTCGATATTCTCCTTCACTTGGCACCCGGCATCAAAGCTGTCTCCCAGAGCGGGTCGGAGGTTCATCTGGTTGATACTACGAGCGACGCCTCCGTGGCTTCCGTTGTCAGCAATGATGCGACCACAATAGTTATTGAACCCTCATGTTGGCACCCGGAGTTTGGAAAACCAATCGCCAGTTTCCGACTACGGTTAACCGGCCGGGCCGACCTACCACAGAAACACACAACGCGACTCAGCTGGTGAATCGATGAAAATACTAATGATAACGTTCTACTTTCCACCGGACCTCTGCGCTGGTTCCTTTCGAGCCGAAGCGCTTGCTAGCGCTCTACGCAAAGTCGCTGGTGCCGACCTTCAGTTGGAAATCATAACTAGCAAGCCAAATCGGTATTCAAGCTTTCAGAATGACACATTGGATTTCGAAGATCATGGCTGGCTAAAGATCCGCCGCTTCGCGGTGCCAAATCACGAAAGCGGAATGTTCGATCAGGCTATTAGTTTTATTCATTTCGCTCGGCGAGTTCTAGCTTACGTCGGTAGCCACCAACGGAACATGGTCGTGGCCACATCGTCCCGACTCATGACAGCCGCCCTAGGAGCGCAGGTCGCAAAGCGCACACGTAGTGCCCTCTATCTTGATATTCGCGACATATTCACCGACACGATGAATGACATTCTTCAGTCCAGCCCGCTACGGTTAACTCTGCCGGTCTTCCGATGGCTAGAGAACCGAACAATCCAGCGAGCCACCGGAGTTAATCTTGTTTCGGCGGGATTTCTACCTTATTTTCAAAAGCTCAAGCCCGGATATCCGTTTCGTTTGTACACGAATGGAATTGACGACGAGTTCATTGATGCGTCTTTCAATGTACGCGACTCCTATACTGTACCCGCCTCAATACTTTATGCCGGAAACATAGGTGAGGGTCAGGGCTTGCATAACATAGTGCCGGCTGCTGCCACTATTCTCGGGGATCGAGCGAACATCCGCATCATCGGAGATGGGGGACGAAAAGCACATCTTGTGACGGAACTAGAAAATCAGAACATCAATAACGTAGAATTGCATTCACCCGTCGCGCGAGACGAGCTCAAAAATTACTATGCGAATGCGGACATCCTTTTCCTGCATTTGAACGACCTTGAAGCGTTCAAAAAGGTCCTTCCGTCAAAGCTTTTCGAATATGCTGCCACCGGAAAGCCGATATTAGCCGGTGTTGGAGGTTACGCTGCCGAATTTCTTCGTGACCATGTGGCGGGAGTAGAGGTATTTGACCCATGCGATGCGCACGGGATGGTGGCCGCGTTCGATCGCCTGCGCTCTGGCCCACCGCACATTGCGCGCACTGCCTTCGCCCAAAATTTCGCAAGAAGCTCCATTATGCAGGCAATGGCGGCCGACATCATTGCGCTGGCGCGCAACCCGACACGATAATTGTTCTCAGTTCGCGATCGTCCGATCGCCCTTACCTCGCCCAAGGATCGTCAGCATCATAATTCGAATGTCGTTCCAGAGGGAGCGAAGTGCAACATATCGAGCATCCCACTCGGCCAAGCGCCCAGGGTGACTCATGTCGATATCGTTAATTTGGGCCAGTCCTGTGATTCCAGGTTTCACCGCATAAACCCGACGACGCATCCGCTCCTCTATGAGCTCCGATTGAACTGGCAGGCACGGACGGGGCCCGACAAAGCTGATGTCTCCCCTAAAAACATTCCAGACCTGCGGCAGTTCATCAAGCTTGGTCCTCCGAAGCCAAGAACCAAGAGGAGTGACGGCGCTGCTGGAGATTTCATGGGTCGCAGCTTGTCGAGTCCCAGAATGCATCGTTCGAAATTTGTAGCATATAAAAATCCGTCCATTTTCGCCGACGCGCGCTTGAGCAAAGATGGCGGGTCCGGACGAGGTCAAACGAACAGCGATCCAGATCAATGCAATAGCCCAACTCAGGAACAAGCTCACAGCTGTCGCTACGCAAAGATCTAGCGTTCTTTTTCCGAAACGATAGACATAGTTATCGGCTTGGTCGCTTGAACAAATTATCGTTCCCCGACGCCTCCCATAACACGCTTCAATCACATTATCGACAACCTCAGACACGTCGACCACTGGTTTAATCGCGGAAATAACTGCCCAAACTGTGTTGGCTACAAAACCGCTCCTAACTCCGCTTCCATCTTTTGGCTTGTCGAAAATTTTGGAGCAAACGATATTGACAGTCTCCACATTTTCCTTACTTCTGAGAAGCTCTACGGCCATTGTTTTTGAAATCGCATAGCCGCTTCGGACAGTATTATCTAGAACGTGCGATGATGAGATGTTGACTATTCGCTTGACTCCATACAATTCAGCCGCTTCTACCACTTTGGAGAGAAGAGTGACGTTGGCAGATATAAACTCTGAAACAGTCCCCGCTTTATTGTTGTTCATAACGGCTAAGTGGATGATGGCCGCGCATCCTGCTAAATGCTCGAGCTCGTTATATCCGAAACAAGAGCTCTCTGGAAACTGAGCCTTCAGCCGCGCAGGATCCCTCCCGATTAACACCGTTGTAATACCCGAGGCAGCCAGTCGCGGTATCAAGTGTCTTCCAACGAAACCACTGGCCCCCGTTACTGCAACCTTCATCCAGTATCCTTTCACCACTTGTTAACTAATGAGACCTTGAATGTGCTAAACGGTCGAAGGAACAAGCCACCCTCGAAAGGTCGCGCCGACGACATCTGAGGCAGTCACCGCGGCGGCTTGAGCACCCTAGATAGGAGTCCGAAGGGAAGCCGCCCGGTCTGCACATGGTTCCGATTCTAGAGCACATCTAACCTAGGCAGCAGCTGCGACCTGGTCATGCGCCTCACAGGACCGTGAGATAACTAATTTGAACTGGGGCTACCACTGACGAAGCACCTAAGTAAGTGCGCCTAGGTTCAGGTGACGATGAAAGATCCTCCCGGCGGATGATGTCGCGCAAGTCCCCGCAAGGGGCCTGTTGAACTTTCGATCCTCGACAATGCCCCACCGATTCATCCGAGATTCTTTAAGAACCGTACCGTCCCGACACGCCCCCTAGCCAGTGTTATCTGCCAAGTGCGCCAAGGAGCACTCGTCCGGATCTCGCGCAGATCAATTCTTCGCGATCGAATGAATATCAACCTTATGTACGGTTCCTTCCAACCCCCCAGGCGAAAAAGAAGCAAGCAGATGAAGCTCGAGTGATTGATTCGAACATGATTCTGGCGGAACAGAAAAGGCAACATCGGATCCCGATTTCTCTTTCCCGTCGGGGACTGCCAGTCTCACCAGTTCTAATGCCCCTGTTCCGGCGCAACGCAGGAGCCATATGGCTTCGCCATCCGAAGAGGGCGATGGACTGGTGCCGATGGTCGTCAAGATGTAGGCGCCCGGCGTCAGTGATAGAATCTGCCTAGCAACTAGCCCTCCCTTCCCACTGTCAGCTTCGTAACGGAGGCCCCCTCCGCGTTCTTGATACGCGCCTCTCGCGGTATGTTGCTCGTATTCCCATTGAAGGGGTCCATAGCTATTCTGAGACGTAAATCCTGGATCCCAGACGGCCGCGGATCCATAGCCAGGCACCAACGTTTTAAGAAACCGATGTGCGTCAGGGTAAAGTCCTGCTTCGACCATTGCGTCGCTGATTTGTTCCTGAGTTCCAGGACGTTTAGCTGACGAGTCGTCAGGCAACTGGATCATGATACGAGCTAAGTTCGGAAGGGATCGAGGATGTTGCGTAGCATGTGCAATGAAGCCCGCCAACCAAGGCGGGTCCGACCGGAAGACCTGACTGATTGGATCCACGAGCGTGTCCACTGACAGCAACAATGTCAAAAGCTGGAAAAGCTGCGTTTGGTTGCTTTTGGACACGCGCAGTGCCGCATTCAGATGTTTAAGAGCCGCGTCGGAATCGCCAACGAGCATCGCATCTTGGCTCAGCCACATCTGTGCTCCAGCCTCGCGCCTGCTGAGGCTTGAAACATAATTGAACAGATTGCTCGCTACACGCCGATTGCCCTCGGTTGCCTCCAAGGAAGCCAACACGCTTATTGCGGGGGTCGGCACAGCGGTCTGCCGTATGGATTCCTCCGCGAGACGAACTGCAAGTGCTCGATTGCCAATTCCGGCTTCGAGGGCAGCGAGCTCAGCGAGGGCAGCGGCATGGGATGGGGAAAAACGCGCAGCCAACCTGGGGGCTCGCGCAGCGGCAATATCGCCTACGGCTTGAGCCGCCGAAAACCACGCCAGCACCAACATTGAAACGACGATCAGGACGATGCGAATCCAATTCCGCTCGCCCAAGAAGTGGCGCCGTTTACTTGGCAAACTTGCTGGCATCACGCCGTGTTGGCCTTGTCTTTTCCGTAGCCATAGCCGTAGTCATAGCCATAGCCATAGCCATAGCCTGCGCGCTTCGCCTCGAACTTGGTGAGTACTATCCCGAGCACGTTCGCGTTTGCCGCCGCGAGACGATTGAGCGCAGACCTGACCATACTTGTTCTCGCTGCGCCTGCCTCGACAGTATAGACCACACCTTCAACTTTGCTGCCAATTAGCGGCGCGTCAGCCAATCCCAATACCGGCGGCGAGTCGACAACGACGTGGTCGAAGCGCTTGAGCAACTCGCTCAAGAGCAAGTTCAAGCGAGCACCCGTCAGGAGTTCAGCCGCATTTGGCGGGTTCGGGCCTGCCGCGATGACAGCGAAGTCGTGTCCCTCAGGTTTCCTGATGAACCGATCGAGATCGTCGTCACCCGCAAGAAAATTGCTGACTCCTTTGTCGTTTGGCACGTTCGTCATATGTGCGATCGATGGCGATCTCATGTCAGCGTCGATCAGCACCACGGATCGACCCGTGCGAGCTAGCGACTGAGCTATCGCGTAAGCAGTCGTCGACTTCCCTTCAGCCGCTCTTGTACTCGAAACGGCGATAGCCCCTGGTACGCCATGGTCAGTGGAGAACTGAAGACTTGTCTGCAGAGATAAATAAGCTTCGGCAATATCGGATTTGCGGTCCTGGAGATAATCTAAAGGGTCTCCGACAGAACTCGGGATAACACCCAAGACGGCAGTACCTAGCGATCCCACAACATCCGCAGGCTCCTTCACGGCTTCATCAATCTGCTCAAGAGCAAGGACGATGCCCGCGGCTACAATACAGCCTCCGATAAGCGCCATCAGAAGGTTCAGAATGAGGTTGGGACTGGACGGCTCTTCCGGCAGTATAGCGGGGTCAACGATAGAGATGTTGTTCGTCCCGACGCCTCCGGCGATTCCTACTTCCTTGTACCTCTGAAGGAGCCCGTTATAGAGCTCGCGGTTCGTATCCACGTCCCGCTGAAAGATGTTGTACTGAATGTTTCGACGCTGCAAATCGATCATCTGCCTCTTTAGGTCTCCAACGCGACTGGCTAGTACCTGTTCACGCCGCAGGGCATTTTGATACTCGCCAGAGATGCTCTTCGCAACGCGTGCTTCTTCCGCAGTTATGCTACGCTCTAGGGCAGCCAACTCCTGCTCCAATGCTTGGGCAGGAGGGTAGTCAGGTCCAAACGTGGCCATCATATTCGAATATTCGGCGGCGGCCTCAGCCCGCTTTTGTCGCATCATGTTCAGCGCGTCGTTCTCGAGTGCCCTGGCACTCGCACCCGCATCACCATTCACGAGACTACCGGCGCGAATTCGATCGGCAGTGCTTTTCGCTAGTTCGTTGCTGAGGCTCAACAGCTCCTCGCTTAAAAGGGAACGTTCTCGAACCGTGCTTCCGGCAGCTCCACGCTCTTCGGAGACAACGTTGATTATGCCTTGCTGCGCTGCATACGCGACGAGTTGACGTTCGGAGGCCTCGAGCCTCTGTCGCAACTGTTCAAGCCGGTCCTCCAGGAACTTGCGAGCGTACGATGTCGCCTCGAAGCGTCGATCGAGATTCGACCCAATGAAGTGTTCGGTCCAGCTATTTACAATGCGTCTGGAAAGAGCGGGATCAGGACTCGTGAAGCTCACCTCGACCAGACTTGAACCTCGTATTGGCGATATTTCAACATGATCGAGAAGAACGTCGACAGCCTTTTTTTGTCTCTCGCGTCTCTGCTCCAGAGAATTAGGGTCGTTGGCTTCGCCGAAGAGGCCTCCCTCCATCGGGTTTACCCCGAAGGTTTCGAAAAACACTGCATTTCGAGAAAGTTGAAGATCTTCGGCCACCCTCTCCGCCAGTGATCGAGCTTCTAGTAAGGAATACTGCGTTTGATAGAACTCAAGATCGGCAGCAGACGATGTGCTTTCCGCTTTAATGCCTTCGATATTTACTATATTCTCGTCTTCACGAGCGATTTCAATCGTTGCTGTGGCAGTATACATCGGCGTCATCAAAAGCGTCACAATGAGAGCCACCAACAGCGACGCCGCAATCACACCGCCGATGATCCATTTGCGCCTGAGGATAACTCGCCAATATTGCCTAAGAAGAGGCTCATTAGCCACCCTGACTGCCCAAGCAGGAGAATCCATGCCATTCGCGAGGGGCTCTGCTATAATTGCAGTATTGATATTATTCACGAAGTTCATCCCAATTATCGGGTGAGTATATATACGAGCGGCGTCACCACAGCGGGCGCGACCTGCAGCACGTCACGAAATATCTTGCGCGTCGGAGATTCGCCCACGACAATCAAGTCATCCGCGTACACTTCGGGATCATCGTAGTTTCCGCGACGTATCGCGGCGAGGTTGTACACACCCGCCATACGCTCTCCGCCCACGGTACGAAAGATGATGACATCATCGAGGCCGGCGAAATCCGTCGTTCCTTCGGCACGAGCAATGGCACGCAGCAACGTCATTTTTCCGACCGCGGGATAAGCTCCTGGCTTCTCCACTTCACCCTCGACAGTGAAGACGTGGCTGACCGACTCAGACAGATTCACAGCAACTTGCGGGTCTCGCACGTAGCCGCCCCGTAGGCGCCGGGCGATCTCATCGGCAACTTGGGCAGGTGTCTGGCCGGCGGCTTCAACCGAGCCAGCCAGCGGAAGGGCGATACGGCCGCTCCCGTCCACCTGAACCTCGCCAGTAAGCTCTTTCACCCCGAACACATTCACTTGCAACTTGTCGAAGGGACCAATCAGGTACGGCCTCGCTTCCAAAGCAGGATCTGTGCCATGGGGTGGCGGCAACTCGCCGAGAGGAGTGACTTGAAGGCCCGGCCCTCCGATCGGCCCGGGGCCGGCGCAGGACGACACAATAATGGCCGCTGCCAGGATGAAAAGCTTACACTTCATTAGACATTCCTAAGCTCGAGAGTCCACTGAACACTTCGTCATCCGAAGAGCGGCCCCACCACGTATAGGATGCTTAGGCCCGAATGACATCCATATCATGGATAAGCCGAAAACAGCTGAGATCGAAGGCACACGCAAGGGATAGTCAACAATACTTGCGAGTCCAAGAATCAGGATGATCGTTGCACCGAGACGAGCAAAGAGAACGGTCCGGGTTGGGTGTCCACCGTTGACTAGGCGGAGCTGGTAGGCACCAGCGCTCCAGAAAGCAATGCCGGTCAGCAGAACAAATATAGAGGGAAGGCCGCCCTCAAGGATGAACTCCAGTAAATCGTTATGCGCGTGATTCACGTACTGCGTTGACAGGAGCTCGAATGGCTCATGAACCTTATAAACGTCGGGAAATGCGCCGAATCCAATTCCCACTGGGAAATAAACCTTTATCATTTCCCAGATTGGTGCGAGCAACTGAATCCGCAGCTCTTCCGTTTCGTCGCTAGCGAGAAGTCGTTGGAGGGACGTTGCTCGCGATGCCATAACCGTCACCCCGATGAGCAGTACTATGGCCGCTCCAGCGATGAAAAGCCAACCATTCCAAGAACGCCTCGACCCCAGCCTTCCTACACCATGCATGGGATTTCCATACAGGAGTGCGCCTGCCACCAATCCAATCATGCCTAGCACCAAGCCAGCCCTCGATCCGGTGACCAGAAGCAACGGCAGAATGAACGTGGCTGCGGCACCACAAAGGAGCGTCGTCAGCCGCACCCTCGAGACTGAAGGGTGATCGATGGATGCATAAACTGCCAACATCGGAAAGAGACAGGCGAGTAGCGCCGCCTGATGATTCCGGTTCGAGAACAGCCCGACAGCCGAACCGTTATTCGTGATTTCGTAGAAATAGAACGGTCCGTTGGAGGGGCCGATTGCCTGTGCCAGCCCGACAATTCCGCTAATGAACCCTAGACCGATCAAGATTGGCAGCAATGCAAACCTCTGCTCCCGATCCAGTCTCGCCACCAGAAGGAGCATGGCAATCGGCACGAGCCAGGCGAACAGGCTGTTCCAAGTGCGATACGGCACGAGACTAATCGGCCTCCATGGCTGCTCAATCCCAGCCAGAGGCGCGGCCATGGCATATAATTCGCGCCCAGGCAGCTTCGTCCATATCGCCGGCGGTAAGGGAATGAGCTGGATGACCATGACTAGAGGCAGCAGCAGGGCCAGCAGCAGCGGAACTCGTATCGCGGCCAACTGCTCTTTGGTCATGCTCAACAGTGAGATCCCGATGCAAAGCGCCGTCAGGGGGCGTAAGATTACCAGCGATTGGATATCGCCTCTCGATCCGCCCCCCATCAGGAAGACGGCAGCGAGAAAGAACACGGTGACCCAAAACGGATAGGAGGCGTGGAAGTGTCTGCTCACGTTTGCCCGGACCGTCAAGACTGCTCTGTGGTTAGGATTATTCCGCCGCCAGCTCGACCGTTACCGACACAGATGCGCGTTGGCTACCCTTATCGGGCCTGTAATCGGGCACGATTTGCCGGAGAAGAGCGACGGCGCCGCTATCGTCCTGCGCCGCAAGCTGCCGCTGGAGTTGATCCAGCCGCACCTCCAGATCTTCCCATGGCATGAAGGTTTCTCTGCTTTTCATGATGAGAGGATGGGAAGTGGGCTCCGGGTCGCCGCTGATCAACAGCTCTTCATAGAGCTTCTCGCCAGGCCTGAGACCGATTTCCAGGAGCTCTATATCCCCATCGGGATTGTCGACGTCGCGAACGCTGAGGCCGGAAAGCTCAATCATGTTCCGGGCCAAATCCCGAATGCGAACGGGATCGCCCATGTCGAGAAGGAACACCTCCCCGCCTTGGGCCATGGCGCCGGCCTGGACGACCAACTGGGCCGCCTCGGGTATTAGCATGAAATAGCGGGTCATCTCACGATGTGTAATGGTGATCGGCCCGCCATCAGCGATTTGGCGCCGGAACAAGGGCACGACTGAACCACTCGAACCGAGAACATTCCCAAACCGGACCATCGAAAATCGTGTGCCGCTGCCACGCGCCGTATGCGCCTGAAGTACCATTTCGGCCAAACGCTTGCTTGCGCCCATGACATTGGTTGGGCGAACAGCCTTGTCGGTGGAGACCAGCACGAAATTCGACACACGATGCTGATGCGCCAATTCGGCCATGATCAGGGTGCCGAACACGTTCACCCGAATTCCTTCCCCGGGATTATGTTCAACCAAAGGCACATGTTTGTAAGCCGCCGCGTGAAATATGATATGCGGGCGCCGGGAGTGCAGGAGCCGGTCCATCCGAGCGCGGTCCAACACGGAACCGAGGTAAGGGAAGATTCCTACCTCGTCCTCGCCTGCTGCTATGCGCCGACGCAGCTCCTCGTTGATTTGGTAGAGCGCGAACTCGCTATTATCGACCAGTATCAGACATTCGGGCGCAAAGGCAAGCACCTGACGGCAGAGCTCGCTCCCAATCGACCCGCCGGCGCCGGTGACGAGCACCACCTTTCCACGGATATTTTTCTCGAGAAGGCCGTGATTCGGCTCGACGGCTCCTCGCCCTAGCAAGTCTTCAATATCCAGGTCGTGTAGATCGCTCACCTGGACTTTACCCCGCGCAAGATCCATAACTCCTGGCAAGGATTGGACCTTCACCGGCAAGGGCTGCAGCGCCTCTATGATCGCGGCGCGTCGACGACGACCCGCCGAAGGGATAGCCAGCATGATATGAGTAATCGAGCGCCGCTCCACCAAGTCGGGCACTTGGTCGATTGCATATACCGGGAATGCGTCGATCGTCCTGCCCACCAGCTCCGGATTGTCGTCTATATAGCCAATAACAATCATCTCACGCGCGGATCGGATGGCAGAGACCAGCTGACGCCCTGCCATTCCCGCGCCATAGACGAGAACACGAGAGCCATTCGGCATCTGGCAATCATGGCGCCGGAAGATCTCACTCCCCAGCAACCGACCACCGACGAGCAGCAGAAACAGGATCATCGGCAGCAGCAAGCCGACGGTTCTTGGAACGCCGTCTATGCCCCAGAGCGTGTAAACGGTAGAGTAGGGAATGGCGAATATCGCGCACGCCCGGCCAATCCGAACGACAGCCGCCGAGCCGATGTGTCGGAACACAGCCTTATAGCAGCCCACCATCGCCAACGTCGGAACGCTCATGAGCACGGCGACTAGGGTAGCGACTGCGACAGCAGGCGTGATCCGAGGGATGTGCCCAACACGCAGGTAAACCGAAAGCAACATCGACATTACACATGCGGTGCAGTCGAAGCCGACGACGATCAGTATTTTCCAATGGCGAGGAAGCACCCGCAATCGATCTATTAGCGAAGTCGTGCCCTGATCCGGCAGCTGCTGCTCATTCATAATTGCTGGCCCACTGGGGCTCTATCCCCTTACATTGACCGCCCTGATAGCTTTGCGACACAGTCTGTCAAAGCCCGATCATGTGTTTCTCTCTAAATCCCAGCCTGGCTAGCTCTGCAGACCCGCACATGGTGACCCTACAGTGATGGTTTTTTGCCACACGCCGCCGGCCATCTGCATCATGCTCCGGCCGCCGCGCAAGCGGGAGCAGACCTCCGATAAAGTCTCCGGACTCCGGGTTTTCGTAGGGGGAAATCTCTTGTTCAGAAGTGGGCTCGGAGCAGGAGGCGCCTGGGACAGTGAGGAAGGCAATGACGTCTGCGATCAGTGCGGCGTCAACGGCCACTTGGCGGCTGGCTTCTTCCGGCCAGGGCGATATTAGGTTGCGCGCCCCAATAAAGCCTCGACAATGCCGACCGGATGCCGCGTCAAAGGCCGCAAACGCGCCGCAATCGAGGTGCTGGTATCGCCATGAAAGAGGAATGCTGCCAACGGCTATCATCAGCGAGCGCCAAGGCGACAGGCGCCATCTTGATCGCCTCCGGCCTCGTTCCGAAAACGCTCAGGACCTTCACTATCCGATGCCGCCCCTCGCCCGCTGGCAAGGGTGTAGCAGCCAATGATGAAGAATTAACTTATCGACATCACCCGCCGGTTTCGATGGGATGCGGTCCTCCTGGTGAACGGGACGGGAGCTATGCTACTGTCAAGGCTTGTGGCAGCCACCCGGCTGCACACGAGGTCCGGCCATCTCTTCACGTCTTCTGGTCAGAGGAAACACGATCATTTATCCTGTTGGTTCGACCCTAGCGCGGGCTGCGGTGAGCATATGCCCGGGCCGACCCTTGGAGCGGAAGGCTTGAAGGCAGAGACGTTCACGACCTCTCCCAGCAGCGGTCTCACCCATCTCCATCGGCTGGAGGCGGAGAGCGTCCATATCTTTCGCGAGGTGGTCGCCGAGGCGGCGCGGCCGGTGATGCTTTATTCCGTCGGCAAGGACAGCGCGGTCATGCTGCATCTTGCCCGCAAGGCTTTCTATCCGGCCCCGCCGCCCTTTCCGATGCTCCATGTCGACACGACCTGGAAATTCCGGGCCATGTACGAGATGCGCGACTGCATGGCGCGCGAAGCGGGCATGGAGCTTATCGTCCATCGCAATCCCGAGGCCGAAACCCAGGGCATCAACCCGTTCGATCATGGGCCGCTCCATACCGACATGTGGAAGACGGAAGGCCTCAAACAGGCGCTCGACCGACATGGCTTCGACGCGGCCTTCGGCGGTGCGCGACGGGACGAGGAGAAGAGCCGCGCCAAGGAGCGGATCTTCTCCTTCCGCTCCGCCAACCACCGCTGGGACCCGAAAAATCAGCGGCCGGAGCTTTGGCGCCTCTACAATGCCCGCAAATCCAAGGGCGAGAGCATCCGCGTGTTCCCGCTCTCCAACTGGACCGAGCTCGACGTCTGGGAATATATCCATCTGGAGAACATCCCGATCGTGCCGCTCTATTTCGCCGCGCCCCGTCCGACCGTCGAGCGAGACGGCCTCATCCTCATGGTGGACGATGAACGCTTCCGCTTGAAAGACGGCGAGGAGCCGGTGACCCGATCGATCCGATTCCGGACGCTCGGCTGCTATCCCCTTACCGGCGCCATCGAGAGCAGCGCCGCAACCCTTCCCGAGATCATCCGCGAGATGCTGCTCGCCACGACCTCGGAGCGACAGGGGCGCGCCATCGACAAGGATGAGGACGCCGGCATGGAGAAGAAGAAGCAGGAGGGCTATTTCTGATGACCCTTAAGCTTCAGGGGACGACGGATCTGATCGATCTGGACATCGGCGCCTATCTGGAACGGCACAGGCGCAAGAGCCTGCTCCGCTTCATCACCTGCGGCAGCGTCGACGACGGCAAGTCGACGCTGATTGGCCGGCTTCTCTACGATTCCCGGATGATCTTCGAGGACCAGCTCGCTGCCCTCGAGGCGGATTCCCGGCGGCATGGGACGCAGGGTCAGGAGATCGATTTCGCCCTTCTCGTCGACGGCCTTGCCGCGGAACGCGAGCAGGGCATCACCATCGACGTCGCCTATCGCTTTTTCGCCACCGACAAGCGCAAGTTCATCGTCGCCGATACGCCCGGCCACGAGCAATATACGCGCAACATGGTGACGGGCGCCTCCACCGCCGAGCTCGCCGTCATCCTCATCGACGCGCGCAAGGGCGTGCTGACGCAGACGCGGCGGCACAGCTATCTCGCCAGCCTCCTCGGCATCCGCAACGTCGTGCTGGCCGTGAACAAGATGGACCTGGTCGATTATGACCGGGCCCGGTTCGAAGAGATCGTCGCCGACTACCGCGCCTTCGCGAAAGAGATAGGCATCGACCCGTTCGTGGCCATCCCCGTGTCGGGCCTCAGGGGCGACAATGTCACCGCCCTATCCAATGCGATGCCATGGTACGACGGCCCCGCCCTCCTCGATCATCTCGAAACGGTTCCGCTTGACCAGGACGCGCTTCGCTCCGCGCCTTTTCGCATGACCGTGCAATGGGTGAACCGACCCAACCATGAGTTCCGCGGCTTCAGCGGCCTGGTCGCCAGCGGCACGGCGCGACCGGGCGACGCGGTACGCCTTGTTCCTTCCGGTCGCACGTCGACGATCGGCCGTATCGTCACCATGGACGGCGATCTTAATTGCGCCGTCGCCGGCCAGTCGGTCACCCTCACCCTGGCGGATGAGCTGGACTGCTCACGCGGCGACCTGATCGCGGCCGCCGACGCTCCGCCCGAGATCGCCGATCAGTTCGAGGCGACCCTCGTCTGGCTTGGAGAGGAGCCGCTGCTCCCCGGCCGCGCCTATTGGCTGAAGATCGGCGCGGCGACGGTGACAGCCTCGGTCAACGAGCTCAAGCATGAGGTGAACGTCAATACACTCGAGCGGCGCGCGGCGAAGACGCTGTCGCTGAACGGCATCGGCGTCGCCACCCTCTCCACCGACCGTCCGCTCCCCTTCGCACCCTATGGGGAGAACCACGATCTTGGCGGTTTCATCCTCATCGACCGCCTGACCAACGCCACCGTCGGCGCCGGCATGATCCATTTCGCGCTGAGGCGCGCGCACAACATCCATTGGCAGCATCTCGAGGTCGATCGGGCGGCCCATGCCCGCCTCAAGAACCAGGAGCCGCGCGTGCTGTGGTTCACCGGCCTCTCCGGTGCCGGCAAGTCCACCATCGCCAATCTGGTCGAGAAGAAGCTGCACGGCCTTGGACGGCACACCTTCCTGCTCGACGGCGACAATGTCCGCCACGGCCTCAACAAGGATCTGGGCTTCACCGACGTCGACCGCGTCGAGAATATCCGCCGTGTCGGCGAAGTGGCGAAGCTCATGAGCGATGCCGGCCTCATCGTGCTGTGCGCCTTCATCTCGCCTTTCCGCGCGGAACGCCGCATGGTGCGCGAGATGATGAAGGAAGGGGAGTTCATGGAGATATTCGTCGACACCCCGCTCGCCGACGCGGAAAGGCGCGACGAAAAGGGCCTCTACAAAAAGGCCCGCCGCGGCCAGCTCAGCAACTTCACCGGCATCGACAGTCCCTACGAGCCGCCCGAGCAGGCTGAGATAAGGATCGACACGACCCGTCTGTCCGCGGAGCAGGCGGCGGACCTCATCGTCGACAGGCTGCTCGCATGACCGATGCGGAGCTCGCCGCCGTGCTGGCGAAGTCGACGGGCGAGATCCTGCTGGCGATCCGGAAGGCCGGCCTGCTGCACGGGCGCTCGCTCGGCATCGCCGGCGACAGGATCGCCAACCATTATATTCTCGACGCCCTGCGCGCCCAGCGTCCCCATGACGGCATCCTCTCCGAAGAGAGCGTCGACACCCCGGAACGCCTGACCCACAAGCGTGTCTGGATCATCGACCCGCTCGACGGCACCCGGGAATATTGCGAAGGCCGCGCCGATTGGGCGGTCCATATCGCGCTCAGCATCAACGGCGAACCAGCCGTCGGGGCCGTCGCCCTGCCCGCGCAAGGCGTCCTCTTCCGATCGGACGCACCTCCCGCCGTGCCGCAGGCGCCGTCGGGGCCGCTGCGCCTTCTCGTCAGTCGCACCCGCCCGCCGGTCGAGGCCGACCGGGTCGCGGCGGCGCTCGAGGCGGAGCTGGTGCCGATGGGTTCGGCGGGGGCCAAGGCGATGGCGGTCCTGCTCGGCACCGGCGACGTCTATCTACACGCCGGCGGCCAATATGAGTGGGACAATTGCGCGCCCGCCGCCGTCGCGCTTTCGGCCGGCCTCAACGCCACCCGCCTCGACGGGGCGCCGCTCGAATATAACCGGCCCGACCCGCGCCTGCCGGACCTGCTGATCTGCCCGCCGGAGCTGGCGGGGCCGGTGCAGGCGGCGCTGGCATGACCGGCAAGGGGAGCGGTGGGCCGTGGCGAGTGCGCTGATTCATCCGGTGATCCTGTGCGGCGGCGCCGGACAGCGCTTATGGCCGCTTTCCAGCCCGGAACAGCCGAAGCCGCTGCTGCCCCTGGTCGGCAACAAGAGCATGCTCCAGCTTACCGCCGACCGGGTGAGCGACCGCACGCGCTACGCCGCACCGATTGTCGTTTGCGGCACTCTGCATGCGCGGCAGGTCGAGAATCAGCTTGTCGAGGCGGGCGCCGCACCGGCGACGATGATCGTCGAGCCGGCCAGCCGCAATACGGCACCGGCGATCGCGCTCGCCGCGGCCAGCGTCGCGCCAGAGACGGCGCTGCTGGTAATGCCCAGCGACCATCTCGTGGAACGGGCAGAGCCTTTCCGGCGGGCCGTGGACCTCGCCCTTCCCGCCGCCCTCGATGGCCGGATCGTCACCTTCGGCATCGAGCCGACACGGCCGGAAAACGGCTATGGCTATATTCGGATCGGCGAGAGGCTGTCCGAGGGCGTGCATGTTGTGGACGCCTTCGTCGAGAAGCCGGAGCTGGAACGGGCGACAGCCTATCTGGCTGAAGGCGGATATTCGTGGAATGCGGGCATCTTCCTGTTCCGCGCTGGCGACTATCTCGCCGCGCTGGCGCGCCACGCGCCTGCGATAGCGGTGGCCGCCCAAAGCTCGCTTGAGCTTGCCCGGAAGGACGGCATCCATATCCGCCCCGACCCCGAAGCCTTCGGCGCCTCCCCTTCCCTCTCGATCGACTATGCCGTCATCGAGAAGACCGAGCGCGCGGCCGTGGTCCCGGTCGAGATGGGCTGGTCCGATATCGGCAGCTGGGATGCGGTCTATGAGTTCAGCGGCAAGGATGCTGAGGGGAATGCCCTCTCCGGCGACGTCCTGGCGCTCGGCACGGAAGGCTCGTTGATCCATTCCGACGGACCGACTGTCGCCGCCATTGGAGTCCGGGACCTGCTGATCCTGGTCAGCGATGGGTCCGTTCTCGTCCTGCCGCGCGGCGAGAGCCAGAGGGTAAGGGAAATCGCCGACCTCCTGGCCAAGCGCTCCCCTGACGCGAACCCCGGCTCGCGCTAGCCGATCAGCCCCGGAACATGGCGCCCCGCTTCATAGGCGACCAGGATGTCGCCCTGGCCAACATCCACCCCGGCGCGCCCGTCCGCTATCCAGACATGCCCCGCCCGGAACGGCTTACCGTCGATGTCGCCGCCGTCGGCCAGCGGAATGATCCAGACCGGCATGGCCTTGCTCGCCTCCAGCAGGCCGCTCGCTCCGTGGCTCCAGCGTTCGACGACGAAAGCGCCTCCATCGATCAGGACGGCACGCCCGCCGCCCAGGTCGCGGCCGGTGCCCAAAGGCTTGAACGGGGCCGGGTTGGCCACCGCCACGGCTTGGTCGAGGTGGAGTTCCCGCTCGCGGCCATAGTCGTATAGCCTGTAGGTCGCGTCGACATTCTGCTGCACTTCGATTAGCACGAGGCCAGCTCCCAACGCGTGAACGGTGCCGGCCGGCGAATAGTAGAAGTCGCCCGCCGCGGCCGGCCGCCAGTCGACGAGATCCATGATCGACCCATCCACCGCCGCCTGGCGCAGCGCGGCCCGCGAGATGCTGTTCGTGAGGCCGAGCCCGAGCACGGCATCCTCCTCCGCCTGGGTGATGAACCAAGCCTCGTCCTTGCCCCCGGAATGGCCGGCTTTCCGGCCAGCCTCTTCCCCCGGATGAACCTGGATCGACAGCCGCTCGGAGGTGAAGAGATATTTGACGAGCAGCGGCCGGTGCGGAACGGGGCCGTCCTCGAACCAGATTTCGCCGATCGGCTGCGTCCCCTCTGCCATTGACGCGAAGCATGCCGGCAGATCAGGGCGACCCCAGGGCTTTTGAACGGCACGGCGAGTCAAACGCTTGGCGTTCATGTCTCTCCCACGCCCCCTGTCATGTCGACCATCCGAGCCGATATATCCGCAAGCTGCAAATTGGCCACCAACTCCATAAAATCGGCGCGCCGTTCGGACGTGCGGGTGGATGCCCATTGACGCGGGTGCGGGCTTTCGCACTATAACCCCTGTCGCTGCCAAGCGAGCGTAAGTTAAATAAACAAGGGGCTGGACTATGCCGATGTACCGATTCAGCCGCATCGGATCGGATCGCAAGAACAATCGCGTTCGTGAATTTGGCTTCTTCAACGATGACGGCGCCCTACAGCATGCGCGACGACTCCAACGCTCCGAGGTGATCGAAGTCTGGCAGCAGGACCGGCTGGTCGGGCGCCTGGAACCGGAACTCTTTTCCGCCGCCAACGACTAAGATCTACAAGTCTCAACCCAGCCTGGAGCATCTCGCGCCTGTCCTTCGCGCGAAGCGCGTTGCGGGACGCGACGTCGATCGCCCAAAACCTGGGGCCGGGGCACAGAATATTGTCTAGAATAGCCGCTTTCGGCATGTGAAACGGCCTCCTCTCCTTAGTATCTGATGACTTCTTGTCGTTGAGCTTGCCCTTCTGGCCAGGCAGTGACTATCTCCTGAAAATCGTCCGGCTTATAGGCCATTGAACTCTCAACGAACTCAGCCGTTTCCATGAGGCTGTTTCCAGACTCTCCACCGTGTCTCGCCCAATTTTTTCGTCTGAGCGCAAGTCTGTTGCCTCGGTTGCCAGTCGATCGCGTTAACAGCCCGGGACAGGCGCCTATTCCTCCTGCCTCTGGATTGTGGTAACCTGTTCACTTCGGCCAACATTCTGACCGACGTTCAATTTGTAGCTTAGCTTGCAAGTGCGCCTTGGCTGAATCGCTCGGGTGGGAGGACGTTGCTATGGCCAATCGAAGGATTTTCTTTGGAGCAGGATCAGACGCTGGCATCGCAGACGATTGGACGATTACCGCTGTTCATTCGCCGCCAGCCGCGCAGTCCGACCATGACCGGATCCTGGAGTCGATCGCTCCGGAAGACTGGCTCAGATGCTGGAGCGCTCTCGACGATCGGGCGCGGCTCGTGATCGACGAAACGCGGACACTGATTTGCGCCGACAAGCGGGGGCGGACGGTTTTGAAGCCGGGCGGCGGGCTGAGGCTGCGCGATAGTCGAGTGGAACCTGCCAACGCCGATGATCTTCCGGCGTTCGAAGAGCTGATCGAGTCCAGGACCGGGCTGGAGTCCCTGGGTCTGAAAGGAAGCCATGGCGGGCACCTCATTGTCCAGGCCTCCAAGATCTGCGAACGCCAAGGCAAGACGCTCATCGGACTTGCCATCCGGATCGTCGGCCGCGGCTTCAGCCCCCGCTGGGCCGATCTCAAGCAGGCCTTTCACCTCACCAAGGCAGAAAATCAGGTTGTGAGGTCCCTGCTGGCCGGCCTGAGCGCGGAGCAGATCGCGGAGGCCCACGGCCTGTCGCTCGACACGATCAGGACCCATATCCGCCATGCCTATGACAAGCTCAATGTCTCGTCGCGCGATCAGATGTGGCACCGGCTGGCGCCATACCGCCTGAACTGAAATTGCTCCCATCCCTTGGCGCTCGTCACCGGCTCTCAAGGAGAGCCGGGCGGCTGCAGCGCTGCGGCAGCAGCGCGTCTGCAATGGCTTTGATGACGGCTCGCAAACTCACTATGGCCCGCCATTAAACTTGCCTCACCACAAATTGTGACGCGACTCGGCCAAATCACCGATACAGTTCCAAATGTAAGCGTCAGGACCATTTCACATCAGACCGTAATAATGCGGGAGTCCGCAAGGGCTTTCGACAATGGCTGTTATTGTCCTGATGCATGAAAAACAGGGAGGACGTCGTGGGGATCATCCTTCTCCGTTCGATGCTGCGTGCCCGGTCCGCGGGCGGCCGTTCGCTGTTCGTGCTGAGCTCGACCTTGGCCGCGCTGCTGGTCGTCACCCCGGCACATGCGCAGGGGGCGAAGGATGACAAGTCCTCCGGCCAGACAACTGTAGCGCCTCCGGGATCGATCACCATCGAGCGCGACGTCCCGCACCGCAACATGGCCAAGGCCTATGAGCCGGGCATCGTGACTTTTGCCAGGACGGATCCTGGCGTGGAAGCCTTCACGGACCAGATCGACGAGCTCATTCCGATCAGCGACGTCGAAAGCGCGACCATGGGGGCCGACCTTCCGTTCGACACCACTTTGTCCTCGGCGGCGCGCACGATCGACGTGACGCTCAACGCATCTCTTTCCGGGGCGCTGACACGGGGCGCTGCGGACCCGCAGTTCGCGCCGGGAAGCGCCTTCGGTGAGGCCATGGGCGGGGCCACGGGCGCCCTCACCGGCGTCGTCGACGCCGGCATGGGCGCCCTTGAGGGCGCGATGGCGCCGCTGGCGAACCTGCCGGGCGGGGGCCACTGATGCCGGACCACCACCTTCCGACGGCGGCATCGCTGCGCCGTCTCACCTTGTTGTCGGCGGCGGCATTCGCCACGCTCGCTCTCCCCCGCGAGGCGGTGCTCGCTCAACCGGAGAATTCCGCGATCATCGGCGGCCAAGACCATCAAGGCTCCGCCGGGAACATCGGAGTTAACGCAGCCGCCGGCAACAACAACCAGCAGGCCAATGGCGCCGCCATCGCTCTTGGCGGCACCGGCATCGCGACCGGCGTCCTCATTCAGCGTCTGGACGAGACCTCCAGGGGCCGGGGCGGCCGGGTCACGTCGCTGATCGAAGGCGGCGCGTTCGCCAACAGCAGCGGCCGCATCGCCGTCAACGTCGCCAGCGGCTCTGACAATCAACAGGCCAATCTGGCGCTTATCGCATTGGGATCCGAGGGGCAGGTCGCGACCGAAACCGCGCTCAGTCAGACCCGCGCCTCGCAACAGCCGATCGGCGAGCTTGCCGAGACCGCGCCGCCCGCGGCCGTGACCGGGATCAGCCCGGGCGCATTCGAGGGCAGCAGCGGACTCGTGCAGGTGAACCTTGTCGGGGGCGAAAGGAACACTTCCGCCAACGTTTTCGCGCTCTCCATCCAGGGCGGCGCGAATTAGCGGGGCCGGAAGGGCCCGTTCATTAGGGAGAAGAGAAAATGCGCAAGGTATGGCTAATGACAGGCATCGCCACGGCTGCCGTGGCGTTCACCTCAGCGGCAAATGCTCAACTGGACAACGGCAGAGTCGACATCAACTACGCTAACAACATTGACACCAGTGTGGTGACGGATGTCGCCTTCACCAAGGACGTGACGCTTGCGGGCGAAATCGAGCTCGACGGCGACATCGACGTCAACAGCGCCGCGGTCGCCGTGGTCGACAACAAGCAGCTGCTGATCGAAAATGCCGTCACCTTCCGCGAGGAAACCCAGACGGGTGGTTTCAGCGAAACCGTCGATGAGAACAGCCAAGGTGAGCTGAATGACGGCAACCCCGACACCGAGGGCGGCGTCTCCGGCACCATCGACGACGACGCCGACTATTTCGGCGATCTCGACGACGACAATGACGGCGTCGCGGACAATGGCGAATCCGATGTCGGCCACTTCTCGCCGATCATCAACGTCGTCGGCGACCTCGCTGTCACCAATGGCGACGGCAATGCCGGCGTCAACGCCGCTGCCGGTTACTACAACCAGCAGGAGAATGTCGCGGCGATCGCGGCCTCCGATTTCGACGCCTCCGACGCCGAGGAAGATTCGGGCGGCATGGCCGAAGCGTCGATAACGGCGGCTCAAGGCTCGCTCGGCAACTATTACGGCCCGAACCTCGAGGACACCAACGAGGACGAGGAGACGTTCGATCCGGACAACGACTTCCGCGACCGCAACATTGCCGGCTCGCCGAATATCGGCGGCAACACCGGTAATCTCGGCGTCAACGTGGCGGCCGGTGCCTTCAACCAGCAGAAGAACGCGCTTGCCATCGCGTCTGCGTCGAACGCCTCCATGGCCGAGGCCAGCGCCGCGGTGATCCAGGCCAGCCTGGGCAACACGGTCATGGCGGTCGACAGCCAGAACCTCACCGGAACGGCGACGATCACCAACAATACCGGCAACCTCGGCGTTAACCTGGCGGCCGGCGTCGGCAACCAGCAGATCAACTCGCTGGCCATCGCCTTCTCCTCTGGCGGCGGTGACAACGGCAACGGCGGAAACGGCGGAAACGGCGGCGGACCGCAGTAAAGCGCCCGCCCCACTAGAGGGAAGCCGTGCCCCCCCTCCGGCTTCCCTCACTCTTTTTCAGGGATGACCTTATGCGGATCAGCGAGACCTTTTCTCGTTCCAGGCCTCGGCTCGTGTCGGCGACCGCTCTGTTGCTTGCGTGCGCCACGTCAGGCTGCATGACCGCGCCGCCGGGGGATGCCCGGATCTGGATGGGGCAGGTCGCCGAAGGTCGCCAGACCTTCGCCAAGCCGGTCAAGAGCTGGAAAGAACTCAAATTCACCAACCTCGTCCGGCAGCAGACCGACTTCAGCTGCGGTGCCGCGGCTCTCGCGACGATCTTCAACTATGCCTACGGGCGCGACACGAGCGAGCAGCAAGTCCTCGTCAACATGCTCAAGGTCGCCGACCCGGACGTCGTGCGCGAGAAAGGCTTCTCGCTGCTCGACATGAAGAATTACACCAACGCGATCGGCATGACGAGCGAAGGCTATGAAGTGCCCTATCAGGCGCTTCGCCAGCTCAAGGTGCCCGCGATCGTTCTGCTCAACATCAAGAATTACAAGCATTTCGTCGTCGTCCGTAAGGCGGAGGACGATCGGATCCACCTTGCCGATCCGGCGCTCGGAAATCGGGTGATGGGACGCGGCGATTTCGAAAAGGCGTGGAACCGCGTCGTTTTCGTCATCGTCGGCGAGGGCTTCAACCCGGACACGGTGCTGATGGATCCGCCGCCGCCCCTGTCGGCGCGTCGCCTGTTCGAGATGCGATCGCCCGTCGCCAATGCCGAGGTTTACGATTTCGGCTTCGGACCGGCGTTCAACTTCGTGCTATGAAAGGAACGGGATCATGACCGGCTTCGAAAGGCGATCGGATCGGCCTTCGCCCTGGTCCAGCGTCCCCTCGAAAGCGCTGGCGGTGCTGTGTCTCGCGAGCAGCTATCCCCTTGTCACCGGCTTCGCGCCGCTTTCGACCGGAATCGAGAGCATAGGCGTGAAGGTTCCCGACGCCGAGCTGGCCGAGATGCGCGGCAAGTTCATCAACTCCGAAGGGGTCTCCTTCTTCGGGCTGCAATTGCAGACGAGCTGGCAAGGCACCGACGGGGTCACGACCTATGCGACGGTCCTGTTCAGCGTCGATTTCGCCTCGCTGGGGGCCCAGGCGGAGAGCGCCACGCCGCGGCTGCTCGTGGGATGGAGCCGCGACTGCGACGGGTGCGGCGATCCCGCGATGGACGTGACGACCTTCGGCCCCGCGGCACAGGACGATTATGTCGCGATCGACACCGGTTCGGGCGGTCTTCAGGTCGGCGGCTTAGGCACTGTGCAGGGCGCGGTGCAGAGCCAGAATATCAGCGGCTCCGACAACCAGGTTCGCAACGACATGCAGATCGCGGTCGTGCCCGCGAGCTCGCTGCCGACGTTGCAGGCCGACGGTCTGACCGAAGTGACCGGCAGCGCGTCGGAAACCTTCTCCGACGGAGACTCGGTCCATGTGCTGCTCGGGTCCAATTCGCTCACCTTGGCGATGTCCAGCGGCCAGGGACCGGACGCCGTGCGGCAAGGAATCGATGGACACTTCAGCCAGGCAGCCCAGCATGTCCTCCTGGCGAGCGATTTCAACAGCATCCACAACAACATCGGCATCACCGTCGGCCTTAACGAGCTGATGCAGGCGGATGCGGTCCGGACGCAGACTGCCCTGGCCGCGATGAAGGGACGCGGATTCTGAACAGCGAGCGGCGGAGGGAAGACATGACGGACAGGCGAGTTGTGAATGGGGGGCTGACCCTGGCGATCTGCCTGGGATTGCTGGGCTGGGCGTCGGCGGCGCGGGCCGGCACGCAGGACGGCGTCTTCGCGGTCGAAGAGGCGGGACGCGCGCTCTGTCCTGCCTTCGTGAAGGCGCGGGCCGAGAAGTCCGAAGCCTATGCGCGCTATGTCGGCTTCATCGAAGGCTATCTTACGGCGGCGAACCGCTATGAACCCAATACGTTCGACCTTACGCCCTGGCACAACGCCAACGCGTTCGCGCTCATCCTCTACAAACATTGTCAGAAGGAGAAGAATGCGAAGGATGCGCTCGCCATGGTGGCGCAGAAACTGGTCCTCGCGATGAAGCCGTTTCGACTGGCGGACTTCTCCAAGATGGTCGAGGTTGGCGCGGGAGCCGACAACGCCCTCCTCTACGAGACAGTCTTGAAGCGGGCGCAGACCGAACTGTCCCGGAAGGGACTGTATCATGGCGAAGTCGACGGCAAGTTCTCGGCCGAAACGAAGGCTGCGCTGACTGAATTTCAGCGTTTGGCAAAGCTGCAGCCCAATGGTATACCCGACGCGGCTACTTTGTGGGTGCTCCTGAACCCATGAGGCGAAGATAAGACTATAGGAACCAGGGCGATTAGATAATAAAATAAGTGATAGTGGGGGGTGCGCATGCGTCGGTCATCCAGGTTCCTGTTGTCAGCTGCCCTACCCCTCGCACTTACATTCGCCGCCCCCGCCGAAGCGCAAATAGTTTCAGCCGTGGGGGAGGATCTTCGGCAACAATTGCAGGAGATGCAGGTCCGCAATGCGGAATCTCAGGCCCGGATCGAAGCGCTTGAAGACCGGCTGGAGGCGCTGGAGGCCGCCGCCGGTCTGGGAACTCAGGATGCCGACCTTCTTTCCGATGAGGATCAGGCGGCCCTTCGCGGCCGCGGCGATCCCCGCTCCCTCGAGCCGCGCCGTTATGGGGACACGGTAGCCCTTCAAATGGAAGTGCCACCGGACGCCGGCACCGCGGACCCGGTCGAAGAGCCAACCCGTAAGACGCCGGCGCCCTCAGAAGCGGTGGAGACCGTCGCCGAGGTGGAACAAGGCATTTTCGGCGATCGGCTCAGTTTCGAAGCCGGCGTCACCTACTCGCATTTCGACGACGCCCAGATCAACCTCAGCGGCTTCCTGGCCCTCGACGCCATCTTCCTGGGCCGCATCAGCCTCGACGAGATCACCGCGGACGTCATCACGTCGGAATTCGTCGCTCGCTACGGCCTCACGGATCGGCTCCAGTTCGATGTGAGCGTCCCTTATCTCTTCCGCCATTCCAACTTCCAATCCGCCGGTGCGGGCGGAAGCGCCTCCGGCACCGCGGAAGTGGACGTCACCGAATCAGGGATCGGCGACATCAGCGTGGGCGCGAGCTATCGGCTGCTGAGAGAGACGTTCCGGCGTCCGGACATCGTCCTCAACGCGAGGGTCAAGGCGCCGACGGGTCAGCATCCCTTCGGCGTCGAGCTGGTCGAGATCCCCGGTACAGCCGGCAATCTCAAGGTGCCCGAACGCCTGTCCACCGGAAGCGGGGTATGGGGCGCTTCGGCCGGCATCTCCGTGCTGAAAACGCTCGACCCGATGGTCGTCTTCGGCAGCCTCACCTATTTCTATAATTTCAGCGAGCATTTCCGCGACATCGATGAAGCCCTTGGCGACCAGCCCGGCAAAACCAAGATCGGCGATGCCATCCAATATGGCGCCGGCGTCGCCTTCGCCCTCAACGAGCGATCCAGCCTCAGCCTCTCCTTCACCCAGCGCTTCGGCGAGCGCGCCAGGATCCAGCGGGATGGCGGACGCAGCCAGTTCATCATTGGCAGTCAGTCCAATGTCGGCATTTTCAATGTCGGCGCGACATTCTCCCTTTCCGAGAAGATCGCGCTGCTCACCAATCTCGGCGTCGGGATGACGAGCGACGCTCCGGACATGGTGCTCAGCGTCCGCGTGCCATTCCGTTTCTGACGCGACCCGCGCCGCGCCGGAGGGCCGGCCGGCCTCCGACCGTCTCACCTCGTCGCTGGCAGGCTGCGCCAGCCCCGAGCGGACGTTGCCGTCGCTTCAGCCGTGCCAGGAGAAGGCGAGAGCGGTCTCGCCCGCCGGCTCGCCGGTATCGTCGAAGCGCCGTTCCGCGATGATCCCGCTTCCCCGATCGTCGATCGCCACGACTGTGCTGCAACGTGTTCCGTAGATCGGGTTGCGGATGAATATCGGGGAAAGCGTCGGTTCTTGCGGCACATCGGACGGAAGCCCCGAGGCTATTCCCGCATCGGACAGCCTCTCGTCGCGAAGGGCGTCGAGTAGCAGTTCGGGCCGTTGGGCCCCTTTTACGATCCAATCGAGTAAGTGCGCCTTTAGCTGCAGCGTCTTGGACCAAGGTTCGTCGAGCGCGCCGTTCGACAGGCCGTAGAGGCCGGGCGCCAGGCGGCTGCGGAAAGGCTTCGGCCGGTTCGACAGGAACCAGGCCTGCTCCCGATCCGCGAAAATCAGGTTGAACGGGTTGAAATCGCCAAGCTCAGTCTTCCCGACTTCGGTGACCGGCGCATCATCGACGAGCAGGCTAGTGACCAGGGCGCCGCGAGAGGTGCGGGCCGTATCGGCCGCATCATAGCCCCTGAGATTGGTGACCACTGCGAACCGACCCCGCTCGGAGACGCCCAGCCAGGTTCCGCCCGATTGCAGGTCGCGGCCGGCGATCAGGTGATCCGCCGCCTGCCATCGCGCCAGCGGCGCGGCGGGACGGGAATGAAACTCGTCCCGATTGCCGGCCACGACCAGAGGCCATCGCGGATGGGCTCGCCAAGCAAAAGCCAGAACGCACATCATCGAACTATCGCCGCCCACCGGCAGCATTGGCAACGACTGATATCGCCAAGCTCGTTTGCTACGATGGCGGACTTGTGGCGGTTCGCATAGGTTCGCTAGAGCCGCCATTCGCTTTTGGGGGGTTATATTGCTTCGACTGCCGTTGTTCCTTTCCGCTGTCGCACTGTGCGCCGCTCCAGTTCTGGCGGCAGCGCCGGACACGGCCGATCCCTATGCCGCGAGCCGTGACATCGTCGCGGACATAGGCCGGATCGTGACACCTGACGGGGTGCAGGAGACATTTACCGTGGAGCTGGGCGGGGCGCGCCAGGTCGTCAACGTCCGCGGCGCCGATCGCGCCAACCCGGTCCTCCTTTTCATCCATGGCGGCCCGGGCGCTGTCGAGATGCCGATCGCCTGGTCCTTCCAGCGACCGTGGGAGGACTTCTTCACCGTGGTCCAGTGGGACCAGCGGGGCGCGGGGCGCTCCTATCCGCTGAACGATCCCGAGGCGATCGCGCCGACTATGACGTTGGAGCGCTACCGGGACGACGCGATTCAGCTGATCGAGATGCTTCGCGCCAAATACGGAAAGCGCAAGATATTCGTCCTCGGGCACAGTTGGGGCTCGGCCGTCGGCTTGGCTGTCGCTGCGAAGCGTCCAGACCTGCTCCACGCCTATGTCGGGATGGGCCAGATCATCGACTTCCGCGAGAACGAGCGCGTCGGCATGGCATGGACCGTGGAGGAGGCGCACAAGCGCGGCGACGAGGCGGCCGTTCGCGAAGTGGAGGCGCTGCGACCCTATCCCGACAGCGGCGCCTTCACGATCGATCAGGCTGACGGATGGCGCAAATGGGCGATCCGCTACGGTGCGCTGGCCGCCTACCGTCCGGACGCGAACTTCTATCTTCGTGCACCGCGGCTTTCGCCCGAATATTCCGCCGAGGATCGGCAGGCGTGGGCAGACGGCGCGGTTTTCACTGTGAAGACGCTGTTCCCTCGCCTGGCAGACCTCAGCTTCAAGGATGTGCGCCGCCTGGAGGTGCCGGTCATCATGTTGCTCGGTCGCCATGACTACGCGACACCGTCCTCGATCACCTACGAGTGGATGGGAGATCTGAGCGCACCGAAGAAACAGGTGATCTGGTTCGAGCATTCGGCACATTTGCCCATGATCGAGGAGCCGGGGCGGACGTTGAAGGCACTCATTAACGAAGTAAGGCCGCTCGGCGCCGTCTCAGATTAAGCGGCGCAGGATCGGCAGCTTGCACCGTTTCACGACCTCGCCTTCTCTCGCGCGATCAGGGGAAGCTGGTCCGGATGAGCGGCTGGAAGTGGCGGGCGCATGACCAGAAATGGGTGCTGAGCGTCTCCGCCAGGCGGGGCGCGACGTGGGGGAGAATGTGGCCATAGCCGAGCTTGCGCAGGAAGAGCTTGGCGCTGGCCTGGGTCACCGGAACAATCGGGCGATCGGCTCCGCGTCCTGCGTAAAGATAGATGTTGCGGGTCGTCGCCAGCACTTCCCGGCGTCGCTGTTCGTAGCCCGCAACGAGCTCGCTCATCGGACCGACGCCGCCCCCGGCCGGCCGTGAGACGCGGCGAAGCTCGCGATCGAGCGCCCGCCGAGCCAACCAGCGGTCGAGGGCGCAGGTTTGCGCATTCACGATGCCGACGTGGACGGACCAGTAGATGAAGATCGCGCATTCGAGCGGGATTCGCTCGCTGCTCCGCAGGCGCTCCGAAGTCAGCAGCGCCCTCACATCCCGTTCGAGGGACGCGATCGCTTCGTCGATCAGCTCCAATACGCGTCGGCGTCCGCGGGTGAGCGCCAGCCAGGTCATGGGTGATAGTCCTGAGGCTCGTCTAGATCGGCGTGAGCCGGGGCTCCCGCCTCCTCGACCTCCAGGCGATAGAAGCCGCTGCGTGACCAGACGGCCGCCCCTACGACGTAGCGGCCCGCTTCTCGATCCAGCAGCGCGAAGTCTTTCGGGCGCCCCAAAGCCTCGGCGATCATCTTCGCGCCGACCGCGTGGGCGCTCTCTAGATCGGGCGCTTCAAACGCCAGCAGCCGGGGCGCCTCGTCGGCGTGCATCCAGTAACTCAGGCGGAAGGACGGCACGAAGGATTTCCTGAAAGATTATTTCAACATATGTTGATTAAATACCGGCCTTGTGCCAGTCAACTGGAAGAAGGGGGGCACGATGCCGACGGGCGAAAAAGGCACGAGGCGAAAGCGGGGACGGCCCAGGCGCAGCGACGCGCCCGATCCGGCGGCCATCAGGACGGCGGCGCTCGCAAGATTTGCGCGCAACGGCTTTGACGGCACCAACCTGCGCGAGATCGCCGCTGAGGCGGGGGTGGACGTTGCCTTGGTGGCGCGCCAGTTCGGATCGAAGATGGGCTTGTGGAAGTCCGTGGTCGACACGATCGCGCAGCGGATGGCCGACGCCCAGGCGGACACTGGCGAGCTGCCGTCGGCCGGAATGCCACTCGCCGAGCGCCTCCGCCGAGCGCTCCATGGCTTCGTCGCCTTCAATGCGGCTCATCCCGAACTTGGGCAGTTTTTCGTCAACGAAGTCGCTCGGCCCGGCGAGCGGCGAGACTATGTGCTGGAGCGGCTTTGGCTGCCCAACCGGCGCGCCCTGCTCCCGCTGCTGCGGGAAGGGATCGATGGAGGCATCGTTCCGGCTGTCGATCCCGAGCTAGCGCTGCTGATGCTGATCGGCGCCGTCGCGCTGCCCCTCATCACGGGTGAAGCGGTGTCGCAGGTATTGCGGCAAGACATGGAGGCGCGGCTGACGGAGGCAGTGACCGCCTTGTTCGTCGCGACCTAGACGCGCGGAAGCGGCCTCACGCCTGCCGGCGCCCCCGCTCGCGACATCAACCCAGATCGTCGTCGAGTGAATAGCCGACGCCGCGGATGGTTCGAATGAGTTCCGGTCCTTCCACCGAAGCGAGGGCCAGGCGCAGCCGCCGGATGTGGACGTCCACGGTTCGAGCATCGATGTCGCTGCTCGGGCCCCAGACATTGTGCATCAGCCGCTCCCGCGGGAAGGCCCGGCGCGGGTTCTCCATGAAGTGGCGGAGGAGACGGAACTCGGTCGGCCCGATCGATACCGACTGGCCGCCGCGCCTGACGCGGTAGCTGGCCAGGTCCATCTCGAGATCGGCAAAGCGCAACCGCTCGGTCGCGAGAACCGGCCGAACCCGTCTCAGAACGGCGCGGACGCGGGCCAGAAGCTCCTTCGGACTGAAGGGTTTGGTGATATAATCATCCGCTCCCGTCTCTAGCGCATTGACCCGGTCGACCTCCTCTCCTCGGGCGGTCAGCATGATGATCGGGACGTTCGGATAGTCACCGCCATTTCGAAGACGGCGGCAGACCTCCAGCCCCGACAGTTCTTCGATCATCCAGTCGAGCAGGATGAGATCGGGAGACTGCTCCTGGACGAGGCGCAATGCGGTCTCGCCGCTGGGCGTGCTTTGGACTTCGAAATCGTCCTGCTCGAGGTGCCAACGCAGCAGTTCGACCAGGGCCACATCGTCCTCCACGAGGAGGATCCGGCTTGCCGTACTCATCTCAGGCGGGGACCGCTTGGGCATGGGCCTGCGCCTCGGCCGCGAGGCGATCCCCTGTCGCGGCAAAGCAGACCGCATCGGCGATGTCGACGGCATGATCCGCGATGCGCTCGAGGCTTTGGGCAATGATCATGAAGTCCGTCGCGCGGCCGATCGTCGACGGGCTCTCGATCATCTCGGCGACGAGTTGACGGAAGATGGTGTGATAGAGCTGATCGACCTCTTCGTCCGCCAACGCCGTTCGCCGCGCGGCGTCGGCGTCCCGGGCGATGAAAGCATCGAGCGCCGATCTTATCATCGCGGCCACACATTCTGCCATCGTCGGAAACAATGCGACCGCCTCCGGGTCGCGACCGCTTCGAGCCGGCAAGGCGCGGCGCGCGATCTTCTTCGCATTGTCGCCGATCCGCTCGATCACGATCGACGTCTTCAAGGCCGCGAGGATCTCGCGCAGGTCATCGGCCATCGGAGCGCGGAGCGCGATCAGGCGTACGCTCTGGCGTTCTATCTCGCTTGCCAGCGCATCGATCTTGCGATCGCCGTCGACCACCTCCGCAGCAAGAGCTTCGTCCTGCATCGCCAGGGCCTGCATCGCGTTGGCGAGGGCGGCCTCCGCACGCCCGCCGATTTCGGCCACCAGCGCTCGGAGCTGCTCGAGATCCTCATCGAACGCCTTGACCGTGTGAACACCCAATTGCGCCAACAGACGTCTCCTATCGATGCCCCGGGGCTTCGATACGGGTCGCATGCGTTCGTTTGGCGACAGCTGGGTGACGCTCTGATGACAAACGCCTATTAAGTGGTCGCGCAGCCGACGATCGATCGTTGCAGCCTATAGCGGGACGAGCGCGCCGCAGAACTGCTGCGCGCTTTCTGACCAGCTGAAACCTTTCCCATAATGTGCGCATCGGTTCCGGCATTTGCCGGCGGCCTCCACGATGGCCCGTTCAAGATCCTCGTGCATTGCGCCGACGTCCTCCCGCAGGATGTCCGCCGGGCCCGCAACGGGGAGGGCCGCGACTGGCGTTCCGCAGGCCAGCGCCTCGATCATCACCAACCCAAATGTGTCCGTCCGGCTGGGGAAGACCAGCACGTCTGCGGCCGCATAAGCCGAGGCCAGATCCGCGCCCGACAGCACGCCCGTGAAAGACACATCGGGATAGGCCCTTTTCAACCCCTGCAGGGCCGGGCCATCGCCAACGGATCGCGTCCTCATCCCATTCCTGTCGCGTTTCTTTAATTACTAGTATCGTCCCGCCGTCCTTGGGAGAATCCGCATTGTAGATCTTAGGAAACGATGAAACCGAACCTAGATTTACCGAAACTGTTTGGAACTCTTTGGTGCTATCTTTCTCGAATCTGGTCCAATCCACATCGAGTTTTGTGATAGATTTTCCGCCGCTGGAACGACTATAAAGTTCTAGTTGTTCGCCTAAAGTATCACATGCAAAACGCCCGATCCCCTTGCTTCCGGCAAACTGTCCAGCTGGCTTGATTTTATCACGGTAATTGTCCGTGGAGGCGAGCGCTTTCTCAGAATACGCCACAAAGAGCCACTTATCGCGAATGTCGTTAGCGGTCATTCCGCGTCCATTGTCGACTATTGCAATGCTTGATTCATCGGGGTCGAACTCAATGTCGACCTTCGTTGCTCCGGCGTCGATCGAATTCTTCACAAGTTCAAAGATGGCCACGAACTCGTTCGTCACGAGATCGCGCCCGATGATGTCCTTGAGGTGGGTACTGATTCGGAAGGATTCTGGCGTCGTCATTCGAAGGGCTTATCTCACTCTTGCTTGATAGCGAAACAATCGCCGCGAGGATGGCTGGTTGCTCGATTCTGGTCGCTCTGCGGCGCTTGGCTGGCTCCCCGCGCTTCCTCGACGCCTCCCCCTGGCAAAGTCCGCGACTACCACCATCTAGCTGTTCGTAGCATACATCTAGGAGGCAAGTTGGCGGACTTCCTTGAACCAGGCGAACGATCGCGGCGCATGGGGCGCATCAGGTCTCAGGACACAAGGCCCGAAATTATCCTGAGGCGAGCATTGCACGAGCTCGGCCTACGCTTTCGTCTCGGAGGCGCAGGGCTTCCCGGTCGCCCTGATATCGTACTGCCGCGCCATCGTGCCGTGGTTTTTGTTCATGGCTGCTTTTGGCATCGTCATCGTGGTTGTAAAGTCGCGTCAACACCAAAGTCGAACACTGGCTTTTGGACGGCAAAGTTCGACCGGAATGTCGAGCGCGATGCGAAGGTCACCCGGGAGCTGGAAGCGCTGGGTTGGCGTGTCTTCGTTGCGTGGGAGTGCGAACTCACCGTCAAGTCACGGCTGGGCTTGACTGCTGCCGGGCTGGCCAGGCGGATCCGAGGCGAACCCGGTGCGCCCGAGGTCGCGAGTACCTTCTAGACTCCTCGCTTCTCAACCCTGCAAATCTGACTGGGAAGATGAGGGGCGCGCCCGGATGGAAAGAACCTGATAAACCGTCTGAGCAATTGTCCTGTGACGAGCTATCTATGCGCCAGGATCTGGAGGACCGCCTCGGCACCCTCATCAGATGAAACGGCTATATGAAGCGGAGTCCCTCCGCCAAGCTCATCATGGTGAGAGCGAAGGAAGTCTTCAGCTTGATCCTGACACCCATCAAACGCCTTGATGGCCGCCCTCCGCACCCGCGCCACACGCTCCCGCTGTTCGACAGCCTCCGCTGCGGCGGCCCTGAAACCCTTGAGGATATAGGCTCCGAGCAAGCCTATATCGCGGGTCTCCAGAACGTCACCGAGAGTCGGTGGTCGCGAGCGCGTCGCGAGCCACCGCTCAAGCTTCAGGAGTAGGTCGCCCTCACTCTCCAAGGCGCACTTCCTCCCGGTGTTTCGCCCAGCTTTCGTCGATGATGGCGCGGGCCTCATCAGTGGCCAGCTTCGAGAACAGCGACCATCCGCTGGGCAAACAGGTGCGTCCCAGGAGCAGCCCGTGAAGGTGAGGCACGCCCGGGCGAGCCGCCCTACCCGGGAGGTGGAGGCAGAGCACGATCGGAGTTTGATAGGTGCGGGCCAGGCCCAAGAAATAGCTCCTGCCGATCTCCCAGACCTCGGCCAGCCGCAGAGGCGCCTCGATGAGGTCGGCTTCGGCGAATCGCACTGTGACGTTCGTAACGATGTCGCGGATCGTGCCGAAGGACGCCTCGTCATAGGCCCTGCAGAGGGTCTGCGCGTCCATGAAGTGGTCTGGCGCTCCGGGTGGCAACAGGACGTCGAAACGCGCGCAGGTCGGCCGGTCCCAAGGGGCAGTAGGATCTGCGGGCTTCGCGACAGGATAGAGCCGCCGGAAGACGGCCCTCTCGGCTGTCATCACCATTCCATCGGGGGCGGGATTTCGGACGACGCCGAAGCTGATCTCCGGATGCGCCCCTGTCACAGGAGCGTAGTCGCCATTCGGCATCGGGGCGTGCTTTTTGATCGACATCAGAAGGCCTCCTCATACCGAGTGGCCCGGATCATCTTCGCGGCCGCCGCGTCGACGCCGTCGGCACGCTCCAATCGGTCGACGAATGGTGAACAGAAGGACACTCGCGAACCGTCCGCATTGAGCTCTACGAATGGAGCCGGTCCGGGTGGAAGAAGCCAGTAGCCGTCTCCAGGCAGCCAGTAGAGAACCATGTCCTCCATGATGCGCGGGTCGCTGTCCACATGGACCAGGGCGGTAAAGGTCACCTCGTCCAAGATCTCCGGGATCGGATAGCGCCCCTGATGGGCGAGGATGATGTCTGCCCCCGTCTGGGTAGCAACGTCGAGCATCGCCTCGTTGAAGACCCCTTTGCCGCAGGGGGTTGTGGCGAGGATGAGCCTCTCCTGCTCCAGATAGATCGCCCCGGCCGGAAGCAGGTCTGGGGCGACCGAGGCCGCGCCCCCTCCCGCCGCCGCGTGGAGAAACTTGATCATTCGACGAGCAGTGCGGGAGGTGCCGTCACCCAAAACAACGATATTCATAAGGAGGAACTCCGATAGCGTGAGGTCCGGCTCGTGCCGGCCTAAGCCCCCCTTCGAATTTCATCTCAACGGGAAGCTCGCTTCTCCCCTTCCGTCCCTTGTTCTTGGCCCGCCGAAGCGCCGGCCGGCGGCGCGCTACACCCGCTGCCGGGTGGGCCAGGAGGCGCCGGCAGAGTCCGCGGCACCGGTGGGCGACAGCGTCAAGTGGCAACGCGAAGATGGCGGGAACGCTCATGGTATAGGCCGATGGCGTTGGGGCCTCCCTTCCAGGGCGCGACGCCCTGCCGCGCAGCGGGGGCGGGATCCAAGGGTGCAACCACTTGGCAGGGGGTTCAGGGGCGCTCCCCCGACATGCCTTTTTTTACGCAGGAAAAAAAGAAGAGCATGTTCTTCTTTTTCTGCCTTGCTACCGCTATCCTGTTTCCGGGCCGTGGGGAGGGTGTCATGAAAAGTGCTGTGTCGGGTGTGGCGGGAGCTGTCCGGATCAACCAGCTCACGATGGCTGGGCTCACCCGCACTGAGCTTCACGGGAAACGCCTCGATAAGACCAGCAAGGCTCGCGTCATCAACGATGAGCCTCCCATCTCGTCGACCGGCCTGGATCTTAATGATCTTTATCAGGCTCATGTGGCGGACGCCTTCGTGCCGAGCGCGAAATCGAAGGCAATGCACATGATTGTTCAGTTCCCGACCGATCTGGTTGACGGGAGCGATGCCGACGGGATGCTGTATCACGCCAGCGCATTCGCGAGGCGGGTGTTCGGCGACAATGCGATCTTCGCGGACCGGGTCGACCGGGACGAAAAGAGCCAGCACGTTGTCGACCTGCTCATTGCGCCGAAATATCTCAAGGCAACCAAGCACACAGCCAAGGTGGCGGTCTCGATGACAAGAGACCTCAAGGCTCTCGCCAAGAAGTATGGCGAACCGCCAATTCCCCAGGGAACGGGTCGAGCCCTTCAGACAGCATGGTTCGAATATCTGCGTGACGAAATGGGCCTAGAAGATGTGGAACGCGGGTCCCCCAAGGAATTCGCGGGTCCGGACCACAAGTCGGCCGAGGAACTCCGGATGGAAGAACTCGACGAGCTGATTGCGAGTGCCGAGAGGGCACGCGAAGAAGCTCGAAAAGTCGGTTACGAGGAAGGTCTCGCGGCGGCCGAACAGAATCGCGCCGCGCGCGAGCGGCTTCTGGATGATAGGGAAAAGCGGATCACTATCCGGGAAGCCGATCAGATTTCGGAACGGCTTCAGATCGCCTCGGCGAAGGAAGACTTGCAGCGAGAAGCCCACGACACCCGCCGCGATGCAGATGCCTATGCGAGGGTCACGCGCGAGAATGCGGAGACCGACGCAAAGGCGGAGCGTGACAAGGCGGAGGCGGAAGCGAACGAGATCAAGGCGGCCGCCGAGCACACCGCCAGAGAGAAGGGCTTGGCCGACGCCCGGGCGTTGATCCAAAGCGATCAGGAGGCTGCGGCGGAAGCGAGGGCAGCAGCCAAGAAGGATCGCGACGCTGCGGCAGCGGCGTTGTCGGCGGCGAACGCTGAACGGGCCCGAGCGAAGGCGGAAGGTCTCGCTGAGGCAGAGGAGGAGCTGGCATCCCGGAAAGCTTCTTTTGAAGCTCGCCAAGCGGAAATCGAGGCCCTCGCGGCGAAAGTGGCGGACGAGGGCGCCAAGGCAAGGGCGTTCAAGGCTGGCCTTGAAGCATGGGCGGCCGGCGACATCGTATTGGCGGGACGGACGAAGGATGGCGGGCCGGGGTTCAAATGGCGGGATGAAGCGACCAAACAGCGTGTCAAACCCCTGATTCTGCCTGCGTGGACCGAAGTATGGGAAGCGGTCGTCGCCCTTGCTCAGCGAGCAGCCGCGAAAGCGGCGGAGATCGAAAGCGAGGCCAAGCAGAAGGCAAGCGACCTCGTGGACACCGTGACCGAGGCGGTGAAGACCTTCATGGCACGCTACAACGCCGTCCCTGAAGTGGAGCGGGATACCCTCAGAAGAACACCGGCGTTCGAAGCAGTGGCGACTCTAGCGAACGACCCTGCCGTGCGAGCCACCGTAGCGGACTCAGAGGACAACGAGGTGGACCTGCTGCTTCAGGCGGCGGCTGCCGGGTTGGTGAAGGGAGTGAAGGTTTCTGGTTCAGGCGCTGTCCGGAAGCTATGACGGGGGAGTCGCTACACCCTCCGTCTCGAGCTTTCTTACCCGTCCCGTCGCCTCACTCCGCAGCTCCCGTCAAATTCTGCCCGCGGCGCGGACGAGGCCGCCGCATGGCAGCGGGAAGCAGGTGAATCTCCCGGTAATCCGGGAGATGGTCTGTGACGATGGGAATCTGGTCGACCAGCGCCTTGAGCTTGGCGAGACGGGTCGCCTTGGAATAGCGGGTGGATCCCTCGCCCTTGCCCTTGTGCCCGAGCGCGTCGTTACGGTGCTCCTCGAACACCTCGAGCTCCTTCAGCTCCGTGCTGACGGTATGACGAGCCGCATGGAGCGCTTGACCGCGCTGAAGCGTCTTCAAATGGGGAGCGACGTAGATCCACCAGAGCTTGTAAAAGGTATCACCCTTCTTGGCGCCGGCCCGTTCGGAAACCAGCTCCGGGAAAAGGGCGTCGTGGCCGGCCGTCCTTATCGCCTCGAAATACTCGACAAAGCCGAGGCGGACCAGCTCGTCCGAGATCGCGATGAGGCGTACCGCTGATCGGTTCTTGACGCGGCCGGCGGAGGTGAAGTCGATGCTGATGAACCAGATGCCGTCGACGCAGTCGACGTCGGTCACGAGGAGCTTGCAAACCTCTTCCCTGCGCATGCCCGTATACCACACGAGCAGGAGCACGAAGAACAGGCTGTCGTGATAGATCTGGTTTCCGGGTTCGAGGCGCTCCTCGACCGATCGGCAGCCGGTCCAGGGCGGGAGATTGAAGAGCTCCCGTCCCTGCTCCAGTGTGTAGGCCGCGCGGGCGTTCCGCTCGTCCTTGCGGTCCGGGACCATGAATTTTCCGAAGTCGACTTCGGCAACCGATGGGACGTGGTCGCGCAGGAAGCTGTGAATCTGGGCGAGCTTGCGGAAGTGTTTGTTGGTCGTTCCCGATAGCAAGCCGATCGCATCGGCCTCATAGTCGCCAAGTTCGATCTTCTCCTCGGCGTCCCGGCAGATTTCCTTGAGCGTCGTCTCCGGTGACCGGTGCCACGGCGCCTTCCCGCAAGTGACCGGAAGCCGGTCGAACCACTGATCGAGTACCTTCAGGTCCCCAAAGGTGAGCGACCACAACGGTCGGCCATCCATTGACCGCTCGAGCAACGCCGCCGCCCATCGTATCTGACGGAGCGTCTGCTCGCCGACCTGCTCCTCCTTGCGCTTGCCGGTCTTGCGATGCTCGAACATCTTCGGCGTTGCAGCGATCAGCCGTTCGGCCGCCTCGGTGGCGGTGACATGGAGCCACTCGGAGGGAACGGATGCTTCCGACCCGGCGGTCTCGTCCTGATCGTTAGCAATCCTGGCTGGCACGGAGGGGCCCGGCACAGCCCCCGTGGGGTAGGACCGCACCGCCAATTGACGCTGTAGCGCCTCTTCGGCGTCGATATGGGCGTCCCGGAAGGCGGGATAGAGAGCGAGCTCGACCGCCCATCGCAGCATGTCGGTCGGCGCGCGACCGTGCTGACGCAACAACCCGTCGATATAGTCGGGCCGGAAGCGGGTGACGCCCTGTTCTTCGCGGAGCTTGATGATCGTCCTCAGATCCTCGATCCGCTGTGGATCCCACCCTGCCTCCTCGGCGAGGCGCTGCTCCTCCGCCGGCAGCAGCGAGAGGTGGCCCCCGTGATCGGCCAGGCGCTGGTAATAATGGGCGAACGCCAGGTTCGAGACGCTGTGGAGCGGAGCATAGTAGGGCGTCGAGCGCTGATCCTGGCATAGCTCCGCCAACAACTGCTCGTAAGCCGTCTTTGCAATGGCCTGCAGTTCGGCCTCCGTCAGGCCTCCATCGGCTGCGACGCGCTGGTTCAACATCTCGATTACATCCCCCGACGCGGTCGTGAGAGCCGCCCCCCTGCGGCTCGCTTCAATCCGGTCGAACGTCTTCAAAGATAAGCGAATATCGAGCTTTCGGCCACCGGAGATTGGGTGGATTCGCCGCCACCAGAAAATATGGCCGCGTCGGTAGGTGTGAAGGGACGCCATGGCTGACCTTTCGGGCCAGCACATTGGCACACTCTGATGCACAATCAGGGGATGCCTCAGTGACTAGCCGACTCTAGTTAGTCAGCAATTTCAGTCACTTACAGCCACATTGGCTGGGTCGGCGGATGTGCTTGGCTGGGGCGGCAGGATTCGAACCTGCGAATGGCGGCACCAAAAGCCGCTGCCTTACCACTTGGCGACGCCCCAGCAGACGGCGGCCTTATAGCCGTCCTTGCCGAGAGGGAAAGCCCTCACGGCGTCCCGATCAGACCGAAAAATCAATCCCCTGGGCGAGCGGCAGATCGCGGCCGTAATTGATCGTGTTGGTAGACCTGCGCATATAGGCGCGCCAGCTATCGGAGCCGCTCTCGCGCCCGCCGCCGGTCTCCTTCTCGCCGCCGAACGCGCCGCCGATCTCGGCGCCCGACGGCCCGATATTGACGTTGACGATACCGCAATCGGAGCCCGCGGCGGAGAGGAAGCGCTCGGCTTCCCTGAGATCGGTGGTGAAGATCGAGGAGGCGAGGCCTTGCGGCACGGCGTTATGGAGGGCGATCGCCTCGTCGAAGGTGCGGTAGCGCATGACGTAGAGAATGGGCGCGAAGGTCTCTCTCTGCGTGACGGGCGTCTGACCCGGCATCTCGGCGATAGCCGGACGCACATACCAGGCGTCGGGAAAGCTGTCGGCCAGAAGCCGCTCGCCGCCCTGGACCACGCCGCCCTCGGAACGGGCGTCGTTCAGCGCTGTCTGCATGGCGTCGTAGGCGGCCTCGTCGATCAAGGGTCCGACGAGGGCAAGGCCTTCCAGCGGATTGCCGACCTCGACCGAAGACCAGACGCGCTTGAGGCGCGGCACGAGGCGATCGTAGACATCCTCATGAACGAACAGCCGGCGGAGCGACGTGCAGCGCTGGCCGGCGGTGCCGACGGCGGCGAAGGTGATCGCGCGTTCGGCGAGGTCGAGGTCGGCCGAGGGCGTGACGATCATGCCGTTGTTGCCGCCCAGCTCGAGCAGCGAGCGGCCGAAGCGGGCGGCGATGCGCGGCCCGACCTCGCAGCCCATGCGGGTGGAGCCGGTGGCGGAGACAAGCGCGACGCGGCGATCGTCGACCAGCGCCTCGCCGGTAGCGCGTCCACCCTGGACCAGCACCGACAGGTTCGCGGGCGCATCGCCGAAACGCTCGACGGCGCGCTCGAACAGCGTCTGAACGGCAAGCGCCGACAGCGGCGTCTTTTCCGAAGGCTTCCAGACGACACTGTCGCCGCAGACGAAAGCGAGGCAGGCGTTCCACGCCCAGACAGCGACCGGAAAATTGAAGGCGGAGATGACGCCGACGACACCGAGAGGATGCCAGGTCTCCATCATGCGATGGTCGGGCCGCTCAGTGGTGATGGTGAGACCGTGAAGCTGCCGCGACAGGCCAACGGCGAAGTCGCAGATGTCGATCATCTCCTGGACCTCGCCGAGCGCCTCGGGGAGGATCTTCCCCGCCTCCAGACTCACCAGGCGCGCCAGAGGCTCCTTGGCCTCCCGCAAGACCTCGCCGAACAGGCGAACCAGCTCGCCGCGCCGGGGCGCCGGGACGGTGCGCCAGGCGAGGAAGCCCTCATAGGCACGGCCGATCGCCGCCTCGACCTCGTCGGGGCTTGCGGCCGCGACGCGACCGATAACCGTGCCGTCGATAGGCGAGCGCGATGCGAGGTCGCCCGACGCAATCGCCTCCTGCGGCAGCCCGAGCCTCTCGAAAAGCGTCCGGGCTTCCTGCACGGACTCGAACATCAGGCGTTGGCGAGGCGGCGGTTGACGAGGTCGAGATAGTCCTGGCGGAGCTGGAGCGTGAGATCGCCCACCTCGAAGTTCCAGGGACCTGCGGACGCGACCGGCGTCACCTCGGCGGCGCTGCCGGTGAGGAAGAACTGCTCGAAGCCCTCCAGCTCCTCCGGCCAGATCGTGCGCTCGATCACGTCGATGCCGCGGCGGCGGGCAAGCTCCATGACCGTGCGCCGGGTGATGCCGTCGAGGAAGCAGTCGGGCGTCGGCGTGTGGATCGCGCCGTCCTTGACGAAGAAGGCGTTGGCGCCCGTCGCCTCCGCCACCTGGCCGCGCCAATCGAACATCAGCGCGTCGTTATAGCCCTTATTCTCCGCCGCATGCTTGGCCAGAGTGCAGATCATGTAGAGGCCGGACGCCTTGGACTGGGTCGGCGCCGTGTAGGGGGCGGGCCGGCGCCAGGGGGAAATGTCGAGGCGGATGCCCTTGCGCGCCGCTTCGTCGCCGAAATAGGCGCCCCATTCCCAGCAGGCGATCGCCATGTGCGGCTTGGTCCGCTGTGCGGCGACGCCCATCTGCTCGGAGCCGCGCCAGGCCACGGGGCGCATATAGGCGTCTTCGAGGTTATTGGCCTTCAACGTCTCGCGACAGGCGGCATCGATCTCCTCGACCGACCAGGGCAGCTCGAAGCCGAGAAGGGAGGCGCTCCGCCTCAGCCGCGTGCTGTGCTCGGTCAGTTTGAAGATCTCGCCGCCATAAGCGCGCTGCCCCTCGAAGACCGAGGAGGCGTAATGGAGCGCGTGGGTCAGCACATGGATATTGGCCTCGCGCCAGGGCGCTAGCTTGCCGTCAAACCAGATCCACCCGTCGCGATCGTCATAGCTGCGCTGGTCCGTCATTTCGGCCCCGATTCTCCATGTGGGAAGCTGTTTCGGCGATAGGGCTGACCCGAGGGGCGGTCAACTTGGGTCGCAGGCTAACGCCGCGCCGCCTCGGCCAGCTCGCGGCCGCGGCCGACGGCGGCGGCCATCGTGCGTCGCATCAGCGGCCGCAGCCCCCCTTCCCCGTCGAGGACTTCCAGCCCCGCGCGGGTCGTTCCGCCCGGACTGGCCACCCGCTCGACCAGTTGCGAGGGGCTTTCGTCGGAGGCTGCGGCCATCGCGCCTGCGCCCTCGACCGTGGCGAGCGCGAACCGCTCCGCCTGTTCGCGCGGCAGGCCCTCGGCCACCCCGGCTTCCGCCAGGGCATCGATGAAGCGGTAGAGAAAGGCGGGCGCGCTGCCGGCGAGCGCCGTCACCACGTCGATCAGCGGCTCCTCGCTTACCCATTCCGCCCGACCGAGCGTGGACATGAGCCGCTCGACCTCCTCCCGCGGCTCGGGCCCGACAGTCTCTCCGAACAGGCCGATCGCGCCCTTGCCAAGCCGCACCGGAAGGTTCGGCATCGCCCGCACCAGCGTCCGAGGCTTGGAAAAGCGCTGGCGAAGCGAGGCGAGCTCCACCCCGGCGAGGATCGAGATGACGACCGTTTCCGGCTCCAGGACGGGCGCGACGAAAGGGACGACCTCGTCGAGCTTCTGCGGCTTGACGCCGAGCATCACCAAGGCGGGAACCTCGTCTTCGGGCAAGCTGGTGAGGGTTCGGATGCCTTCGGCCGGCGGGCGGCCGCTCGGGCGGATGACGGTGATTTGAGAACGGTCGAGGCCGGCGGCGAGCCAGCCTTCCAGCATCGCGCCCGCCATGTTGCCGCAGCCGATCAGCCAGAAGGGTCCGGGAAGGGAAAGCGCCGCTGTCATATCTACTCCGTTCGGGCTGAGCCTGTCGAAGCCCTGCCTTAGGGAGAAGAACAGTCCTTCGACAAGCTCAGGGCGAGCGGGAAGGGTCTAGGCTTCGCCCTGCGTCTCGATCAGGGCGGCGGCGATGGCTTCGGCGGGGGACTTGTCGGCCCAGAGGACGAACTGGAAGACGGGGTAGAAACGCTCGCATTCCTCGATGGCGGTCTCGACCAGCGTCTCCGCCTGCTGCAAGGTCAGCGTGCCGCCCTCCTCGCCTTCCAGCAGCGCCGCATGGCGGAAAAGGACGAGGCCGGAGGTCTGCCACAGTTCGAAATGGCCGAGCCAGAGTTGCTCGTTGATGAGGCCGATCGTCTCATAGGTCTGGGCCCGCTTGTCGGCGGCGACGCGAATATCTGGAAGGGCGAGGAACTGGAGGACATTGTCGTCGTCCCGCCAGATGGCCCGCAGCTCATATTGGGCCCAGCTCCCCTGGAAGTTGGCGACGATCTCTTCGTCGCCATTTCTTTCATAGGCCCAGCCATGGGCGCTGAAATAATGTTCGAGCATGTCGATCGGGGCGCTCGTTTCGCGCTCCAGCTCAAACTCGTCCACGTTCATCCTCAAGTCCTGCACCCATATTCAACAAAAGAATCGTGCACCCGCCTTGGGGCAAGCGCAAGAGAAGCGTTGAGGACAGCGCCACAAAGTTGTGGATTAGTCGCCCTTTAACGCCAGCGGAGGAGCGGGACGACGAAAGCCATCCGTTCTCCGCTTCATCGCGGCGACGGTGGACAAACCTAGTCGCCGCGGCCGGACGGCTCGCGCTTCGGCTTGGGCGGCTCGCCGGAACTCTTCTTCGCCGCGGGCTTCCTTGGCGCGGCGCCGCCTTCCAGCGCCTCGATCCGCCGCTTCAGCGCCTCATTCTCCTCGCGGGCGGCGACGGCGATGGCCTTCACCGCCTCGAACTCGTCGCGGCTCACCATGTCCATGCCGCCGACCCATTCGCGCACCCGCTCGCGGAAGTTGGCCTCGGCCTCCCGGCCCATGCCGGCGAAGGTGCCGGCGGCGCCGTTCAGCACCTTGACGAAATCGTCGAACAGGCGGTTTTCGGACTGCATGCACGTCTCTCCTAGGGCTTTCAGAGGCTGATATCGGCGCTCGCCGTCCCCGGCACAAGGGTTTCGGCATCGGGGTTCAGGACGACGATCTGGTAGTTGAGATAGGCCGCGAAGCAGAGCCAGGCGAGATAGGGCAGCATCAAGAGCGCCGCGGCCTTGCGGACTCGCGCCATCAGCACCGTCGCGGCGGCGGCGATCACGATCATCGCGGCGATCAGGGTCAGCGCCGTCTCCACCTTGTGGAGCGCGAAGAAAACGGGCGACCAGGCATAGTTGAGAAGCAGCTGGATGATGAATGCGGCCAAGGCCTTCCCCCGCACCGACGCGCCGCGGGCGTGGAGGATCATCGCCAGCGCGAGACCAAGAAAGATGTAGAGCAAAGTCCAGACGACTCCGAACATCCAGCCCGGCGGCATCGCGTCGGGCTTCACCAGCGCATCGAACCAGGGATTGCCATAGCCGCTGCCCGATGCCCGGCCGGAAAGGGTTCCGAGCAGCAGCACGAGCGGAACCGCGATCAATGCGATGCGCAGGAACGACATGCGCAGCTGTCCCTTCGACGCGATTCCGGTCATTCTGGCCCCCCTTATTCGGCCGGCAGCGGCTGCGCGAGTTGCGCCTCCAGCTTGCGGCTCACTTCTTCCGGAGAGCCGGTAAAGCGCGCCAAGCGGGCGTAAAGCAAGGGAATAAGGAATAGTGTGATCGCGGTGGCGATCGACACGCCCCAGACGATGACGACGCCGATCGTGGAGCGCGCCGCCGCGCCGGCGCCGGTCGCGATCATCAGCGGCACCGCGCCGGCAACGGTGGCGATCGAGGTCATGAGGATCGGGCGGAGGCGCCGCTTCGAGGCTTCGCGGATGGCGGTGTCGATGTCCTTGCCGGCATCGCGCAGCTGGTTGGCGAATTCGACGATCAGGATGCCGTTCTTGGCGGCCAGGCCCACCAGCATGACGATGCCGACCTGACTGTAGAGATTGAGCGTCTGCCCCATTACGGCAAGGCCGATGATGCCGCCGGCGACGGCGAGCGGCACGGTGGTGATGATCACGGCCGGATGGACGAAGCTTTCGAACTGGGCGGCGAGCAGCAGATAGACGATCAGGATGGTGAGCAGGAAGACGACGGCGATGGAGCCGCCAGTGTCCTTGAACGACTTGCTCTCGCCCCGATAGCCGATCGCCGTCACCTCGGGCGAGGCCAGCGCCTGCGTCTCCAGCCATTCGAGCGCCGCGCCGAGCGAATAGCCGGGCGCGAGGCCGCCCTCGAGCGTGATCGCGCGGATCTTGTTGAAGCGGCCGAGCTCCCGCGCACCCGCCGTCTCCCGCGTCGTGACGAGGTTCGACAGCGGCACCAGGACGCCGGTCCGGCTGCGCACGTAGATGGAGGCGAGATCGGCCTTGGTCGCCCGCTCCGGCCCCTCGGCCTGGACGACGACGCGATACTCCTCGCCGCGGTCGATATAGGTGGTGACGCGGCGCGACCCGAGCAGGGTCTGGAGCGCCTGGCTCACCTCGTTCACCGAGACGCCGAGATCGCCCGCCCGCGTCGTATCGACCTCGATGCGCAGCTGGGGCTTGGTTTCCTTGTAATCGGAATCGAGGTTGATGATGCCGGGATTGCTCTGCGCGGCGGCGAGGATGCGATCGCGCGCCACGACCAGATCCTCATAGGTGTTTCCGGCGATGACGAAGCTGATCGGCTGGCCGCGTCCCCGCCCGAGCGAGGAGCGCACCGAGGCGTTGCCGCGCACGGCCGGCAAGGTGCCCAAACGCCGGTTCACCTCGTCGACCACGTCCTGCGTCGTCTCCTCGCGGTCCTCCCAGGGCTTCAAAAAGACGGTGATGGCGCCGCTGTTGAAATCGTCGCTGGCGCCGAAGCCGCCCGGCGTGCGGGTGATCACCGTGCGAACCGCGCCGTCGCCGAGGAGCGGCAGCAGCTTGTCCTGCGCGGCCAGCACATATTGGTCCATCTGCTCGAAGCCGGTGCCGAGCGGCGCCGAGATATTGGCGGAAAGGACGCCGACATCCTCGGCCGGCGCGAGCTCAGACTCCGAAGTCAGGAACAGAACGCCCGCGAGGGCGAGCATGCCGCCAACGGCTGCCATCGGAATAAGCGGCCGGGTGAGAACGGCGTCGAGCCGCCGGGCATACCAGGCCTCGAGCCGCTTGAAGCGATCGTCGATCCAGTGGGCGAGCTTCCCCCGCTTCTCCTTGCGGAGGAGCTTGGAGCAAAGCATCGGCGCGAGACTGAGCGCGAGAAAACCCGAAAAGGCCACCGCTCCGATCATCGCCGCCGCGAGCTCGCGGAACAATAGGCCCGTGGTTCCGGCGATGAACATGACGGGCACGAACACCGCGCAGACGACCAGGGTGGTCGACACGATCGCGAACGCCACCTGCCGCGCGCCCTGATAGGCGGCGAGGAGCGGCGGATCGCCCTCCTCGATGCGGTGGTAGATGTTCTCCAGCATGACGATGGCGTCGTCGACGACAATGCCGATCGACAGCACCAGCGCCAGCAGGGTGAGCAGGTTGATCGAATAGCCGAGCATCCACAGGACGGCGAAGCTCGCCAGCATGCAGATCGGCACCGTCACCGCCGGGATCAAAGTCGCGCGCCAGCTTCCCAGAAACAGGAAGATGACCAGCACGACCAGCACCGCGGCTTCGGCCAGGGTCACCCACACCTTCTCGATGGCGCGATTGATGAACTCGGAATCGTCGGAGCCGACCGTGATGGTCATGCCCTCGGGCAGGGTCGGCGCGATATCCGCCGCCGTCTGCTTGGCGGCCTCGGCCACTCCCAGCGTATTGGCGCCCGACTGGCGGACGATGCCGAGCCCGACCGCCGGCTGGCCGTTCGCACGAAAGGCGGCATAGGGATTTTCCGGCCCCTCCTCGATGCGGGCGACGTCGCCCAGCCGCACCAGATAGCCGTCGCTGCCGCGGCCGATGATGAGCGAGGCGAACTCCGCCGGCGTGGAGAAGGGGCGGTCGACGCGAAGCGTGACATTCTGCGCGGCGGATTCGAGCCGCCCCGCCGGCAGCTCGACATTCTGGGTGCGCAGCGCATTTTCGACGTCGGCCGGCGTCAGGGCGTAGGCGGCGAGGCGGCCCGGCTGGAGCCAGATGCGCATGGCCGGCCGGGCGTCGCCGGCAACGAACACCCGCGCGACGCCGTCGATCGAGGAGAAGCGGTCGACGATGTTGCGGTCGACATAGTCGCTGAGGCGAAGGCGATCCCAACCCGGCTTCGAGATGACCAGGAACATGATCGGCGAGGAGCTGGAATCCGCCTTGCGCACTTCCGGCGGCCGCGCCTCGTCCGGAAGATCGTCGGCAGCGCTGCCGATGCGATCGCGCACGTCGTTCGCGGCGACGTCGACATCCCGGCCGGGGGCGAACTCCAGGGTGATGTCCGATCGGCCGTCCTCGGAACGCGAGGTGATCGTCTCCAGGCCTTCGATGCCGGAGAGCCTTTCCTCCAGCACCTGGGTAACCCGGCTTTCGACGACGCTGGCCGCCGCCCCGGTGTAGACGGTGTCGACCGACACCACCGGCGGATCGACGTCCGGATATTCGCGGATGGAGAGGCTGAAGAAGCCGACAATTCCGACCACCATGGTCAGCATCGCCAGGACCGCAGCGAAGACGGGGCGTTTGACCGAGACGTCGGATAGCTTCATCGCCGCCTCACTATCCGCCCTTTGCCGTGCGACCGACCCCGGGCGGCTCGGCATTGCGCGTGCCCGCCAGCTGGACCTTCATGCCGTCGGTCAGCTTTACCACACCTTCGGTCACGACGCGCTGGCCGGGGCGCAATCCGTCGACGATTTCGATGCGTCCGCCGGAACGGATGCCCGTCTTCACCTCGGTGCGCCGGGCGACCTCGTCCTCGCCGACGACGAAGACGAAGCGGGCGTCGCCCTCGCCGATCACGGCGAGCTCCGGCACGGACAGCGACATGCGCGGCGCGGTCTCGATCGCGACCGTCAGCAGCATGCCGGGCTTGAGCTTCCGGTCCGGATTGGGAAGGCGCGCACGCACCGTCACCGCCCGGGTGGCCGGATCGATGACCGGATCGATCGTGTTGATCTGGCCGCGGAACGGCTGGCCGGGCCAAGCCGCCGCCTGGGCTACGATCGGCTGCCCCGGCCGGATCGCCGACAGCATCGTCTCCGGCACCGGGAAATCGAGCTTGATCGAGCTGATGTCGCTGATGGTGACGATCTCGGTGCCGGCGTTGACCACGGCGCCTGGCGAGATGGTGCGGAGCGACACCCAGCCCGAGAAAGGCGCCGTGACGATGCGGTCGCCGATCTGCGCCCGGGCGCCGGCGGCGGAGGCCCGCGCCTGGGCGGCGAGCGCGGCCTGCGCGTCGAGGCTGCTCTGGGTGGCGAAGCCGCGCTCCTTCAGCGCCTCGATCCGTTCCAGCTGCTGCTGCGCCTCGCGCGCGCGCGCCTGGGCCTCGTTGAGTTGCGCACCCTCCTCGGCGGCGGCGAGCATCGCGATGGTCTGGCCGCGCGTCACATAGTCGCCGTCGTCGAAGTTCAGCCGCACCAGCCGTTCTGTCACCGGGGCCGAAAGCGTGACCTGTTCTGCAGCGCGGGCGGTGCCGACCGCCTGGATCGCCTCGACGAAACGCATGGTCGTGGCCGGCGCGGCACTGACCACTGGCGCGGCCCGCTCGCGCTCGGCGCCTTCGCCGTTGCTGCAGGCGGCAAGTCCCAGCAGCGCAAAGGAAATGATATTCCTCAACCTGTTCACCGGAGGCCGCTACCTTGTGGTTCGTCGCCGATCAAGTGCGGTTTGCCGCAATCAGGAACTCGACATTCCCCTCCGGTCCGGTGATCGGGCTTCGTGTCAGGCCTTGCACCGTCCAGCCTCGTGATTCGAGCCATTTAGCGGCCTGCGCGCAAACCCGTTCGTGCACGGCCGCGTCCTTCACAACACCGCCCTTGCCGATCTCGTTCCGCTCGGCTTCGAACTGGGGCTTGATGAGCGCGATCAGCCGTCCGTCGGGCTTGGCGAGATCGAGCGCGGCGTTGAGCACCTTGGCCAGCGAGATGAAGCTCGCATCGCAGACGATGAGATCGACCGGCTCGGTGACGGTTTCAGAAGTCAAATACCGCGCATTGGTTTTTTCGTGGACGACGACGCGCGGGTCCTGCCTCAATTTCCAGGCGAGCTGGTTGGTGCCGCTGTCGACCGCGAATACCTTGGCCGCGCCCCTTTGCAGGAGAACGTTCGTGAAACCGCCGGTGGACGAGCCCACGTCGAGCGCCACTGCGCCTTCCACGTTCCAGCCGAAATGTTCGAGCGCATGGGCCAGCTTGATTCCGCCGCGCGAAACCCAGGGATGCTCCCGTCCCCTCACCTCCAGCGGCGCATCGGCGGCCAGTGCCTGGCCGGCCTTGTCGATCTTCCGCTCATTCGAGAAGACGAGCCCCGCCAGAATCAGAGCCTGCGCCCGGGCGCGACTTTCGGCGAGGCCACGTTCGACGAGAAGCTGATCGGCTCGCTGCTTTGACATAAAATCAGTGGCCCGTGCCCGCTCGGCAGGTGAAATGACGATCCCGCAATCCTATATCGGTTTTTGCTCGAGAGTGAGGGCGGTATCGGGCGGCTCCGCCGCTTTTCCCCTTTCGCGGCGGAGCCTTCCTTTTCAGGCTCGCGCGCCCTCGACGACGCTGGCGCTGTTATGGCGCAGCGCTTTCAGCACCGTGTCGACGATCGCTTCGGCGTCCAGCCCGGCTTCCGAATATTGCTTTTCCGGTTTGTCCTGGTCCTGGAAACGGTCGGGAAGACGCATGGTGCGCAGCTTGAGGCCGGCATCGGTGAGGCCTGCGTCGCTGGCGAGCGTAAGAACATGTGCGCCGAAGCCGCCGACGGCGCCCTCCTCCACGGTGACCGCCACTTCGTGGCTGGTGAGCAGGCGGCGGATCAGCGCCTCGTCCAGAGGCTTGGCGAAGCGGAGATCGGCCACGGTGGTCGAAAGACCCTTGCCCTCCAGAGCCTCGGCGGCCTTCAGCGCCTCCTCCAGCCGCGTCCCGAGCGACAGGATGGCGACCTTCTTGCCTTCGCGGACGATCCGGCCCTTGCCAATCTCCAGCTTCTGCGGCGTCTCCGGCAGCGGCACGCCGGTGCCGTTGCCGCGCGGGTAGCGGACGGCGATGGGGCCGCTATCGTGCAGCGCCATGGTGTGGACCATGTGGACCAGCTCCGCCTCGTCCGCCGCCGCCATCACCACGAAGTTGGGAAGCGTGCAGAGATAGGCGAGATCGAAGCTGCCGGCATGGGTCTGCCCATCGGCACCGACCAGCCCCGCGCGATCCATGGCGAAACGGACCGGAAGGTTCTGGATCGCGACGTCGTGCACGACCTGATCGTAGGCCCGCTGCAGGAAGGTCGAATAGATGGCGGCAAAGGGCCGGTAGCCTTGCGCGGCGAGGCCGGCGGCGAAGGTGACCGCGTGCTGCTCGGCAATGCCGACGTCGAAGGTGCGGTCGGGGAATTTCGCCTGGAACTTGTCCAGCCCGGTGCCGGCCGGCATGGCGGCGGTAATCGCCACCACCCTGTCGTCCCGCTGCGCCTCGGCGACGAGGGCCTTGGCGAAGACCGAGGTGTAGCTCGGCGGCCCGGCCGGCGCCTTGGCCTGCACGCCGGAGACGACGTCGAACTTCTGGACGCCGTGGTATTTGTCGGCCGCCGCCTCGGCCGGGCCGTAGCCCTTGCCCTTCTTGGTGACGACATGGACGAGCATCGGCCCTTCGTCGGCATCGCGGACATTTTCGAGGATATCGACCAACCGCTCGACGTCGTGGCCGTCGACGGGGCCGACATAATAAAAGCCGAGCTCTTCGAAGAGGGTGCCGCCGGTGACCATGCCGCGGGCATATTCCTCGGCCTTGCGGGCGGCATTGTGGAGCGGCTGCGGCAGGCGACGGGCGAAGCGCTGCGCCAGGTGCCGCACCGACAGATATTTGTTCGAGCTGACGAGCCGGGCCAGATAGTGCGACAGGCCGCCCACCGGCGGCGCGATCGACATGTCGTTGTCGTTGAGGATGACGACCAGCCGATTTCCCGCCTGCTCGGCGTTGTTCATCGCTTCATAGGCCATGCCGGCGCTCATCGCGCCGTCGCCGATCACCGCCACCGCCTTCCCCGGTGCGCCGGCGAGCTTGTTCGCGACGGCGAAGCCAAGGGCTGCCGAGATGGAGGTCGAGCTGTGGGCGGCGCCGAACGGGTCGTATTCGCTCTCGGACCGCTTGGTGAAACCGGACAGGCCGCCGCCCATGCGCAGGGTGCGGATCCGGTCGCGGCGCCCGGTGATGATCTTGTGCGGATAGCATTGATGTCCGACGTCCCAGACCAGCCGGTCGCGCGGCGTATCGAACACATAATGGAGCGCCACCGTCAGCTCGACCACGCCGAGGCCGGCGCCGAGATGGCCGCCGGTCACAGAGACAGCCGAGATGGTTTCGGCGCGCAGCTCATCGGCGAACTGGCGCAGCCGATCCTTGGGAAGCGCGCGGAGCTGGTCGGGCGTCTGGACGGTGTCGAGGAGCGGGGTGCTGGGTCGGTCGGTCATGAAAATGCGTGGTCCTTCTCGGCCGCCGCTCTTAGACCGGCAACCCCGCGCTGTCGAATATTAGCTGGCGCCTTAGTCGGCTTCGCAATGGCTGCAGCGGCCCCGGACCTCGATCACCGGCCGCTCCGGCGCGAAACCGGCCTGCCGCGCGGCGTCCCGGACGCCGCCTGCCAGCAGGTCGTCGTCTATATGAGTTGCCTGCCCGCACTGGTCGCAGATGAGGAAGATGCAGTCGTGCAGGCAATCGGGATGCTCGTTGGCGACGTAGGCGTTGGCGCTTTCCACCCGATGGGCGAGGTTGGCGCCGACGAACAGGTCGAGGATGCGGTAGACGCTGTTGGCCGCGACCCGCCGTCCCTGGTTCTTCGAAACCCGATCGGCGATGTCATAGGCCGAGGCCGGCTTTTGGAAGCTGGACAACGCGTCGAACACGGCGGCGCGCATCGCCGTCCATTGCTCTCCGGACCGCTCCATCGTCGCCTGGGCGGCCTGGGCCAGCGATTTGCCGGCATGAACTGAGTGAACATGGGCCATGGCTGCGATTTAGGCCTATATGACGGTCGGGACAAGCAGTGGCTGCGCCGGCTGGGGCCGGACGCCCGAGTCGCTAGACGGCCGCCCGCCGGTTGAGATCGTGACCAAGGGCGAGGATCGCCACGCCGATGATGGTGTAGAGCACCTCGCTGCCATCGTGCGGCATGCCGAGCGCCCCCGCCATCACGCCGAGGCCGAGCCCGCCGACCGCTGCCGGCATCATGAAACCATGCTGGACGACCCCGCGCCCGAGAGCGAGAATGCCGAGCCCGATCGCGAGCAGTAGGCCCACCTCGTGGATCATCGGGCTCAGAAGCAGCCCACCGGCGGAGGCCAGTACGGCGAGCAGCACCGCGCTCGCGAGACAATGGACGAGGCACAGGCCGGACAGGCCGATGGCCCACCGGTCGAGCGTTCCTCCTCTTGCCGTTTCCGCGAACATTCTTCGATCGTCCTTGCTTGCGCTCGTTTATAATATGGCGGGCGTGAAGTTACAACATCACATGTGTTGAAAAGTACGAGTTGGCAAGTGCCGCCGACGGGGCCATATCGCCCGCCATGGCTTCCCAGGCACAATCCACCGCTCCCGCGGCCGCGGGACGCGCGCGACCGGGTGCGATCTCCAACTGGCTGTTCGCAGTCGCGGCGCTCGTCCTGCTGATGATCGTCGTCGGCGGAATCACGCGACTGACCGAGTCCGGCCTGTCCATGGTGCGCTGGGAGCCGGTGTCGGGCGCCATCCCGCCGCTCGACGCCGAGGCCTGGCAGGCGGAGTTCGACGCCTATCGCCAGAGCCCCCAATATCAGCAGGTGAACCGGGGCATGACGATGGCCGAGTTCAAGGAGATATTCTTCTGGGAATATGTCCACCGGCTGCTCGGCCGCATCATCGGCCTCGCCTTCGCGCTGCCGCTGCTCTGGTTCTGGATCAAGCGCGCGATTCCGGCCGGCCACGGCTGGCGCCTCCTCGTGCTCCTGGGGTTGGGCGGACTGCAGGGCGCGATCGGCTGGTGGATGGTCGCCTCTGGTCTCGTCGACCGGCCGGAAGTCAGCCACATCCGCCTTGCCGTGCACCTGCTGGCGGCGCTGCTCATCTTTGCGGCGCTGATCTGGGCCGCGCTCGACCTTCGGCAGCTCGCCCGCGACCCTGACGCGAGGCCGGCGCGGATGCCGACGCTCGCCATCTGGACTTTGTCGATCCTGGCGCTGCAGCTTCTGTTCGGCGCCTATACCGCCGGTCTCGAGGCGGGATACGCCTTCTCCAGTTGGCCCAAGATGGGCGACGAATGGTTCCCCGGCGGCACGCCGATGCTGGAGCCCTTCGTCCGCAACTTCGTGGATAATCCAATCGTGGTCCAGTTCGTGCACCGCTGGCTGGCCTTCGCGGTCGCGGCGGTGGTCGGCATTCTCGCCGCCGAGGCGTGGCGGCGGGGCAAGCGCACCGAGGCAGTCGTCCTCGTAGCCGCGGTTCTCCTCCAGATCGTCCTCGGCATCGTGACTCTACTCACCGGCGTTCATATCCATGTCGCCGTCGCCCATCAGGGCATGGCCGCCATCCTCCTCGGGAGCGTCGTCTGGACGGCGCATCGCCTCGGCGAGCGACGGGCGTGACCACGCTTCCCAAGACGGAGACGGTATCGGTCTACGTCGTCTTCGGCTCCGACGATGAGGCCCGACGCATCGGCCGGGAGATGGTCGAGCGCCGCCTCGCCGCCTGCGTCAACATCCTCGGCCCCTGCCATTCCGTCTATCGGTGGCAAGACGCGGTCGAGGAAGCCACCGAAGTGGCGGCGATCTTCAAGACCAGCTGGGAATCGAGCGAATCCCTCGCTGCCGCCATCGTCGAGAGCCACAGCTACGACGTTCCGGCCATTGCGATCTGGCCCATCGCGGCCACGACCCTGGCCTACCAGTCTTGGGTGCTGGACAATAGCCGGTAATATATTACCTTCCAGGAAGGTCGCGGATTTATTGACTTTCCGCCCTGCCGCTGCCATTTGGCCGCCCGTCGGCGCCGCTCCAGCACGGGCGGCGCGAATCGTTTAAAAGAGGTCTGCCCCATGAAGGCGCTGATGAAGACCACCAAGTCGGCGAAGCCCGCCGAGGTGGAGAAGAAGTGGCATCTGATCGATGCCGACGGGCTGGTGGTCGGGCGTCTCGCCACGATCGTCGCCAACATCCTGCGCGGCAAGCACAAGCCGAGCTACACCCCGCACGTCGATTGCGGCGACCATGTCGTCATCATCAACGCCGACAAGGTGAAGTTCACCGGCAAGAAGCTCGCCGACAAGGTCTATTACAAGCACACCGGCTATGCCGGCGGCATCAAGGGGATCACCGCGGGCAAGGTGCTCGAGGGCCGCTTCCCCGAGCGCGTGCTTGAAAAGGCCATCGAGCGCATGATCCCGCGCGGCCCGCTCGGCCGCGACCAGATGCGCGCGCTGCACCTTTATGCCGGCGCCGAGCACCCGCACGGCGGCCAGAACCCCGAAACTCTCGATGTCGCGGCGATGAACCGCAAGAACAAGGTGGGTGCCTGATGTCCGATACCCGTCAATCCCTGTCCGACCTGAAGGACCTCGCCCAGGGCGCAGGTGCCGCTCCGGCGGCCGCCACGGCTCCGGCTGAAGGCGAGACTCCGGTCCAGCCGGCCCAGCCCGAAGCGCCGCTGCGCGAGCAGCAGCTCGACGCCCATGGCCGCGCCTACGCGACCGGCCGCCGCAAGGACGCCGTCGCCCGCGTGTGGCTGAAGCCGGGCACCGGCCAGATCACCGTCAACGGCCGCGACCAGGCGATCTATTTCGCGCGTCCGACGCTGCGTCTCGTCATCAACCAGGTGTTCGACATCACCGAGCGCCGCGGCCAGTATGACGTCGTTGCCACCGTCACCGGCGGCGGCCTTTCCGGCCAGGCCGGCGCGGTGAAGCACGGCATCAGCCAGGCGCTCACCCGCTACGAGCCGGCGCTGCGCACCACCGTCAAGCGCGCGGGCTTCCTTACCCGCGACAGCCGCGTGGTCGAGCGCAAGAAGTACGGCAAGGCCAAGGCCCGCCGCAGCTTCCAGTTCTCGAAGCGCTGATCGGACCCTGTTCGACCATGGAAAGGGCGGTGCCGAAAGGCGCCGCCCTTTCTGTTTGCGCGAAGAGCGGCGGCTCCTTCTCCCGTCGACGCCTTCCAATTCTGCCGTTGATGGCTAAATCGATAAAGGATCTGCGAATTTGACGAGGTGCACAGGAAGGTGACGGCGAAGCCGCGAGTGGAGAGAGGGTGGACCGGGAGCTTGCTCACGCTCCTCACCGCCTGGCTCGGGCTCGGTCTACTCGCGCTGCAGCTCCCTGCACCGGCTCCGGCGCCGACCTCGCTTTCCGCGCCGGCGAGCCTGAGCGAAGCGCCGCCATTGGCGATCGCGCCGCGCGCCGCCCTCGCCGATGTTCGCGACACCGGGCGCCTCGCCAGTCTTCGCGGCACGCATTCACAGGACGACCAGCCTGGCTTCGACGGCGCCGGCGGCCTGGGCTCGGCCCCCATTGTCCAACTCCCGCAGGCCTACGCGGCGAAGCCATTCGGCTTCGACACTCAAATCCCTCCGCGCCAACGCCCGTGGCAGGGCGTCCGTGCCCGGGCGCCGCCATCCATCGCCTGACCGCCCGCCGCCGCTTCGGCGGCGACTATCGGAAAATCGCCAGCGCCCGGCGCCGCTCCTTCGCCTGAAGGGGCGGGCTGCGGCGCGGCACGGCAATGGAAAATCATCATGACGAATACGAAGCTCTCGCCTCTCGCCAAGAGATGCGAGCAACTGCTCTTGCGCTATCCGGACATCGACGCGGACGAAACCGATGAGATCGTCCAGTTCCTGAAGAAAGGCAGCCATCTCGAGATCGGCCTGCTCGGTGCGCGCGAAGGCGTTCGCCCCCGCATCGAGACGTTCAAACGCGATCATCGCAAGCGTTTCGCGCTCGGGCCCAAGGAATATGCACTGTTCCTGCTGATGACGCTGACACCGTTCGCCGCCATCTGCTGGTACGTGTGGGGCCGGGTGAATGCCGCCTAGTCCGCGGCAAGCTGGAAGGGGAGCCGGTCCGTTGAAAGGCGACGGCATCGATGCGAGGATCGCCAGGTGGACCTGATAGACGATATCTGGCTCGACGCCGTCGTAAGCCTGGTCGCGATCATCGCGCTCCCCTTCTACATCGGCTATCTCGATTCCCGGTTCGAGGATCTGCTGGCCTATGCGCTGGTCGCGGGCATCTGTCTCGCGACCGGCGAGCGCATCCTCTACAAATATTACCGGGACGACGGCATCGGGGAGTTCCTTGTCAACGCGGTGTTGCGCTCGGCGGCGGTGATCATCTGGGGCGGTTTCGCCTTCGGCCTCGGTATCTGGCTGATCTGACGCGGTTAGCGGCGCCCTGAGCCGGTGGGTTCACCGAACGCTGCCGCCACCTCGTCCAGCATCCGCAGTTCCTCGCCCTCATATTTGGGCGAGAAATGGAAGGGCTCCAACCGGCGAACCCCAGCCGCGCGGCCGATTTCGCCGGCCGCCGTCGTGGTGAGGTGAGCCCGATCGCGCGCCCGTTCGACATCGATCGCGGCGAAGCGGCTCTCGATGAAGAGCAGGTCCGCGTCGGCCGCGAGGCGGACAATGGCGTTTCGATTGGACGCCGTGTCGGCGACGTCGGTGACATAGGCGATCTTCTGGCCGCGCGAGACGCTGACGAGCGGGCGCAATTCGCCGAGGGGCGCGGAGCCGCCGTCCGGCAGCGCGACCGGATGGTCGTCGCCGCGCCCCTCCAGCACGGCTTGCTTCAGCGCCTGCAGCCACGGCCCGGTTGGAAGGCCGCGTTCGTCCAGCCGGTTCCTCCAGACGTTGACGTGCGCCCGCTCGGCAACCGTGAAGCCGAGGCACGGGCCGTGATGATCGAGCGTTACGGCGCGGACCTGGAAATCGGGCTCGTCCGCAACCACGCCATCCGCCATCGCCCGCTCTCCTTCGTCTCCCCGAGCGAAGGCATGGCTGAATCGGAAGGATGCCGAAGCGGCCCGGCCATCGGCCATGAGCTCGGTGACATGGAAGGCGAGTTCGGTATCGTAGCGGCCGACCAGGTCCCAATCATAGGCTTGGAGCTTGTGCCAGACCCGGTCCCGGAAGCCGACCGGACCGACCAGCGTCACGCTCTTCTCCCGCCCCACCGACACGCGGAGCAGCGCATCGAAGCCGATGAAATGGTCCATGTGGCAATGCGTCACGAAGACATGGCTGACGCGCAGCAGGTCCCGGGCGCTGAGCGGGGCCAGGTCGCCGAGGTCGAACAGAAGCGCGCCCCGGTGGTGGAGCCGCTCGACGAACAAGGCCGGATCGCCGAAGCGCCCGTTAACGAGCGAAGGATGAAGGCTGGGCCGCATGTCGCTGCAACGCGCGGGGCCCGGGCGTTGGTTCAGCCCTGCCGCAGATCCTCCAGGAAGTTCCGGATTCGATCGGCGTTGACGCCAAGGTCGCTGACGCCGACGCGGCTGACGGAGCGCATGTCCACGAAGCTGCCGCCGGCCGGGTTGGGTGTCACGCGGATCACGACATCGTCCTTGAAGCCGAAGAAGGTGCTGGTGTCGGTCGCCTCGACGACTCCTCTCGGGTCGGCGCTGGCGATCTCCCATCCGCGATCGCGCGCCAACGCCTCGGCACGCCGCACCGTCTCTTCGACGTTCCACGGCACTTCGGCGGTGCGAAGGTCGCCATAGGCCCGGGCGTGAAGCATTCGCCAGCGCTCGACCGGCGCCATTCGCATCAGCCGCGGATCGCCCTGGGCGGGGACGACGTCGAAATTGTCCTCGCGAAGGGCGAGGCGGAAGAAGCGCGGCACGCTCTCCAAATTGGTGGTGACGTCGTGAATCGGCGGCACGCTCCGCGCGGCAATCGCGAGGCTGGCGACATAGCCGGCAAACAGCAGCGCGATGATCAGCGCGGCGAGATTGACGGCCGCGAGCGAGCCGGCCGCCCGCCGCGCCATCAACCAGGCGGCGATCGCCAGCAGGCCGCCGGCCACGGCCGCGTAGAACGCCCACCTCAGAATCAGGAAGCCGTCGCTGAAGTGCCAGGCGCCTTCGCGGGTGCCGAGAGCAGCGATCAGCGCCGCCGCCACCGCACCAACGCTCAGCGCCAGCGCCGTCCAGCTGAGCCTTGCCGTCCAAACCCGCCTGCGAAGAGCCTCGGCCATGGTCCGTCTCCTCTGTGCTGCGTGACGCCGCTTTTGATCCTGATCGAGCCTCTCGACAAGCCCCGCCACGCTTTCTAGATATCGGGCCGCGAGCGGGTGTAGCTCAATGGTAGAGCAGAAGCTTCCCAAGCTTACGACGAGGGTTCGATTCCCTTCACCCGCTCCAGCTTTCCACACAGTTGATTTCCGGTTACTCCATGGGAGTGGGGGAGCGTTGTGACAGGCAAATCCGAAGCAGAGCAGGATCGCCGGCGTCTGTACGAGCGCATCGGCCAATTCCTGTTCGATCACCGTCTGGAGCCCAGCCCCGCCAACTATATGCTCGTCCACATGCTGGTGACGGGCAGCAACGCCTCCGCCGTCGCCGCCGTCGAAGAAGCGACCGAAGACGGCCTGCGCCTGAGCCAGGACGAAGCCGATCGCATCCTGGCGATGATCGGCGAGGCCCCGCCGGCGCCTCCCTCCCCCGCGGCCGACGCGGCGATCAAGGAAGTGCGGCGGCAGATGGACGACTTTGCCGGCATCGTCGACACCACCCGCGCCGAAGTGAAGGTCTATGGGCGCGACCTCAAATCGGGCGCCGCGCAGCTCGCCGCCGCAGCCGGTGCTGAATCCATCGCCGAGCTCATCCGCGTCACCGGCACGATGATCGAGCGCACGCGCGCGGCCGAGGGCCGGCTCGAAGCGGCCACCGGCGAGGCAAGGGCGCTGAGGGCGCGCCTCGCAAGCGCGGAGGAGGAGGCGCGTCGCGACCCCCTCACCGGCCTTCCCAACCGGCGCGCCTTCGGCGATCGATTCGCCGCCTTGTCGAACGAGGGCACGCCGTTCGCGGTCGCGCTTTGCGATATCGACCGGTTCAAGCGCATCAACGACAGCCATGGCCACGCCGTCGGCGACCGCGTGTTGAAGACCGTCGCCAGCATCTTGCAGCAAAGCTGCGAGGGCGCGACGGTCGCCCGCTATGGTGGCGAGGAATTCGCCATCCTCTTCCCCGCCAAGGAAGCCGCCGCCGCCGCGGCGATCGTCGATGCGGCGCGGGAGGCGGTGGCGGAGCGCCAGTTTACGGTCCGCGAAACCGACGCGCCGCTCGGCCGCGTCGCCTTCTCGGCCGGTGTGGTCGCTGCCGCCAAGGGCGAGGCCTATGAAACGATCATGCAGCGGGCCGACGCCCTGCTCTACAAAGCGAAGCATGAGGGCCGGAACCGCGTCGAAACGGAGCCTTCGGCCTAGATCCCGCCCCTGACGACCGGCCTTCCCGTCTCCTCAAGTCGCGCGACGAGATCGGCGGCGCAGGCCTCCAGCGCGGCCTCGTCCGGGCTGCGGATCACGAAATTGGCGCCGACCCCGCCCTCGCGGAAGAAGGGATAGCTGCCGATCCGGCATCCGTCATGCGCCCTTTCCGTCGCCGCCAGCAGATCGGCGACCTCGCTTTCCGGCACCCAGCAGCCGATCGTGCGCGACAGGAGCGGCCGGCCGCCTTCCAGCGTCCCCGTCAAAGCCTCCAGCATCTGCGCCGCAATGTGCGGCACTCCGGCCAGCATGAATATATTGCCGCACCTGATCCCGGGGGCGCCCGACCGAATGTTCTCGATCAGCTCCGCGCCGGCAGGCACCCGCGCCATCCGGAGCCGGACCTCGGTGAGCCCGCCCCGGCCGGCATAATGCGCCTCCAGCATCGCCCGCGCCGCCGGATGCACCTCCACCGCCACGCCCAGCGCCGCCGCTACCGCGTCGACGGTGATGTCGTCGTGGGTGGGGCCGATGCCGCCGGTGGTGAAGAGATAATCGTTGCTTCCCCCAAGCGCCCTCACCGCGTCGACGATCCGCGGCTCGAGGTCGGGAACCACCCGCACTTCCGTGAGGCGTATGCCCTGCAGATTGAGCCATGTGGCGATCGGCGCCACGTTGCGATCCTGGACGCGGCCCGAAAGGATCTCGTCGCCGATGATCAGCAGGGCCGCCGTCCAGATCCGCTCGCTCCTCATGGCCGCTCAGTGCCACAGGTGCCGGGGGTCGCCAAGCCGCGGCCGACGACCTATATCGCGACGATGACCGAATATGTGACCGTTGACCATGCCGACGCCGGCAATGCGCGGAGCGGCGCCATCAAGCTGCACGGCCCCGAAGCCTTTGCAGGCATGCGCGCCGCCGGCCGCCTCGCCGCCGAGATACTCGACGCGCTCGTCCCGCACGTCGTTCCGGGCGTGACCACCGCCGAGCTCGACGCGATCGTAGCCCGCATGACCCGCGAGGCCGGCGCGGTGCCCGCCACGCTCGGCTATCGCGGCTATACCCACAGCTGCTGCGTCTCGATCAACCATGTCGTCTGCCACGGCATCCCCAGCGATCGCGCACTGAAGGACGGCGACATCCTCAATATCGACGTGACTCCGCTCTTGAATGGCTGGCACGGCGATTCCAGCCGCATGTATCTGTGCGGCGATGTGCCCATCAAGGCGAAGAAGCTCGTTCAGGTTACCTATGAGTGCCTGATGCTGGGCCTTGAGCAGGCCAAGCCCGGCAATCACCTCGGCGACATTTCCCACGCCATCCAGACCCATGCCGAGAAGCATCGCTACGGCGTCGTCCGCGACTTCTGCGGCCATGGCGTCGGCCGCAATTTCCACGACGCGCCTGAGGTCGTCCATGTCGGCAGACCCGGCACCGGACCGGAGCTGCGCCCCGGCATGTTCTTCACCGTCGAACCGATGATCAACATCGGCAAGCCCGCCTGCAAGGTGCTCGATGACGGCTGGACCGCGGTCACCCGCGACCGCAGCCTCTCCGCCCAGTTCGAGCATTCGATCGGCATCACCGAGGACGGCTGCGAGATCTTTACCAAGAGCCCCCAAGGTCTCGACGCGCCGCCCTATAGGTGACGGCGCGTCGATCGGTCAGCGGGCCGCCGCAAAGGTGCGGCCGCCCCATTGGGCCAGCTGAGCCGCGTCCCGGTCATAGGCATCCTCCCGGAAGGCGATGCCGTTCTCGGACGGCGCGGCCGTGAAATAGGTGATGTAGACCGGCACCGGATTGGCCAGGTTCACATGCTTTTCGGTGCCGACCGACGGGATCTTCAGCGGCTGCCCGAACAGCCATTTCGCCAGTCTCTGCGCATCCTCCACCCGGACGCAGCCCGAGCTGAAGCGCCGGTGCTCGTCCTTGAAGAGATGCCGGTCCGGCGTGTCGTGAAGATAGACGCCATATTCGTTGGGGAACATGAACTTCATCTTCCCCATCGCATTGCCGTCGCCGGGTAGCTGACGGACGCGCAGGCTCGTGTCGCCCGAGGCGACCGCGGCCCAATCGATTTCCGCCGGATCGAGCGTGCGGGCATGGGCCGTCCAGTCGGACAGCGCCTCGTAGCGCATCCGCTTCATATAGGAGGGACCCTCCTTCAACACTTTGGGTGCGATATTGTCGCGGACCAGGTCCGGCGGGACATTCCAATAAGGGTTGATCGCGACATACCGCATCAGCCCGACCAGCATCGGCGTCGGCTGGTCCGGCTTGCCCACGACGACCTTCATGGTGTCGACGGGACGGCCATTCTCATAGAGCCAGAGCCGCGCAGCGGCCGCGTCCACCACGATATGCCGCCCGCCGGGATTCGCCGGCAGCGCGCGGGCGCGCTCCATGTTGAGCCGGATCAGCTGCTCGTGATGGCCGGGACCCCGATTCAACGCCGCGAGCGTCGTCGGCCCGACCAGCCCGTCGACAGGGAGGCCATGATCGGCCTGGAAGGCGCGCACCTTCTCGGCGAGGTCCTTGTCGAAGGTGGAACCGCCCGGCACGCCCAGCCTCGTGCGTAGCAGTCGCACCCGATCGCCCTTGGAGCCCGGGCGCAGGATCGGCCCGGCGGGAAGGGCAAATTGCGGAAGGTTGCCCCAGCGGCGGCGGTGCTCCAGCAAGCCTTCGCGCAGCCCCGCGTAGACGGGATTCACCCACCGACCTTCGTCGATATAGTCGATGAGCGACGGGGCGGCCGCTGCCGCACGGATCACCGCAGCGGCACTCGGACGTGCCGGCTCCAGCGCCTCGTCCAGATAGGCGATGTCGACATCGGTCGGCCGGCGCACGTCGCGCACATAATCGATGAAGGTCTTGGAAAGCTCGATCTCGGCCCTGGCCAGCGCCTCGGGCGATCCGCCCCGCGCCCGTTCGATCCATCGGCGAAGGTCGTCCGGGTCGTAGTCGCCGGGGTCGAGGCCGTCGAGCTCCGCCGTCGAGACCAGCTCGATCAGCCGGTCGGCCGCCGGTCCGGGCCGGCCGTTCTCGATCCACAGCGGGCGGTAACCTCGCGCCTTGTAGACCGATTTCAGCGTTCGGTTGAGCTTGCCGGACGAGCGTATCTCGGCCTGGACCTGTTGCGGGCTCGCATAGGAGGCCGCCAGCGCCGGCGCGGGCATTGCCGCGAGCGCGAGAGCCGCGAGGCAAGCGTGTATAAAGGGTAGGCGCGCCGGCGGACGCGGTCCGCCGGCGCATCGACTAGAAGGCATCAATCCGCGTCGAGGGCGTCAGCCCCGCTCCCCGGACTGATAGGCCGGCGGCGGCGCCTGGGTCGGCGGCGGAGGCGGCGCCTGGTAGGGGTAGTAGGTGCCATCCTGCGTGTAATAGCCGTCGGCCCGGCCGTCATTGTCGCGGTCCGCCGCGATCGTGCCGGCGATCGCGCCGACAGCCGCGCCGGCAAGCGCGCCCTCAATCGGGCTGACGCCAGGAACGACGGCGCCGACACCGGCACCCGCCGCTGCGCCAATCGCCGCGCCGGTGCCGGCGCTCTCCAGCGTATCGTCATTGTAGGTCGAGCACGCACCAAGGGTCACGGTGCCCGCCATCAGGACAACCAATATCTTCCTGTTCATGTCAGTCTCCCTGAAAGGCCGCGAGAAGGGCTGCTGCGGCATACCGGCCTCGGCACGCGAGCGAGGGCAACCCGTGTTCGCAATCGATCAAACGACAGGTTTGAAGAATCGTTCCTCAGGGGAAACGGCCGGAGGCCCAACGGTGCGGCGCATGCGCGCGGAATCCGCACGAATCCCGCCGCTTGCGCCATCCCCCCGGCCCGTTATGCTGCACCGCGACAGCAGTGGGGAGTCGCGTGAAGAAGATCGAGGCGGTCATCAAACCGTTCAAGCTGGACGAGGTGAAGGAGGCGCTGCACGAGGTCGGCGTCTCCGGAATCACCGTCACCGAGGCTAAGGGCTTCGGGCGGCAGAAAGGACATACGGAGCTCTACAGGGGCGCCGAATATGTCGTCGATTTCCTGCCCAAGGTGCGGCTGGAGGTGGTCGTCGACGACGGCCTCGCCGAGCGGGTGGTCGAGGCAATCGCCAACGCCGCGCGGACGGGGCGGATCGGCGACGGCAAAATCTTCGTTTCGACCATAGAAGAGGCGATGCGCATCCGCACGGGAGAACGAGGCTCCGACGCCATTTGACGGCCCGACCGACGTCACCCCGGCGCCGAGATCCCGGCCTTCGCCGGGATGACGAGTTAAGCTAAAGCCCGAGCCATGGACGATCCCCGCCTGGCCTCCATGTCGCCGCAAGAGCTTCGCTCCGCCATGCGGACGCTGGGCTACCGGACGCAGAACGACCTCGCCAATGGGATCGGCGTCAGCCGTTCCGCGGTCAGCCTCTGGTTGGAGGGCAAGGTCGGCGTGCCCCGGCCCGTAGCGATGCTACTGAGAATGCTGATCGCGGCGCAGCGGCGCCAGTTCTGATCATCCATGTGAAATATTCACGCCGGCGCGCCCGCCCCTAGACGACTCGCGGCCCCTTCGGGAATGGAGGGGGCGAGGGCAACTTCCGACAGTAAGGAATATTTCCGATGGCGAACGACGCGGGCAAGATCCTGAGCATGATCAAGGAGCAGGAGATCGAGTGGGTGGACCTCCGCTTCACCGATCCCAAGGGCAAGTGGCAGCATCTGTCGATGGTCGCCAGCCTCATCGACGAGGAACAGCTCACCGACGGCTTCATGTTCGACGGCTCGTCCATCGCCGGCTGGAAGGCGATCAACGAAAGCGACATGCTCCTGAAGCCGGACCTCGACGCCGTCTATGTCGACCCGTTCAGCGCGACGCCGATGCTGATCCTCTTCTGCGACGTGGTCGATCCGGGCACCGGCGAGCTCTACGCCCGCGATCCCCGCTCCACCGCCAAGCGCGCCGAGGCGTATCTCAAATCCATCGGCATCGGCGACACCATCTATGTCGGGCCGGAAGCCGAATTCTTCATGTTCGACGACGTCCGCTTCGAGGACAGCTACAACACCTCCTACTACCGCCTCGACGATATCGAGCTGCCAACCAATTCGGGCCGGGAATATGAGGTCGGCAATCTGGGCCACCGGCCGCGCGCCAAGGGCGGCTACTTCCCCGTCGCGCCCGTCGACAGCGCCATGGACATTCGCGGCGAGATGGTCTCGACGATGCTCGAAATGGGCCTCCCCATGGATAAGCATCATCACGAGGTCGCCGCCGGCCAGCATGAGCTCGGCATGACCTACGGCAGCCTGGTCGAGACCGCCGACCGCATGCAGATCTACAAATATGTCGTGCACATGGTCGCCCACGCCTATGGCAAGACCGCGACCTTCATGCCCAAGCCGATCAAGGGCGACAACGGCTCGGGCATGCACGTGCATCTTTCGATCTGGAACCAGGGCAAGCCGCTTTTCGCCGGCAACGGCTATGCCGGCCTCAGCGAAACCGCGCTCTACTTCATCGGCGGCATCATCAAGCACGCCAAGGCCTGCAACGCCTTCACCAACCCGACGACCAACAGCTACAAGCGCCTGGTGCCGGGCTTCGAGGCGCCGGTGCTGCTCGCTTATTCGAGCCGCAACCGCTCCGCCTCCTGCCGCATTCCCTATGGCGCCGGCGAGAAGGCGAAGCGCGTCGAGTGCCGGTTCCCGGACCCGCTCGCCAACCCCTATCTCGCATATTCGGCGCTGGTCATGGCGGGCCTCGACGGCATCCAAAACCGCATCCATCCGGGCGAGGCGATCGACAAGAATCTCTACGACCTGCCGCCGGCCGAGCTGGTCGACGTGCCGACCGTCGCCGGTAGCCTGCGCGAAGCGCTCATCGCCCTCCAGAACGACCGCGAGTTCCTGACCCGGGGCGACGTCTTCTCCGACGACCAGCTCGATGCCTATATCGACCTCAAATGGGAAGAGCAGCTCCGCTGGGAGACCACCCCGAGTCCGGTCGAATACGACATGTACTATTCGAGCTGAGACGCGTCAGTTCAGCTCCCGCGTCACGTCCTTGAAGCGGTACAGCGCCGCGTCACTCTCGAATACATAGTGGCGCGGCGCGGGTTCGACGCCTTTGCCGCTGAAATAGGCGTTTATGATCTGGGGGTAGACGTTGATAGGGCTTGCCGGAGCAGGCGCCGGTGCTCCATCGACATGGCGGATTGCCATCAGAATGCCCATCTTCTCCGCAAGCTGCCTCGCATTGAGGCCGGCCCAATCGACGGCGACGGGATCGCGGCCGAGGAAGCGCTCGTCGCCGACGAACGGCTCGGGCCACGGGCCTTCGTCGGAATGGAGCACGATCACCGCCGGACGCGGCCCAGCGAGGATGGCGTCGATCAGGCGCAGCGCCTCGCGATTGGCATATTCTATCTGCGCCACATAATTGTCCCGCCGGCTCGACGCAGTCGCCTTCGCCAGCGAGCGGCAGCTGCCGTCGGCGTTGAGGACGAACGGCGGATGCGGCACCAGGAAATGCGCGAACACATATTTGCGTGAGCCCTCGTCCGCCAGCTCGCGCAGCTGCTCGAACTTATAGGTAGCGCGGCGGCACTGATCGCCCCGCCCGTCGCCATACGCAAGTCCCGTCTGGGCGAGCGCGAAGCCGATGGCTGACTGGCCGAGGACGAGCCTGCCCAGCTCGGGCACGGCGCGGTAGTTAATGTTGCGATCGGCAAGACCGCTCCGGCGTGTCGGATTCCACCAGGAGCCGGCGAAAACCGTCTCATACCCCTGGCGCTCGAAGAAGCGCAGCGCCTGGCTGGAAGTCAACGACCGGTAGATCGGTACCCAGTCTGCCGCCTGAGCCGAACTTGAGAGCCGATCGAGATAGGAGGCATTCAGCGTGGAGGCGACGGAATGGCCGGTGCGCTGGTAGTTGGAGAAAGCCTCCTCATTCACCGCGAAGCCGCGCTTCCGCAGGGCGGAGAGGAAGGCGCTGTTGTCGTAACCGTAGGCGCCACCGAGCGTGGCATTGTTTCCGTAGCGGTCGAAGATCAGGTGCCAGACGTCCGGGCTTGTCGCTGAGGCCTCGCCGTCGAAGGCGGCAAACGCCTGATCAGGCGCGGGCCGGTGCCGTTCCAGATCAATCTGCCGGAGCAACACAACGCCGGCGATACCGATCACGATGGGCACGAGGATGAGGTTGATCTTGCGGTTCACGGCCAGGACGCCCGGGGCCTCGCGCGGTATGCGCCGGGCCGCCAGCACCGCCGCCACGCCCCCCATCAGCAGCAGCCCCCCACGCATCCAGGCCGAAGGCGAGACCGCGAAGACAGCCACCGGAAGATAGAGGATGTAGACGGCGGCGACCCCGGACATCAGTCCGGCCCGCGCCCAGCCGCCGGCTACCAAACGCAAGGCCAGCACCGCGAGTCCCACCAGCGCTAGGACGGCGCCTACCGTAGGCAGCGCATCTTCGTAGGGCACCCGGCTCATGTTGGAGAGCCATAGGGTCAGCGTCACGACTAGGGCGACGGCGCCACCGGCGAGCGGCAACCGCGACAGCCAGGATGCTTCTGGCGTGGCGGTCAATGCCGGCGGTCGTAAACTATGAGCAGCCGGCCGTTATCCCCGAGCCGGCTCTGGTCTGTGATAGCGCCGCGCGCCTTCACATGCGCGAGGAACGCCTCCTCGCCATAATCGGGGAAGATGTCGCGGCGGCCACGCAGTAGCTCGCGCACCATCGGGTCGCTCTTGGACGGGAATTCGATGACGCCGGTCGGGGCCAGGCTCATCAGCCAGTCCACCACCATGTCGAGCGGTACGTTCTTGGCGATCGCTAGGTGATGGATGACGGCGAGCGCCAGCACCGCATCCGCCCCCTTCCGCTCCGCCAGGCTCTTGCGCTCCGCGCTGGCCCAGCCTTGCGACGGGCTTGGGTTGGTCGCGTCAAGCCAGAGCGGCAGCATGCGGCGGCCGTCACGGTTGAAGCGCGCATAGGCCCGTTCGAGAGCGCCGAAATCGAAGTCGAATCCGACCACGGACCGGGCACCATGGTCAAGCGCCGTGCGGCTGAAGTCACCGCTGTTGCAGCCTAAATCGAAAAGGAGTCCGGGGCTGGAGGAGTTGACGAAGCGGGCGACGAACTCGTGCTTGGCCCGGCGGCGCTCCTCGTCATAGCTGTTGCTGCCGGCATAATCAGCCCAGATAGTTTTTTGGGCTGGAAGCCGCAGCCCTTCTGTAAAGCCGCGCAAGCCGCGTAGGATAGCGACGAGCCCCTTCTTCGAAAGTCGTGCCTCGGTACCTTTCCGGCGCTCCAGCCCCTTGGCGACACTGCGGCGATGGATGTAGGTCGGGCCGACAATATGGGCGAGCACCGTGAACGAAAGCTTGTCGCGCACGCGAAGCACCCGTGCCACGTCCTCGGGCGTCAGCCCTTCACCGCTGCCGCGATACCAAGCATTCGGCGCCAGGCCGCGCTTCGACCAGAGCAGCAGAGGAGCCAGGAATTGCATGGCGAACTGGCGCTGCCCGGCCCAGAGCGCTCCCTCCTCGTAGCGGACAATGGAAAGATGGTCGATGAAGACCGGCTTCGTGCCTTCGAACTGCACGTTGTACGCCGTGGCATCCGACAGGGTGAAGTCATCATCCAGCAGATCGAGATGGAAATCGAGATGGAGCAACGCCGCTGCCTTGAGCGCGGAGAAAGTCCATTCATAAGGATAGGAGACAAAGTCGATTCGCGGATGTTCCAGCAGGTAGCGCGGCTTAGCAGCCGGTCCTTCCAGAGCTCCGGGCTGGCGCTCGTACAGACCGATCAGATGGCCCCGATTAATTGCCTTGCCGAACACCCCAGCGTCTCGTGCTGCCTCGTAATGGCCGCTGCCTGCGTCGAATACGGCGCGGAACACGCGGCCGTCGGCATGAAGAACTCGTCCCGCAGGATCGCGGAATGAGCCAGGATCGAACTTCATGGGGTTCAATCCTCGTGGCTGTCCCGCGCGGAGGTGGGTGGAGGACCGCGCCTGAACAGGCTGACGATCCGGGCCAGTTGGACCTTACCAAACAGCAGCACGCCCGCGACAACGCCGGTCGCCATCTGCAGCGCCAGGCTGATTGTTCCTGAATCGAGATAAGCATAGGCCGGGGCGGCGGTGAGCACTGATGCCATCCCAAGTGCGAAAAGGAGGTCTGAGAGGCGCTTCATCGACTTCGGATCCTCTTGTTCGGAGAAGATCCGATGTGCACGGGAATGGTTAAGAAGCCGTTGAGTCCCGCTCAAGTCCTCGCATCTGGTAGCGCGCGGCAATCAGGGCGATTGGCAGGCCGACGAAGAAGAGCTGGAACGCCAGCGACAGCAGCACGCTCGAGGGGGTCGTGATCGGAAAGATGGCGGGCCAGCGGGCCGGCAGCACGATCCAGTACATCACGATATAGGTAAGGGCCCCGTAGGCGAGGCCGATCGGGACCGGATGCCGGACGAGGGCCGGCCTGGCGCGGGCGGCGATCATGAACACCGCCGCTATCACCGCCATGATGCCATAATGGATGATGAGGCCGGCCAGGGCGGCGAGGGGACCGCCGTCGCGCATCACGTCGCCGAACGGCCCGGCGGCGATACCGCGCAGCACGTCCCCGGCCGACTGCCCCTTCAAGATCCAGGCTGACAGGATTGCCGCCGAAAGGTCCAAGGTGCCCGCAACGACCGTCCCGACGGCAATCGGCTCAGCGATCCCCTTCATTGTCCCCTCCTGCAGCGCAGTCCGGAACCTATCCCGCGACGGCCGCCGGAAGACCGCTCTTCGACGAACGACCCGTGCCTTCGACGAGCGGCTCGAAGGCTAGGCGGCAGGCGACGTTCGCCGGCTCCCATAGAGCAGGTAGATTACCAGCCCCACGACATGGGCCGCGAGGAAAAAGAGCTGGGTCTTCTGCGGCAGGCTGATGAACAGATAAATGCAGCCGCCGATCGCAACCGGACCGATCAGCCAGTAGAGCGGCGTCCTGAACTGGCGCGGCGCGTCGGGCTCGCGGCGGCGCATGATCAGCATGCAGAGCGCCACCGCCATGAAGGCGGTGAGGGTCCCGGCATTGGCGAGCGCGGCGAGATCGGCGAGCGGGATGAATCCCGCCAGGATGCCGACGACAACCGCCGTGAAGATGGTGATCCGCACCGGCGTGCCGCGCCCTGAAACCGTCGCGAGACCCCGCGGCAGGAGACCGTCGCGCGCCATCACGAAGAAGATGCGGCTCTGTCCGTAGAAGAAGGCGAGGATGACGGTCGGCAGTGCGATGACCGCGGAGGCGGCCAGGTAGGTCGCCGCGCCCGGCTGGCCGAGCTCGCGAAGGATGAGCGCCAGCGGCTCGGGGCTATTGGCGAATTCCGTATAGTGAACGGCGCCGACGGCCGCGATCGCAACCGCCATGTAGATGACGACGCAGGCGATCATCGATCCAACGATGCCGAATTTTAGGTCGCGGTTGGGATTCTTCGTCTCTTCCGCCGCGGTGGCGATGGCGTCGAAGCCGTAGAAGGCGAAGAAGATGATCGCCGCCGCCGCCATCACGCCGCGCTCCACCCCGCCCGCGTCCATGGTCTTGCCGAAGCCGTAAGGCGAGAAGGGCTCCAGGTTGGCGGCATTGAAATAGGGTAGCGCCACTATGACGAAGACGATCAGGGCGAGGATCTTCACCACCACCAGCGCCGCGTTGAGGGTCGCGCTTTCCTTGGTGCCGACCATCAACAGTCCCGCGACCACGGCGATGATGAAGATGGCGGGCAGGTTGATGATGCCGCCCAGCTCCGGCCCCTGCATCAGCGCCATCGGCACACCGAGCCAGGCCTGGAGCAACGGCGCGGCATAGCCAGACCAGCCGACCGCCACCGCGCTCACCACCAGCGAATATTCGAGAATGAGGCTCCAGCCGACGATCCAGGCGACCAGCTCGCCGATCACGACATAGCTATAGGTGTAGGCGCTGCCCGAGGCGGGGATCATCGTCGCCATCTCGGCGTAGGCGAGCGCGGCGCAAGCACAGATGACGCCGGCGATGACGAAGGAGAGAATGACCGCTGGCCCCGCCTTGTCGGCGCCGACGCCGATCAGGGTAAGGATGCCCGTGCCGACGATCGCGCCGACGCCCAGCGCGATCAGATGCGGCCAGGAAAGGCTCCGGGTCAGCCGGTGCTCGGGCAGGAGCTCCTCGCTCATGATGATGCGCTTGCGCGCGTTCCAGTTCTTCATGGCGACCCCTCCCCCTTCGATTGCGCGCAACCATGTCGGCTCGTCGCGTATTCCATCGAGAGGGCGTGGCCGGCAAGCCCGATCGTTCGTTATGCTGGCTTTTCCAACCCGTAGAGGTAAGCCGGACGCATGGTTGAGCAGCTGTTTGGACCCGACGACTTCAACATCCTGCCGCACCTCGTGGCGCTCGCCGTGGCCTATGCGCTCGCCTTCCCGATCGGCTGGAACCGCGAGCGCGAAGAGCGCAGCGCGGGCCTACGCACCTTTCCCCTGGTGGCGGTGGCGACCTGCGGCTTCATCCAGGCCGCCGAGACGCTGACGGCCGACAGCCCGGAGGCGATGGCGCGGATCATCGAAGGCCTGATCACCGGCATGGGCTTCATCGGCGGCGGCGCTATCCTGAGGCAGGAAAAATCCGTGAAGGGCACCGCGACCGCCGCCAGCCTCTGGATCACGGGCGCGATTGGTGTTGCATCGGGCCTCGGCAGCTTCGACGTCGCCCTGATGCTTTCGCTCGCGACCATCGTGACCTTGTGGATACTCTCGCCCGCCAACCGGATCGGCCGAGGCGTCCGCGACGACACGAATGACGAGGCGCCGAGGGCGTCGCGCGACTAGATCAGGGGCCGACGGCCCGCCGACCGCGTGCTCAATAATCCTTCGACACCCGCACGTTGATGCTTTCGCGGCCGATGGTGGAGATGCTCGACAGCAGCGAGAGCCAGCGCGTGATCTGATATTCGACCTGGGTGGCCGAATAGCCGCGGCCGTCGGTGATCACCTCCACATAGACGCGGCGGCCGATATATTTGCCGGCGGCGATCGAGGTGCCCTGGCCGGTGGCGATGTCGGCGGGGAGGATGCGGAGCCGGTCGAGGCCGGTGGCGGCGCGCACGGCGTTGATCGGATCGAGGCCGTCGCCGCTTTCGTTGAGCGACGCCACCGCCGCCGCGAGCTGCAGCGCCTCGGGCGCCGACAGGTTGGTGATCGACGTGCCGAAGAGGAGGCGGCTCAGCAGCTCATCCTGCGGCAAGGCGGGCGTGCTGGTGAAGGCGATCTCGGGCTTCTGGCCCCGGCCGGTGACGCGGATGGTGGCGTTGAGACCCTGGAGGCCGCCCTCTGCTACGATGTCGAGCACCGGGTTGATCGGCGACTCGCCCTGGAAGCGGATGATGCCGCGCTCCAGGTCGAAGCGGCGGCCGGCGAAATCGTAGGTGCCGCGGATGAGGTCGGCGCGGCCGTTGATGCGCGGCTGCGTCACGGTGCCGCCGACGTCCAGGTTGGCGCCCCATTCGCTGTTGATGCCAAGGCCGGTGACGGTGAGGCGATTGTCGGCTCGCACCTTGAGGTCGAGCTTCCAGGGCGCGGTCGGCTCCTCGGGGGCCGCCTCGTCCGCCGGGCGGTTCACCTCGGTGACGGCGAGGCGGGGCACCTCGGCGGCGGCGGTCGCGCTGCCGAGCTTGAAGCTGCCCCTGACCAGCTCGACATTGCCGGCGATGGTGCCGCCCGACCCGTCGGAGCGGATGGTGATCGGGCCCGTCACGTCGGCCTTGATATCGTCCCGATCGATCAGCAGCGCCGATTGAGCCTCGACCGCCACATCCATGCCGACGCCCCGTGTCGCGGAGAGATCGAAGGCGGCGCGGCCAGAGACGCGGCCGGCGCCCTTGGTCGTGCCGGCGAAGCGATCGATCACCAGCCGCGAGCCGCCGAAGCGCCCGCTCGCCTGGATATTCTCGATCACGGTGCCGGTGACCGCGCTTTCGAGCCTCGCCTGCTCCGTGCGGAGGGACCCTTGAATCCGCGGGTTCTCCAGCGTGCCGCGGGCATCCGCGCCGATCGCGACCGGACCGCTGAAATCAAGCAGATCGAGCCCGGTCAGCCGCCAAAGCGTGTCGGCGGGACCGTTGTAGCGGAGCTGAGCGAAGAGCGGCGCGCTCGCCAGCCGCTCACCGATATCCCCGCTGGTGCCGATCGGCGACAGCCGCGCCTGCGCCCGGCCGATCATGCGCCCCTCGCTTACCGCCACCGCCCGCATGGCGGCGTTGCGGCCGTCGAGCCGGGCGATGACGCCCACGTCGACCGGCCGCGAGGACAGCACCAGCCCGGAGCGGGTGAGACCCCGGATGCGGAGATTGACATCGCCGGTGGGAGCGACGCCGTCCCTGGGCGAGCGGTAGCCGAAGGTGCCCGAGGCGATGCCGCCGAGCCCCAGCTCCGGCCAGGCAATGTCGAGCACAGTGAGCGGCATCCGCTCCATCCTCGCGTTCACCTCGGTGGCGTCCGGACCCCACAGGCCGGAGACGGTGGCGGTGCCGCCGGCGAAGGCGAGGAACGTCGGCGCCAGGCGCCAGGCCTCGCCCACTCTCGTGAACTCCGCCGCTTCGCTGAGCTTGATCGGACGGCGATCGACCGTGCCTTCGCCGCTGAGCCTCACCCGGTCCGGCGCGACGTCGGCGACAGTGCGGAAGACGAAGTCCCGTCCGCGGGTGCCGGCGATGTCGGCGCGTATCCGGCCGCTGCCGCCGCGGAGGCTGGCTTCGGCGGTGACCCGGGCGAGCGAGAGCGGCCCGCGGCTGAGGCCGCTCGCGGTCAGCTTGCCTTCGATGGAGGTGGCGCCCGGATTGAGGAGGATGACGCCGTCGAGCTTGCCGCGCCGGATGGCGATCGGGGGCGGGCCGGCGAAGCGCGCGTCGCGCGCCGTCAGATGCGCCTCGATCCGCTGCACTTCACCGACCGGATTGAACAGCAGGGCGCCGTCCAGCCCGCCGCCGGCGACGTCGAGCCGTCCGGTGAAGCCGCCGGGATCGGAGCGCAAGCTGCCCGAAGCCGTCGTGCCGGATACGTCGATCGCCGCCACCTGGATCACCGCCGGCTGCCCGTCCGGCAGCAAGATGGCACCGCGCGAAGTGAAGGGGCCGAGCAGCGACATCCCTTCGGCGCCGTAGGCGAAGCCCTCATCGGTCGGATCGAGGTTCAGCAACACGTCCGCGAGGCCGAGCGCGTCGTTCGGCCGTTCGAGCCGGATCGCGAGCTTAGGCCGCTCGATCCGTCCGTCGAGCGTCATCGCGAAGGGGCCATATTCGGCCTGGTTTCCCGACCCTTCGAACCAGAAGGTGCCGTCCCGCCGCCGGTAGCCATTGCCGGCAATGCTGATGGACGGCGCGGTGAGCCTTAGATTGCGGAAGTGGAGCACCTTGTCGGGCCCGCGGACGAGGTCGGTCTCGATCTCCGGCAATCCGCCGGCGAGGCCGGCCAGGAACTTGTTGTCGAACCGCCTGACCCAGGCCCGGCCCTTGCCGGTGACCACTGTACCGCGTCCGCCGGGCCCTTCGACGACGCGCAATTCGCTGGTCACGTCGACGATGCCGAGGCCGGGAATGAGATAACGGGTAAGGCCGCCCGAGAGGATCACCTGATAGTCGCCGTTGACGAGGTCGACGAACAGGCTGAGCTTGCCCTTCAGCTTGTCGGAGGTGAGCGTCAGCCCCTCCCCCGTCAGCCGCCGCGCCGTCACCTTCAGCAAGCCCTGGACACGAAGATTGGCGAGGATGCCGCCCGCCACGTCGCCGACGCCGGTCACCCGCCGCGCCGTCACCAGCACGGGGACGCTCACCGGCTCCTTGGAAAGCTGCCCCCGCCCTTCCGCCCGCACATCGTCGAATCCGGTGTCGTCGAACGCGACGCGCGGCGACGTGATGCGGTAGGCGAAGCGGGCGGTGCGGAACGGCCCGTTGAGCAGCATCGTCGCCCGCACGCGCTGGCCCGTCATGTTGGGGAACAAGGCGGGCGGGCGGAGGAGATCGGCGGCGATGCGGACATCGTCGAAGCTGCTGGTGGCGAGGTCGATGATGCCCCGGCTCTCGATCCTCAGCGCCGCGGAGCGAAGCGAAACCTCCCCGTCCAGCCGCCTGTCCTTGAGCGTCGCCGTGGCGCCGACGTTTATGCGCGGCGCGCTCAGCCGCGCCTGCTTGCCCTTGAGGAACTGCGAAGGCGCCATCCAGCCCGAGAGGCTGTAACGGCCCTCCTCCGCGCGCAGCGCCAGCTCCACAGCGCGGCGGCCGGAGAGGTCCAGGCGCGCCGTGCCCGCCCATCGGCTCCAGCTGCCGTCGCCCTGGATATCGAGCCGGATCGGCCGCTTGGTGCCGACGATGGCGCCGACGACGCTGTCGGCGGGGGCATTGAGGCCGACATCGATGTCGAATCGATCGCGGTCGGGCTCGGCGTCGATCAGCAGCGAAAGCGCATCGCCGCCGCCCGGGACCGTCGCCCTCAGCTTCACCAACGCCCTGCCGGAGCGGATGTCCGCCTCGCCCGAGACCCGCGCCACCCGCCGCTCGCCCGTCACGTCCTTCTCGAAGCGGAGCTGGTCGATCTGGAGCCGTCCGATGCGGATGTCGAAATCGGGCAGTATCGGCTTCGGCTCCTCGCTGGGGCGGAGCTTCGGCAGGCGATGGACGATGACCAGCTCGGAGGTGAGCTCGTCGATGATGAGGCGATTGCCGACCCAGGCGGTGGGCTGCCAGTCGAGCTCGATCAGCGGGGATTCGGCGAACAGCCCCTCGGGATCGTAGACGCGCACGTCGCGCAGGCGCGTGTCGCCCCAGATGGAGCCTTCGATCCGCCCGATCCTGACCTTGAGGCCGGAGGAGGGGCTGAACGCGGCGATGCGGTCGGTGATGAAGCGGTGCCCCGCATCGGTGTCGAGAAAGACGACGAGCGCGCCGAGCGCGACTAGCAGGGCGATGACCAGGCCGAGAAGGAGCTTGGCCCCTCCGGTGAGCCAGCGACGGCGTCGAGGCCGAGACGGCTCGGCGACCTCGACGAGCGCCTCCGTCGCCATCAGAAGGCCTGCCCCAGCGATACGTAGACGGCGACACGGGGATCGCCTCTGCGCCGATTGAGCGGAGTGCCGACATCGACGCGGATCGGCCCGAAATTAGTGTGATAGCGAACCCCGAGGCCGGCGCCGAAGCGAAGGTCGTCCAACTCCGGCAGGGAGGATTCATAGATATTGCCGGCGTCGAGAAACGGCACGATGCCGAAATCGCCGACCCGCACCCGCGCCTCCAGCGCGAATTCGGCGAGGCTGCGGCCGCCGATGGGATCGTCGAAGATCGGGTCGCGCGGCCCCAGCCGCTGGAAGCCATAGCCCCGCACCGAGCCCCCGCCGCCGGCATAGAAGCGCCGCGACGGCGCGATCCGATCGCGGGCAGCGCCGACGATGGAGCCGAGCCGCGCCCGCCCCGCGAACGTCACTTTGTCCGAAACCGGCTGATAGACGCTGCCGTCGATCTGGGCGCGCGCATAGAAGAAGGTCCCGTCCTGCAGCGAGGCTTCGGGCGAGAAGCGGCCGGACAGGCGGAAGCCCTCGGTAGGATCGAGCAGGTCGTTGGAGCCGTCGTACGACAAGGTCGCCGGCAGCGCGCCGATGAAGAAGGTGCGGCGGCGCGTCATGCCGCTGTCGATGTCGACGTCGCGCTCGTCGGTGGCGATGAGGTCGGCGCCCACTGCCCAGGTCCATTTCTTCTGCCAGATGATATTGGTCTGCCGCTCGATGCCGCCGCCGACGAGGAAGGTGTTCGCCTCATAGGCGTCGCGCTCGACATGGCTGGCGGCGACCTGGGCGGTGAGGACCTGGTCGCGTTCGATGAAATTGTTGCGGCGAAGGGTGGCGGAGACGAGCTGCTCGCGAGTCCCGGCGACGCCGCGGAAGGTGACGGCCCCTTCGGGCTTGATCAGGTTTCTGTGCTGCCAGCTCGCCTCCAGGCGGACGCCCTCGCCCGTGCCGTAACCCGCCGCGCCGGCGATGGTGCGCATCGGCGCCGGCTCCAGCGCGACGGCGATGTCGACGGTGCGGCTGTCGGGATCGTCGATGGGGCGGATGGCGACCGAGGAGACGAGACCGGTGGCGACAAGGGCTCGGCGCAGATCGTCGAGCAGCGGCGCCTCATATTCGTCGCCGGGTTCGAAGCGGGCGATGCGCTCGATATGGCGGGCGCTGAACAGCGGCGTCCCCTCGACGACGATGCGGCCGAACCGACGCTCCCCGTTCGGCTCGACCGGCAGCACCAGGGTCGCCGTCCGGGTGTCGTGATCGACCTTTATGTCGAGCTCGCCGACCTCGGCGAAGGCATAGCCCCGCCTGCCAAGCTCCAGCCGGAGCGCCGCCTCGCCGGTGGTGACGGCGGCGGCATCGATCGGCGCCCCCACCTCCACGCCAAACGCCTCCCGCAGGGCAGCCGCATCCTCGCCCGCCGCTTCCAGGCCCGGCAGGCTGACCTCGGCGAAACTATATTGCGGCCCCGGCTCGACCTCCAGCGTCACTACGAACCGGTTGGCGGTCTCGGTCCGCTCCACCCGGGTCCGGACCAGCGCGTCATAATAGCCATAGGCCCGAAGCAGCTCGGCCATCAGCTCTTCGTCCTCGCGCGCGCGCCGGTCGACCTGGGCGGCGTTGGCGGGATCCTCGCGATTGGCCTGGAGCGTCGACAGCTCGGCGAACTGGTCGAGCAGGCCGGCCGCGCCGATGCCCTCCAGCCCCTCGACCCGAACGACATAGGTCCGTTCGCCCGCCGCATCGGCGATGCTGGCATCGGGCGCGACGGCGATGTCGTCGCCGCTCTCCTGCTCCATGTCCGGCCAGGGAACCCCGAGCCCCGGCAGCGGATCGAGCGGCGCCGAGGGGTCGAGCGGGGCATCCAGCTCGCCAAATGGGTCGGAATCCTGCGCGAGGGCATGACCGTGGCAAAGAATAAGGGACAGGGCGGCGAGCCTCGCCGCCACACGCCGCCCCGCAGCGACTTGCGACATAAAGGGAAACTAGCGGCCGGCACCCCGACGCGCCAGCACGGAAATCTCGGTCGGATCGCTAATGAACCGTGTCCGTCACATCCTTGCCACTAAGCATCTCGATGGTCCGTTCGACCTGGCGCCAGCGGCAGAAATGGATGACATTGCCGAGAGAGCGGCTGCGGTCGGCGCGGTTGGCGGCCTCGACCACCGCCAGTTCGCCATATTCCGCGATCAGCGCGCTCGCTTCCAGGAAGGCGGCGCGATCGGCAACATGAACATAGTGTCGCAAGTTAAGCGCCCCTACCCTTAAGCAACATCGCCCCCTGACGTAGCGGGTCGGCCTTTCAAATTGGCGCATCGGCTTCCTCAACGGTGCGTTCACCAAGATGCTGGCGCGAGCCATGCGGGCATGCCATGGGGAGCCATGGCCCAAGACAGCTCCAACTCTTCCCAGGGCGGCGGATTTCTGATCGCCGCCGCCGTTCTCATCGGCGCCGTGGGCGGTGTCATCGCCGGCCAGCCGAGCGCGGGTTTCGTTATCGGCATTACGGTCGGCGTCGCCGGCGCCCTGCTGTTGTGGTGGCGGGATCGGCGGCGCTAGCTAGCCGATCCGTCGCCCGGCCCAGACGACGCGCCCCACGATGTCGATGGCGCTCAAGGGGCAGTCGGGCCAGCCGGGATAGGCTTCGTTGTCGCTGCAAATCGACACCGTGCGAGCCGCGGGATTGACCGACAGGCGCTTGACGATCAGCGCATCGTCCATCCGCAGCACATAGATGCCGTCGCGGAGGCGCTCGGCGACGTCGCTCCGGTCGACCAGTATCTCGTCGCCGTCGGCCAGCGTCGGCATCATCGAATCGCCCTCGACTCGAATGGTCGAGAGTTGGCGCACGTCTCCGGCACCTAGGCGGCGGAGCCATTGCGCGTCGAAAGCGACGTGGGAACGAAGCCGTTCTCCGTCCGCGAAAGCGCCGGGGCCGGCGCTGGCGCCGATATCGAGCTGCGGCACGACGACATGGCTTTCCGCAACGTCCGGCCGCGCGGGCGGGCCGCCTAGCAGCGCCTCCGGCACTCCGAAATAACGCGCCAGCAGCCGCCGGTCCTCCTCGGCCAGCCGCCTCGGGATGCCGCGCTTGATATATTGCTGCACATAGGCGGCGTTGCGCCCGATGAGGCGCGACAGGCCGGCATAATCCTCCCCCCGCTCCCTGATCAGCCGCTCCAGCTGTGCGCGCGTGTCCATCTTCTCATCCTACGGATAGGTTTTTTCCTAGACAAGTAGGATTTCTCCTTCGAACATGAACATATCAGGAACATCAATGAGTCGAAAGGAGCCGCAAAATGCATCTGCTGAGACGAGTCGAACGCTATCTGAGGCGCAGCGGCACGGCCCCGACGAGGTTCGGCCGCGATGCGGTCAGCGATCCTCGTTTCGTCTTCGACTTGCGCAACGGCCGCGAGCCGCGACCGGCGACGGCCGCCCGAGTCGCGGCCTTCCTCGAGGCTCGGGAAGACGGGAGGGCATCATGCAGCCGCTGACCAACGACGCCACCACGGCGCTGCTACGTGCGCTACGGGCAAGCTTTGTCCGCTTCGGCGGCGTTGCCTTCGAGGATATCGCCAGCCGCAGCTGGGCCAGCATCACCTTCACCGGCGCCCGCCACGAGATCATGCTCCGGCTCGACGGCGACCAAGCGGATGCCGCCGCGACGGCTTTCCTGTCCAATCTCGAAGCCGCCGAGTTCAGGCTGCGCGGCCATATATTGGCGGACATCGCGCTGTTATCCGAGGAACGGAGTGTCGGACCGGGTGGGTCGCCGCGCGTCAGGATGAGGTTGGAGGCGCTGACCGTCGAGGACGGTTGAGGCAGCTCAGGCGCTGCGGGCGGCCATCGTCCGCAGATCGTCGAGCGCGCTCCGCAGCCGGTCGTCCAGCGGCGGCGGCGTGTCGGCCACGGCCGGCTCGTCGCGGCGGATCGAGAACGGCCTTGCCTCTTGCTGGCGACGGCTGAGGCCGGCCTCGAGGCGCTGCACAAGCTGGGCGATGCTCGGTTCCTCAAGTTCCAGCGGCGGCTCGGCAAAGGGGGCGACGCTATCGTCCTCCACCGCCTCATCCTCGATGGGCCGCTCCCATTCCGGGAACACATTGGTCTCGAGAACCGGCGAGACCGCTTCGGGCTCGCCCAGTTCGATGCCGGCGAGCAGCGGTTGGCGCGAGGGCGCGTCGGGGTGCGCGTCGGCGCGGCGGAGCCGAAGCGGCGAGGCCTGCACCTCCTGCGCTTTCGTTCGCCCGCGCATCGGCGACGCTCCGTTAAGCGAGCGCAGCAGCAACCAGGCCGTCAGGAAGGTTCCGATCGCAGCTAAAATGACGACGCCCAGTCGCGCGGTCGTTCCGAGCGGAGGCTGCGCCGCCGGAAGCAGCGAGGGCAGTCCGCTCGCGGCGACCAGATCGGTGAAGAGGGCATCGGGCATCGCGAACGCTACGAAGCCGACGGACACCGCCGCCAACGCCGCCATCGGCACGTCGAGCGCGGAAGCCCGGTTCCGTTTCAGGATGATCTTGTCCGTCGTCACAGCGCTTTGCTCGCCAGCCCCAGATAGGCCGGGATGTAGCGGGCAATGTTTGACGACCAGTTACGATCGGTCTCGACGAAGCGGCGGGCGACGTCGCGGCGCTCGTCCCACCGCTCGCGTCCGGAAAAGAGATCGCCCAGCGCCGTCGCGATCGCCGCGGGATCGCCGGGCGGGAACAAGGTGCCGGTGACTCCGTCCTCGATCAGCTCACGATGCCCTCCGACGTTCGACGCGGCGACGAGCTTCATCTGCGCCATCGCCTCAAGCGGCTTCAGCGGCGTGACCAGCTCGGTCAGCCGCATCGCCTTTCTCGGATAAGCGAGGATGTCGATCAGCGCATAATAGCGGTCGACCTCCTCGTGCGGCACGCGGCCGGCGAAATGGATGCGATCCGCGACCGGCGAGCGCTCCGCCTGGGCTTTCAGCGCCGCCTCCATCGGCCCGCCGCCAACCAGGAGCAGGTGCGCCTTCGGGCGTTTCTCAACCAGCGCCGGCATCGCGGCGATGAGGTCGTCCAGCCCTTCATAATCGTAGAATGAGCCGATGAACCCGACCACCTCGGCTCCGGCAAGGCCCAGCTCGGCTGCAAAAAGGGGATCGGGCGCCGGCGGGTTGCCGAACAGCTCCATGTCGACCCCGTTCGGAGCGACGATGATCTTCTCCGACGCTATGCCGCGCCCGACGAGGTCCTGGCGCAGGCCTTCGCAGATGACCGCGACCGCATCGGCTCGCCGCGCCGCATGGGTTTCCAGCATACGCGTCAGCCGGTAGCGGACGGAGCCTTCGCGGCCCGTGCCGTTGCCCACCGCCGCATCTTCCCAGAAGGCCCGGATTTCATAGACCAGCGGCAGTCGCCGCCGCCGCGCCACGCGCAGCGCCGCCAGCGCGTTCAAGGCCGGCGAGTGGGCATGGATGCGATCCGGCTTCCATTCGTCGACAAGCCGGTCGAGCCGTTCCGCCAGCGCCCCGACCTCGCGCCATTCGCGCAGCGGCGACGGTGCATCCGGGATGGGCGGCGTGCGGTAGAAGGTGAGGCCGTCGATCGTCTCGGGATCGGCGCCGCCGGTCTTGTGGCGGACACCGGTGAGGCCGGCGACCTTCCATCCGCGCGCCACCTGCGCCTTCAGGATCGCCCGGGTCCTGAAAGTATAGCCGCTGTGCAGCGGCAGGCTGTGGTCGAGCACGTGGAGGATGCGCATCGGCTTCGCTCTGCCACGACAAGCTTAACGGCGCGTCAACCGGTGCGGTCTAAGACGGACACGAAGCAGCGCGGGGACCGCCACATGATCGATCATTTCGCGCTCGCGCTCACCCATGGGTTGATGCTGCTCGCCGCCTGGCGGCTCCTTTCCCGTCCCGATCTCGACGACGACCAGGCGCCCGCCGCCGCGCCCGACCGCCGCATCCTCCGCAAGAGCGAGAGGCGCCCAGGTGCGTGATCTCGCCCTCATCGGCTTCCTGACGGCGCTGCTCGGCCTCGGCCTCAAGCGGCCGTTCCTGTTCGTCCTCGCTTATGCCTATGTCGACATCGTCTCGCCGCAGCGCCTGTCCTATTATCTGCTGAACAGCATCCCCGTCTCGATGATCGTCGCCGGTCTCGCCTTCGCCGGCTGGCTGATCGCCGACGACAAGCGCCACTTGAAAGTGACGGGGCGGCAGTGGCTGATGCTGGTCCTGCTCGCCTATGCCGGCTGGACCACGCTCCGCGCCGACCTCTATGTCGAGGCGCTCTCCAAATGGGACTGGGTGTGGAAGGCGATGGCCTGGGCCATCTTCCTGCCGCTCACCCTGCGCACGCGCCTCAGGATCGAAGCCTATCTGCTGTTCATGATCCTGTCCGCTGCCGCGATCGTCATCGTCGGCGGCATCAAGACCCTGCTCTCGGGCGGCGGCTATGGCGTGCTCCACCTGATGGTCGACAATAATAGCGGCCTCTACGAAGGCAGCACTATCGCCACCGTCGCCATCGCGATCATCCCCGTCATCCTCTGGCTCGCCCGCTTCGGCACCGTCTACGCGCGCGACTGGCGGGTGCGCCTGTTCGCCTCTGCGCTGATCCTCGCCTGCCTGCTGATCCCGGTCGGGACGGAGGCGCGCACCGGCCTCGTCTGCGCCGGCGCCCTCGCCATCTTCCTGCTGCGCGAAGCGAAGAACCGCATCGCCTATATGGCCATGATCGCCCTGGCCGTGGTCGTCGCCGTGCCCTTCCTTCCGCAAAGCTTCACCGGCCGGATGAGCACCATCCAGACCTATGAGGCCGACGCCTCTGCCAGCACCCGGCTCGCCGTCTGGGCCTGGACCTGGGACTATGCGAAAGAGAATCCGCTGGGCGGCGGGTTCGAGGCTTATCGCCAGAACTCGCTGCGCGTGAAAATGGTGTCCTCCGAGAATGTGGGCGTCGTCGAGTTGGTCGATCGCAGCGTGGTCGAGGACCAGGGCCGGGCCTATCACAGCAGCTATTTCGAGATGCTAGGCGAGCAGGGCTTCCCGGGTCTCATCCTTTTCCTCCTCATCCACGGCATCGGCCTCATCCGCATGGAGGTACTGAGGCGGCGCCATAGAGGGGCGGAAGGAGACCAGGCCTGGATTTCGCCGCTCGCGACCGCACTCCAGAACGGCCACCTCGTCTATCTGGTCGGCAGCCTCTTCATTGGCATCGCCTGGCAGCCCTTCATCTACATGTTGATCGCGGTGCAGATCGGCTTCGACACCTATGTGTCGCGCAGGGCCAATGAAGGCACGCGGCGGCCATGGAGGAAGGCGCCTCTCGCCGCATCGCCAGCGGTATAGTTCTGTCAGGCGGTCGCCATCGGCGCTTCGACGCTCTCCACCAGCTGGATGAAGGCTTCCGTGAAGGCCGGAATGTCCTCCGGCTTGCGGCTGGTTACGAGATTGCCGTCCGTCACAGCTTCCTTGTCCACGACCTCGGCGCCGGCATTCCTCAAATCGGTGCGGATCGAGGGCCAACTGGTGACGGTGCGTCCGCGGATCACGTCGGCTTCGACGAGCAGCCAGGGCCCGTGGCAGATGGCGCCAACCGGCTTTCCGGCATCGATGAACTTCCTCACCGTATAGACCACCTGCTCATCCATCCTGAGCTTGTCCGGATTCTTGGTGCCGCCGGGGAGCAGCAGCGCGTCGAAGGCCTTGCTGTCGATCTGGTCGACGGCGCAGTCGGGCGTGATCTTGGTCCCGTTGTCGCCCGCGATTTCCTTGGTGTCGAGGGAGGCGAGGGTCACCTGCGCGCCCCGATCGATCAGGGTCTGGCGCGGGTCCATGAGCTCCGAATCCTCGAACCCATCGGTGGCGATGATAAGTATTCGGGCGTCCGAAATGGTCGGCATGGCAGCTGCTCCTTGGGAAGTCTAGCTATCGGCCGACCAACGGCGCGCCACCCGCACCGTTCCGGAACGAAGCGGCGGCGCGTGGATTTATCGCGCTGTTACGCAAGGGAAAGTTTCGCCTCCATGCTCTGCTTTGTCGACGACGCGCTGCCAGGGATCACGCGCAAGCGCCGGGGCCGCTACTGGCAGTATTTCGACGCCAAGGGCGAGCGCATCACCGATCGCGACGAGATCGACCGGCTGAACGCCGTCGGCCTTCCTCCGGCCTATAAGAATGCCTGGTACTGCCCCTCGCCGGAAGGCCATATCCAGGCGATCGGCTATGACGACAAGGGACGGAAACAATATCGCTATCACGAAGATTTCCGCGCCCAGCAGGAGGCCGCCAAATATGACGGCTGCGCCGATTTCGGCCGCGCCCTGCCGCTCCTTCGGGCACGGGTCGAGGAGGATATGGCGGGGCGCAAGCTCGACCGCGACACCGTCGTCGCCGCCGTCGTCCGCCTTCTCGACCTGGGCCATCTCCGCGTCGGCAACGAAAGCTACGCCAAGGAGAATAAGAGCTTCGGCGCGACCACGCTTCGCACCCGCCATGCCCGGGTGAAGGGCAAGACGGTCAAGATGCGCTTCAAGGGCAAGTCCGGACAGCTCCAGGAGGTGTCGGTCACCGACCGCAATCTCACCCGCCTCGTCAAACGCTGCCAGGATTTGCCGGGCCAGCAGCTATTCCAGTTCGTCGACGAGGAGGGGGAGCCGCGCGCCGTCGGCTCCAGCGACGTCAACGCCTACATCAAGGAGGCGATGGGCGAAGCGTTCACCGCCAAGCATTTCCGCACCTGGGGCGCGAGCCGCATAGCCTTCGAGCAAATCTGCGCGGCCGGAGAAGACGGCATCAGCCTCAAGGAGATGCTGGAGCCCGTCGCGGAGGCGCTCGGCAACACGCCGGCGATCAGCCGCAAATCCTATGTCCATCCCGCACTCATCGAAGCGGTGAAGCGGAACCCCCGCGATCCGCTCGGCGGGTTGCAATGTCCTCGTGCAACCAAATATCTATCGAGCGCCGAGCGCGGCCTGATCGAGTTTCTTGATAATGAGGCCGCCAGAACAGAAACCGAAGCCAAGGCGGCTTGATGGCTAATGCAAATAACGCGAGCGTCGCCGACGCCGCGGAGAACCTGTCGGAGGCGAGCCTCGATCTCGTCGGCGAAACCGCGCGCTGGATCACCAGCAACGGCGTCGACATCCTGATCGGCGGCGCGGTGGCCGCCGTCATCGCGCTGATCCTCCTTGGCCTCAGGGCTTTCGGAGACCGCATGATCGGCGACACCTCGGCGGACCAGAAGTGGCGGACCATCTTCGGCCGCGTCCTCTCCAAGACCAACCTGTTCTTCATCGTCATGGTCGCGGCAACCCTGGTCGTCGACAATACGGAAACGCCAGCGCTGCTCACGCGCGTCGTCAATTTCCTGTTCGTCGTGTCGGCGGCGTTCCAGGCGGCGATCTGGGCGCGCGAGTTGATCCTCGGCCTCGTCTATCACCGCGTCGGGGTGGCGGATGAAAGCAGCACCCTGGGCTCCGCCATCGGCATCATCCACCTGCTGGTGACCGTCGGGCTGTTCGCGATCGCGATCATCCTCATCCTCGATAATCTCGGCGTCAACGTCACCGGCCTGGTCGCTGGTCTCGGCATCGGCGGCATCGCCATCGGCCTCGCCGCGCAGGGCATCTTCTCCGACCTCTTCGCCGCCCTCTCGATCATCTTCGACAAGCCCTTTCGCCGGGGCGACGGCATCCGCTTCGACACGGTCAGCGGCACGGTCGAGCATATCGGCCTCAAAACCACGCGAATCCGCGCCCTGGACGGCGAGGAAGTGGTCGTCTCCAACGCCAATCTCCTCAACAAGGAAGTACATAATTTCGCCAATCTGGAGCATCGCCGCTTCGTGCTGAAGCTGGGCGTGATCTACCAGACTCCGGTCGACGTGCTGGCCGGCATTCCCGAGATGATCCGCGACCTGGTCGAATCGCATCCCGACACCAAGATGATCCGCTGCGGCATGGTCGGCTTCGGCCCCTCGAGCCTGGATTTCGAGCTTCAGTTCGACATCCACTCCACCGATTATGAGCTCGCATTCCTGACGCGGAGCGCCATCTGCCTCGAGATATTGGAGGCGTTCAACGATGCGGGGATCGAGTTCGCCTATCCCACCCAGACCACCTTCACCGCGGCGCCCGACGGGCGGATGGTCATGCCCTATGCCGACGTAAAGCTGGTCGCGGCGAAGGACTAGGGAAGCAAGACCTTCCCGTCATTGCGAGCGGAGCGAAGCAATCCAGCGGCATGGAACTGGATTGCCGCGTCGCTCCGTTCCTCGCAATGACGAACCCTAGATCCCCACGTCGTCGAGCGACAGCAAAGTCGCATTGCCGCCTGACGAGGTCGTGTCCGTGCTCGTCACCCGCTCGGCGCAGAATCGCGGCAGGTAATGCGGGCCGCCCGCCTTGGGGCCGGTGCCGGACTGGCCCTCGCCGCCAAAGGGCTGGGAGCCGACGATGGCGCCGATCATCGAGCGATTGACGTAGAGATTGCCGACCTTCGCCACATCCTCCACCGCATCGGCCGCGCGGGCGATGCGGCTGTGGAGCCCCATGGTGAGGCCGAAGCCGCTCGCATTGACCCGGGCGACCGTTTCACCCAGCTCGCCCGCCTTCCAGCTGGTGACGTGGAGGATCGGACCGAACCATTCGCGGCGCACGTCCTCGATCGTGTCGACCTCTATGGCGGTCGGGGGCACGAACAGGCCGTCCTGCGGAACGTCGACGGTCTTGATCCAGCGATTCTGACTGGCGGCGCGGTGGCCCATCAGCTTGTCATAGGCCGCCTGATCGATCACCGGGCCGACGTCGGTGCGCGGATCGGCCGGATCGCCGACGATCAGCGTGTCCATCGCGCCTGAGAGCATCTCCAGGGTGCGGTCGGCGATCTCCTCCTGGAGCAGCAGCACGCGCAGCGCCGAGCAGCGCTGGCCGGCCGAGCGGAAGGCCGACGTGACGACATCCTGCACCACCTGTTCGGGCAGCGCCGTGGAATCGACGATCATCGCGTTGATGCCGCCCGTCTCGGCGATCAGCGGCACGATCGGCCGCTCGTCGTCGGCGAGCAGGGTGCGCGCGATGCGCTTGGCGGTGGCGGTGGAGCCGGTGAAGGCGACGCCGGCGATGCGCGTGTCCTCGACCAGCGCCTGACCCATCTCGGGACCGCCGATCGCCAGCACCAGCGCGTCCTCGGGGATGCCGGCGCTATGGGCGAGCCCGACGGCATAGGCGGCGATTTCCGGCGTCTGCGGTGCCGGCTTCGCGATGACCGTGTTGCCGGTCACCAGCGCCGCCGTCACCTGGCCGAGGAAGATGGCCAGCGGGAAGTTCCACGGCGCGATGCAGAGCCAGGCCCCGCGCCCTTCCATGCGCAGCAGGTTGCGCTCGCCGGTGGGCCCGGGCAGCTCGATGGGCTGCAATCCGGTCCGCGCCTGCGCGGCATAATAGCGGCAGAAATCGACCGCCTCTCGCACTTCGCCGAGCGCGTCGGGAATAGTCTTCTTCGCTTCCTGGACGGCGATCGCCATCAAGGTGTCGCGATGCTCTTCCAGCAGGTTGCCCAGCCGATCGAGGCATGCCGCACGCTCCTCGATGCTGCGCGCGGACCAACCGGCGAAGCCGCCGACGGCGCGATCGACGGCCTCTTTCGCGCCGAGCGTCGCCTGGGTCGGCTTCCAGTTGAGCGGCGTCGAGACCTTGGTGGCAACGCGGCCCAGAATCGTGCGGTCGTTGAGATCGATGCCTTCGCTGTTCTTGCGGCTTTCGCCGAACAGGTCTTCCGGGAGGGGAATGCCCGGATGCCGAGTGCCGCCCACCGCCGCGATCTTGGCGACCGGATCGGCGAGGATGTCGGCGTCGGTCAGCGTCTCGTCGGCGAGCTGGTGGACGAAGCTCGAATTGGCGCCATTCTCCAGCAGCCGCCGGACGAGATAGGCGAGGAGGTCGCGATGCCCGCCGACGGGCGCGTAGATGCGGGTGTGATAGCCTTCTTCGCGGACCATCCGCTCGTAAAGCCCCTCACCCATGCCGTGGAGGCGCTGGAACTCGAAGTCGCGGCTGTCGCCCGCCCATTCGAGGATGGTGGCGACGGTGAGCGCGTTGTGGGTCGCGAAGGCGGGATAGATATTCTTCGCCTTCAGCATGTCCCTGGCGCAGGCGAGGTAGGAGACGTCGGTCGCCGCCTTGCGCGTGAAGAGCGGGTATTCGCTCAGCCCCTGCTCCTGGGCGTGCTTGATCTCGCTGTCCCAATAGGCGCCCTTCACCAGCCGCGCGGCGATGCGACGGCCGGTCTTCTCGCCGACGGCGTTGGCCCAGGCGATCGTCGGCCGCGCCCGCTTGCCATAGGACTGGATCGCCATGCCGAGCCCGTCCCAGCCCTTGAGCGCCGGAAGGCCGGCCACCGCCTCGATGATGTCGAGGCTCATCTCCAGCCGCTCGGTTTCCTCGGCGTCGATGGTGAAGGCGATGCCGACGTCCTTCGCCAGGGTCGCCAGCGCCTCAACCTGCTCGATCAAGGAGGTGACGCAGCGGTCGTACTGCGCGACTTCGTAGCGCGGGTGGAGCGCCGAGAGCTTGACGGAGATGGAGTGCCCCTCCTCCGCCACCTGGCCGACGGCGCGGATCGCACCCTCATAGGCGCGATAATAGCGCTCCGCATCGGGGAAGGTGCGCGCCGCCTCGCCCAGCATGTCGAAGCTGGCGGTGAAGCCGCGATTCTCCTTCTTCCGCATCCGCGCGATGGCTTCCTCGATGGTGCGGCCCATGACGAAGATCTCGCCCATCATCCGCATCGCCGCGCCCACGGCCTGGCGGACGAACGGCTCGCCCGCGCGCGCGATCAGCTTCTTCAAGGCGCTCGCCTGCTGGCTCTCGCTGACCAGGGCGCGGCCGATGACGAGGCCCCAGGTGGCCGAGTTGACCAAGGTCGAATTGGATTTGCCGGCATGCGCCCGCCAGTCGGCATTGCCGAGCTTGTCGGCGATCAGCATGTCGGCCGTCGCGGGATCGGGGACGCGCAGGAAGGCTTCCGCCAGCGACAGCAGCGCGATGCCCTCGGACGTGTTCAGCCGATATTCCTGGAGGAACTGGTTGACCCAGCCGGAAGCTTGGGCGGCGCGCAGCTCGGCCAGCATGCCGAGAGCCCTGTTCTCCACCCGTCGCCGCGATTCGGGGTTGAGCTTCGCGTCCTTCAGAAGAGGCGCCAGAACGTCGGGCTCCGGTGCCCGATGCAATCGAGAAATTTCCGCGCGCGCCGTTGCCGTAGCGTCCGCCATCTTTGCTGCTCCCGAGGGGCTTGAGTATCGCCGCGACGCGGCTCTAGACCGGCCCCTAGCCGAGCGGCGAGGCCGCGACAATCATCGGGAAATACCAATGCCGCTCGCGAGTCTCGAGGAAATCAAGGGAAAATTGGGAAGCGCCATCGGCGTCTCGTCCTGGATCGAAGTCGCCCAGCGCGACATCGACACTTTCGCTGCCGTGACCGGCGATCATCAGTTCATTCACGTCGATCCCAAAGCCGCGTCGAAGACGCCCTTTGGCGGCACCATCGCCCACGGCTTTCTCACTCTGTCGTTGCTGAGCCAGATGGCAGCGGGGGTGATGCTGCTGCCGGAAACCACGCGCATGGTCGTCAACTACGGCTTCGACAAGGTCCGCTTCCTCGCCCCGGTCCGCTCCGGAAAGCGCGTGCGCGGACATTTCACCCTGGCGGGGATCGAGGAGAAGCGCCCCGGCCAATGGCAACTTATCCATTCTGTCACGGTCGAAATCGAGGGCGAGGACAAGCCCGCATTGCAGGCCGACTGGATCGGCCTCATCTTCACCTAAAGGATCGGAGAACAACATGACCCGCGACGCCGTTATCGTTTCCACCGCCCGCACGCCGATCGGCAAGGCCTATCGGGGCGCGTTCAATGCCACCCCCTCCCCCACCCTCGCCGCCCACGCCATCCGCGCCGCCGTCGAGCGCGCCGGCGTCGATCCCGGCGAGGTCGAGGACGTGATCATGGGTGCCGCGCTCCAGCAGGGCGTGCAGGCGACGATCGGCCGCACGGCCGCGCTTCGCGCCGGCCTTCCCGTCACCGTCGCCGGCATGTCGATCGACCGCCAATGCGCCTCAGGCCTGATGGCGATCGCGACCGCGGCCAAGCAGGTGATCGTGGACCGCATGGATATCTGCGTCGCCGGCGGCGTCGAGAGCATCAGCCTGGTGCAGACGCCGGAAATACGGCTTGGGCCCGATCCGGAGCTGCTGGCCATGCACAAGGACGTCTACATGCCGATGATCGGCACGGCCGAGGTGGTCGCGAAGCGGTACGGGATCGGCCGCGATCGTCAGGACGCCTATGCGCTCCAGTCGCAGCAGCGCACCGCCGCCGCCCAGGTTGCGGGCCGGTTCGATGACGAGATCATTCCCGTCACGGCCACGATGATGGTGAAGGACAAGGCCACCGGCGAGACCTCGAAGCAGCAGGTGACGGCGACGAAGGACGAGGGCAATCGGCCCGACACCACGGCGGAAGGCCTCGCATCGCTCCAGCCCGTCATGGGTCCTGACGCGGTCATCACCGCCGGCAATGCCAGCCAGCTTTCCGACGGCGCCTCGGTGTGCGTGGTGATGGAAGCCGGCCTCGCCGCCGAGCGCGGCCTCCAGCCGCTCGGCCGCTATGTCGGCATGGCCGTCGCCGGCACCGAGCCCGACGAGATGGGCATCGGCCCCGTCTTCGCCGTGCCCAAGCTGCTGAAGCGTTTCGGCCTCACCATCGACGACATCGACCTGTGGGAGCTGAACGAGGCCTTCGCCGTCCAGGTCCTCTACTGCCAGGACAAGCTCGGCATCCCGGACGACAAGCTCAACGTCAATGGCGGCGCCATCTCGATCGGCCATCCCTACGGCATGTCCGGCGCCCGCCTCACCGGCCACGCCCTCATCGAAGGCAAGCGGCGCGGCGCGCGCTACGTCGTCGTGACCATGTGCGTCGGCGGCGGCATGGGCGCGGCGGGACTGTTCGAGGTGTTGTGATCGCCAGGCCCCGCAACTCCCCCGCCTCCCTCGCGCGCCGGCTGCGTGTCGAAGTTCATGCGGCATGGCTGGCCGCGAGGGACCCGCGGACCCCATGGCATGCGCGGGCCTTCGGGCTACTCGTCACCGCCTATGCGCTGTCGCCGATCGACCTCATCCCGGATTTCGTGCCGGTGCTCGGTCTTCTCGACGATGCCGTGCTCATCCCGCTCGGCCTGTGGCTGCTGGTGAAGATGCTGCCCGAGGGGCTGTTCGACGAACACCGCGCCACGGCGGCGGCGGCGGCCGAACGGCCCGGCTCCGCCTGGGGCGCTGTCATCGTCGTCGTTTTGTGGCTGGTCCTCGCCCTGCTCGTCTGGAGGCTGGTCGCCTGGCATTATAGCTGACCTGGCGAATAACCTTTGGAGCTTCGTCCTTCGGACGAGCCTCCACGCAACCCCTCGCCCGCTCCTTCGTTATCCCGTCGAAACGAGGGAGAAGCCGATGCCGGTGTCCAGCATGAGTGTTGTCGAACGGATCGCCCGCATCCTCGCCGGGCGCGATCTCAGCATCAACGCGGAAGGCGGCGATCCGTCCGCCGGCGACAAGGTCGACGCCATCTGGCGCGACTATCGAGAGGATGCGCTGTCGGTGCTGAGGACGTTGCGGGAACCCGATCCGGTCATGGCCGCGGCCGGCGATGTCGAGATGTGGGACCGCATGGTGGAGGCCGCGCTCCAGGCCGAGGAGGCCGGCGCCGGGGCGTGAACTGCTCCGTCTTTGCGAGCACAGCGAAGCAATCCATCGCTGCGGCGGCTGGATTGCCGTCGCTCCGCTCCTCGCAATGACGACGTTCAATCGTGCGCGGCGATCCACTTCTCGACGACGGGCGCAATCCGGGTGCGCCACTTGCTACCGTTGAAGATGCCGTAATGGCCGACGCCCTCGGCGAGGTGGTAATGTTTGAGCTTCGCCGGAAGGCCGGTGGAAATGTCGAGCGCGGCCTTGGTCTGGCCGATGCCCGAAATATCGTCGCGTTCGCCTTCGATGGCCAAGAGCGCCGTGTCCATGATCGCGGCCGGATCGACCCGGCGGCCACGGTGCATCATCTCGCCCTTCGGCAGGAGATGGCGCTGGAAGACCATGTCGACCGTCTGAAGGTAGAATTCCTCCGTCATGTCGCAGACCGAGCGATATTCCTCGTAAAATTCCTTGGTCGCCTCCGCGCTCTCGTCGTCGCCCTCGACGAGGTGCTTGAACATCTCCCAGTGGCTGGTGAGATGGCTGCCGAGGTTCATCGTCATGAAGCCCGCGAGCTGCAAGAAGCCAGGGTACACATGCCGGCCGGCGCCCGGGTAGGAATAGGGCACGGTGGCGATCACGTTGCGCTGGAACCAGGCAAGCGGCCGCTCGGTGGCGAGGGTATCGACCACGGTCGGCGCCTTGCGCGTGTCGATCGGCCCGCCCATCATGGTGAGCGTCTTCGGCCGCGCCGGATGCTTGTCGGCAGCCATGATCGCGGCGGCGGCGTAGGCGGGCACCGCGGGTTGGCAGACCGCCAGCATGTGCGCGCCCGGGCCGATATGCTCCAGGAAGGCGATCAGATAGTCGATATAGTCGTCGAGGTCGAAACGCCCCTCGCTCAGCGGCACCAGCTTCGCGTCGCGCCAATCCGTGATGTAGACGTCATGCTTGGGCAGCATCCGCTCGACCGTGCCGCGGAGCAGCGTAGCGTAATGGCCGGACATCGGCGCGACGATCAGCAGGCGGGGACTGTCCTCTACGCCTTCCCGGCGGAAGCGCTTCAGCTGCCCGAACGGCTTGCGAAGGACGATCTCCTCATGGACCGCCACCTCCTCGCCCTCGATGGTCGTGGTCCCGATCCCGAATTCCGGCTTGCCTCGTGGCGCCGCGGCGTGGGCGAAGACGTCGAGCGCCGAGGCGACGATCGGTCCCATCGAGCTGTAGGCCAGGGGATTGACCGGATTCTGCATCCAGCCGGCGCCGATATTCGCAAGCGTGCTGGCTCCGGCGAGCAGCGATCGTTGCATTTCATAGGCGTCGTATAGCATCCGGCCTCCGGGTCGTGTCTTGATGGAACGTGCGATATCCACGACCGATAATCCATACGTATTAACCGAACGGTCGGTCGAAAGGTCCGCGACCGTTGCCATTGAGCGGCGGCGGCGGCGCTGCTAGGCGCCTTCTATGGCCGAGAACAACGCCGAACCCGCTCCTTCGAGGAAGCTTGGCAACCTCGCCATGATCTGGCGCCGGGGGCTGCGTTATCCTGGGCGGATCGCCGGCGCGGCCGTGGCGCTGCTGATCGCCGCCGGCGCGACTCTCGCCATCCCGGACGGTTTTCGCCGCGTCATCGACAAGGGCTTCGCGGCCGGGGACAGCAATGTTTCCGAGCATTTCCAATATCTGCTCGGCATCGTCGTGATCATGGCCCTGGCCACGGCCGTGCGCTTCTATTTCGTTTCCTGGCTGGGTGAGAGGGTGGTGGCGGACCTCAGGACCGAGGTGCACCGCAACCTGCTGCGACTCGAGCCGCGATTCTTCGAGGAGAATCGCCCGTCGGAGATAGCCTCGCGCCTCACCGCCGACACGGCCGTTATCGAGATGGTGGTCGGCAGCACGGTCTCGGTCGCGCTCCGCAACATCGTGCTCGGCATCGGCGGAGTCGCCTATCTTTTCACCCTCGCGCCCCGGCTGACGGCCGGCCTCTTGCTCGGCATCCCGCTGGTGCTCGGTCCGATCGTCCTTATCGGGCGAAGGGTCCGCAACGTTTCGCGTTTCAGCCAGGATCGGATCGCCGACGTCGGGGCGATCGCGTCGGAAACCTTGGGCGCGATGAAGATCGTCCAGGCCTTCGGCCAGGAACGGCGAGAGAGCGAACGCTTCGCCGGCGCGGTCGAGGACGCTTTCGCAACCGCCCGCCGCCGCATCCGGCTGCGCGCCGTGATGACGGCCATCGTCATTTCGCTGATGTTCGGATCGATCACGATGGTGATGTGGCAGGCGGCGCTCGACGTTGCCGCAGGCCGGATCAGCGGCGGCACCATCGCCGCCTTCGTCTTCACCGGCGCCATCGTCGCAGGGGCCTTCGGCGCGCTGACGGAAGTCTATGGCGAGCTGCTGCGCGGCGCCGGCGCCGCCGGGCGGATGGCGGAGCTGCTCGCCCAGGTGCCCGAGATCAAGGCACCGGCGGAGCCGGCCCGGTTGCCACAGCCGGCGCGCGGCGCGCTGAGCTTCGATAAGGTCACCTTCCACTACCCGACCCGGCCCGAAGTGAGCGCGCTCAAGCATTTCAGCCTGAATGTGAACCCGGGCGAGACCCTGGCGGTGGTCGGACCTTCGGGCGCCGGCAAGTCGACGCTCTTCCAGCTCGCCCAGCGCTTCTACGATCCGGAGATTGGCGTCGTCGGCCTCGACGGCATCGACCTTAAGGCTGCCGATCCCGCCGACATACGCGGGCGGATCGCGCTGGTGCCGCAGGAGACGGTGATCTTCGCTGCTTCGGCCCGCGACAATCTGCGGTACGGCCAATGGGACGCGAGCGACGACCAGCTCTGGGCCGCGGCCGAAGCGGCCAACGCCGCCGAGTTCCTGCGGAAGCTCCCCAGCGGCCTCGACACCTTCATGGGCGAAGGCGGCGCCCGCCTGTCCGGGGGTCAGCGCCAGCGCATCGCCATTGCCCGGGCGATATTGCGCGACGCCCCGCTGCTGCTGCTCGACGAAGCCACCTCCGCACTCGACGCAGAGTCGGAGCGGCTCGTCCAGGCCTCGCTCGAAAAGCTGGTCGAAGGCCGCACCACCATGGTCATCGCCCACCGCCTCGCCACCGTCCGCAAGGCCGACCGGATCATCGTCATGGATCATGGCGAGATCGTCGAGGAAGGAACCCACGACAGCCTCCAGGCCCGAGGCGGCCTCTACGCCCGCCTCGCCAGGCTCCAGTTCGAGGGCATGGCGGCCTAGAGCTCGCCGAAGGCGCAGCGTCCAAGCTTTAAGGAATTCCAAACTCTCCATCCGCCAAGCATCGGGGCTGAGCTTGGGAGGGAAGTCGTGCTTCGCGTTAGAAAAGAGGATCTGCGCCTGGGGATGTATATCCAGTCGCTGGAAGGGTCCTGGTTCGATCATCCGTTCTGGCGATCGAAGTTCATGCTCGTCGAGGAAGACGACCTTCGCCAGTTGCAGAGCAGCGATATCGAATGCGTCTGGATCGACGAGGACCAGAGCCTCGCGCCCGCGCTCGCCCACCTGCTGCCGCAGGAGCCGGCGCCGAGGCCTAGGCTATTGGAGGAGCTTTCGGCGGAATCCTCGGTGAAGGCCGCGCCGGCGCCCGAGCCCGTGTCGGAACCCGCGCCGAAGCGCGCTCCGCCTCCCGACGACTTTCGCGTCGCCGAGACGGTCCTCGCCGACTGCAAGGCCGCGGTACGCGACCTCTTCGCCCGGATTCAGGACGGCCAGGCCGCGGCGATCGAAGAGGCCGCGCCCGTTGTCAGCGGCATCGCCGAATCGGTGAGCCGCAATCCGGACGCGCTGATCACGCTCACCCGCGTGCGGACCCTCGACGAATATACCTATATGCATTCGGTCGCCGTCAGCGCGCTGATGATCAACTTCGCCCGTCAGCTTCAGCTGCCGGCCGACTATGTGAAGCAGGCGGGCACGGCCGGCCTGTTCATGGACGTCGGCAAGGGCTTCCTCGCGCCCGAGCTCCTCAGCAAGCCCGGCGAGTATACGCCCGAGGACTGGGCCGAGATGCGCCGTCACCCGCAGCTTGGGGCCGACGCAGTGAAGGCGTCCGGGGACCTGTCGAAGATCGTCGCCGACGTCTGCCTCCATCACCATGAACGCCATGACGGGAGCGGCTACCCGTACGGTTTGAAGGGGGACGAGATCAGCCTCTTCGCCCGGATGGCAGCCATCTGCGATACTTATGACGCGATGGCGTCGGCGCGTCCGCATCGCGCCGCCCGCAGCCCCTCCGAGGCCGTGGCCGAGATGTACAAGCTCAAGGGCCTCTTCGACGAAAGCCTGCTCACCAGCTTCATCAAGAGCATCGGCATCTATCCGGTCGGCAGCCTGGTGCGGCTCGAATCGCGCATGCTCGGCTGCGTCACCGCTCAGCGGCGGGACCAACTCACCAAGCCGGTCGTCCGCGTCTTCTATTCCATTCCGCAGCGCACCCAGGTTCCGGTCGAGGAGCTGGACCTGTCGGAAGTGCCGGAGCCCGACCGGATCGTCGCCCGCGAGGATCCGAGCCGCTGGGGCCTCTCCGACTGGGACAGCTTCGCGCTGACCATCCTCCAGGGCCAGAAGGCAAGGCGCCGCGCCGCCTGATCTCCGGCAGGGCTCCGAACGCCAGGCCAAAAAAAAGGGCGGCCCCGAAGAGCCGCCCCAATTCATTTTCCGAAAGCCGCCGCCTTTAGAAGTTGGCGTAGGCCTCGTTGCCGACGAAACCCATGGCCTGGACGTTGGCACGCTTGGTGATGGCGAGCACCTCGTCGACCACCTGATAGCGAGCCTGCGGATCCGGCTGCAGGTGCAGCTCCGGCGTCGGCGTCATCGTCGTCGTGATGTCCAGATACTGGCGCAGCGTCACCGGATCGACCGGGGCACCGTTCCACAGGATCGTGCCGTTGGGCTCGATCACGATCTTGTTCTTGACCGGATCGATCGGCGGCGGCGTCGATTCGCCCGTGTCCACCGGCAGGTCCAGCTTCACCGCGTGCGTCTGGATCGGGATCGTGATGATGAACATGATGAGCAGCACCAGCATGACGTCGATAAGCGGCGTCGTGTTGATGTCCATCATCGGTTCGTCTTCGGCCGATTCGCCTACTTGCATCGCCATCGTCTAATACTCCTGAATTTCGGCCTTAGAGGCGCTGCACCGGGCCACCCGGCGGCGGTTCGGAGATGAACCCGACCCGGGCGAAGCCAGCGCGCTGCATGGTGAAGATCGCGCCGCCGATACAACGGTACGGCGTGTCCACGTCACCGCGGATATGGGCTTCAGGCATCGTCTCCTCGGTGAGGTTCTCGACGCCGCCCAGACGCTCGATCTCGGCTTCCAGCTTCGTCACGGCGCGGTTGAGCAGCTCTTCCGAATTCACCTTCGTGAGGTTCCAGTAGATCTCGCACTCACCGGCGTCGTTGGCGCGAACGGACAGCGAGACGTTTTCCGGCTTCGTTGTCGTCGGTTCGAAACGAACGGACGGAAGCCGCACCGGGACCGTCTGGATCACAACCGGAACAGTGATGAGGAAAATGATCAGGAGCACCAGCATGACGTCCGTCAGCGGGACGACGTTGATCTCCGACATTGCGGTCTCTTCACCGCCCTCGACCGGTCCGACACTCATACCCATAATTCAAATTCCTGTCAGTCTTCGGTGCGTTGCACCATCGGGCGAGCAAGAGCGGCGGGGCGTCTCCGCCCCGCCGTGCAACCTGATTAGATCTTCTTCGGGCTGGCCGTCGGGGCGCCGGTCGCCGTGCCCGTCGCCGTCGTGGCCGGCTTGGCGGCCGCCGTGGCACCGCGCGCCGCCGTCACCGGCTTCACCGCACCGCCCGACATGATGTAGCCATGGACGTCGTTGGTGAAGCGAGCGATCTGCTCGAGCACCGCCTTGTTGCGGCGCATCAGCCAGTTGTAGGCAAGCACGGCCGGAACCGCGACCGCCAGACCGAGGGCCGTCATGATCAGGGCCTCGCCGACCGGACCGGCGACGGCGTCGATCGACGCCTGGCCAGCGGCACCGATCTTGATCAGAGCGCGGTAGATACCGATGACGGTGCCGAACAGACCGATGAACGGAGCCGTCGAGCCGACGGTGGCGAGCAGCGCGAGGCCGTTCGACAGCTTCGAGGCGATGGCGCCCTGGCTGCGGCTGAGCGAGCCGAGCATCCAATCGTGCTGCTCGATCGGATCGGTCAGCTTGTTATGCTGTTCCTGCGCGACGATGGCGTCGTCGACGATCTGACGATAGGCGCTGTTCTTCTCCAGCTTGGTCGCGCCTTCCCTCAGGTTCGCCGCTTGCCAGAAGGTGGTGCGAGCGCGCTTGCCCTGGTTGATGATCTTCTGCTGCTCGAAGAGCTTGACGAAGAGAATGTACCAGGAGGCGGCCGACATGATCACGAGAATGCCGAACGTCGCGTAGGCAATCGTCCCGCCCTGTTCGAGCGCGGCCATCAGGCCATAGGGATTTTCGCCGGCAGGGGCTGCGGGGGTGGTCATGGTCTTAACTTCCTCTCATATCCAAAAGAGCGTTGCAGTAAGGCAAGGCATTTGCCGACACTTATTCGGGTATTCTCCAGACGACGCGCTGGGTCTTTGTCTCGGTCATAGGATTACCGTTCTCATCCTCAGCCGGACGGAACCGGAACCGGCGCTGGATGAGCTTGCATGTGGTTTCATCCAGGGCCGAGTTTCCGCTCGACGATGTGATTGTGCAATCCGTGACACGACCGTCCGTACCGATCGTATAGCGGGCGACGGATGTCCCCTCAGCTTCCGCACGAAGCGCCGACGACGGATAATCGCTGTCCGAGATGGAACCACCGCGAAGCGTTGCACCCTTGGCTGCCTGCTTCGGCTTGGGCGGGGGCGGCGGAGGCGGCGGCGCTGGCGGCGCCGTCGGGGTAATCACGGGCGGAGGCGCCTCGCGCACGGTCTGAACAATCGGCGGCGCGACGACGTTGGTGCGCACGATCGGCGGCGGCGACACGACGGGCGGCGGCTCCACCACGACCTCTTCCGGCGGCGGGGGCGGCGGCTCCTCGGGGGGCGGCGGCTCTTCCGTAACGTCGAACGTCTTCAGATCCTGGGCGACCTGCTTCACCACATTATAGGCAAGGCCCGTGACGAACGCGTAGCCGAGAAGAGCATGAAGCGCTGCGACGATGACGATCGCCGTAATGCGGCCCGTACCCATCCTTTGATCAGCATAGGACATTAAACAGCCACACTCCCTCTCTCTCGAATAATATTAGTTTTGGTCCGGCGAACAAACTCACAACCGAACCAACCGGCTCCATCCAATTGTCTTAATATATCATGGACAGGGTCCGTGTCTCTATCGTCACATTTTCGACGACGCAATCCTCCTGCGGTTTTCCGCAAAAGCAAGCGGAAATCCCCTGCAATCCGCGGTTAATACCGCTAAACCTATGGGAAAGCGTGCCCTTAAAAGTGAACCAAAGACAAGGAGAAATCATGCGGCCGTCCCAAATTCTTACGAGCGCCGCCATTTTGTTCGCGGCCCTCAGCGTTCCCGCCGAATCGCAGACGCCGGCCGCCGTCCCACAGTTCACCTATGCCGACCTGGTCGATCTCGCCCTCGCCGCTCCCGTCGTAGCGCATGTCGAGGTGCGCGACGCGGTCCGGCTGCGCGCCGAACGAGCGGTCGGGGTCGAGCCGGGCAAAACCCGCTTCTATGTCGAAGCCGACGTCTTGTCTCTGATCCGCGGCGCGCGCGGCCTGCCGGCGCGGATCAGCTATCTGGTCGACCTCCCCAACGACTGGCGCGGCCGCCCTCCGAAGCTTCGCAAGGAAACCCAGTTCATCCTGCTCGCGACGCCGGTGGCAGGCCGGCCGGCCGAGCTCCAACTGATCGGGCCCGACGCGCAGCTTCCCTATTCGCCAGAGCTCGCCGATCGGATGCGCCAGGTGCTTCGCCAGGCGGCCCAGCCGGACGCCCCGCCGAAGATCACCGGCATCGGCCGTGCCTTTCACGTCCCGGGCACGTTGCCGGGCGAGAGCGAGACCCAGATATTCCTCGAAACCGCCGACGGGCGCCCCGTGTCCCTGACGGTGCTGAGGCGGCCGGGACAGGCGCCGCGATGGGCGGTGGCCTTGAGCGAGATCGTAGACAATGCCGCGCGTCCGCCGGAGCCCGACACGCTCTTATGGTACGCCCTTGCCTGCAGCCTGCCCCAGACCCTGCCGCCGGACAGCATCGCGGGCACCGAGACGAGCCAGGCGGCGGCGATCCGAGCCGACTATCAGGTAGTGCTGAAGGGCCTCGGCGCCTGCGTCCGTAATCGCGGAGTCTAGAAGGAGGAAAGCTCTACGCCGACGCCGGCGCAATCGGGATAGATGTCGGGCTTGCGGGTGGAGACCCTCAGGCCCGTCACTCCCCGCCGCGCCGCGACGATGTCGTAGACGGCGCGGGCGAAGGTCTCCTGGAGGTTGAACCGACGCCCCGCGGCCAGCCGGCTGATCTCGGTGCGCAGGAAGTCGTAGTTCCAGGCCGAGGCCTCATTGTCCTCCGCGGCGAAGGAGGCCTCGTCCACCCAGACCTCGACGGTCACGAGCAGCCGCTGGGGCGCGCCGATCTCGAAATCGTGGAAGCCGATATCGACCGGCAGGCTAAAATCCTCAAGGACGATCTTCCTCGCCTTGGGCGCCAGGCCATGGGGCAAAAGACCCTCCAGCGTCGCGACGTTATTCATGGCCGGTCTCCAGAAACTGCACGTCCCGGGGAAGTCCCAGGAATCGTTGGCCGCCATCCAGCGTTATCGTCTGCCCCGTCAAGGTCGGCGTGGCGATGATGAAGCGAAGCGCGGCGACGATCTCTTCCACCGCGACACCCCGCCCCAGCGCATTGAGACCGTGCACCTGATCGAAGTTGGCGCGGCTCTGCGGGCCCGACACCAGCGTCACCGAGGGCGCGATGCCGCACACGCGGATCCGACGGTCCGCATAGGCCCGCGCGGTCAGCTCGGTAAGACCGGCGAGCCCCATCTTGGACACGGTATAAGTGAAGAAGTCGGGATTGGGCTGCGGCAGCTTGGCGTCGAGCAGGTTGACGATCAGCCCGCCCCCTTCCGCCCTCGCCGCAAACGCCCTCGACAGCAGCGCGGGCGCGCGCAGGTTGACGGCGTGATGCACGTCCCACGCTTCGAGCGTGAAATCATCGGCGTTGTCATAGACGAAGCGGGAAGCGTTGTTGACCAGAAGACGCGGCGGCGGCAGCCCGTCGAGCGCGGCCATGATCCGATCGGCGGCGGTCGGATCGGCGAGTTCGGCCGCGACGACGGCAGCCTCGCCCACCTCGGCCGCGAGCGCCCTCGCCTCGGTCTCCGAGGCATTGCAGTGGATGAGAAGATGCCAGCCGTCGGCGGCAAGGGCGCGGCTGATCTCCGCCCCGATGCGCTTCGCCCCGCCCGTGACGATCGCGGTGCGCGGTCCCTCGAACTCCGTCATGGCCGAGCGATAGGACCGGCGGCGGCGCTCGGCAAGCTTTGCGCTACGTGGCGCGATCCCCTATCCCGACGCCATGTCCGCGCCCGTCCCGCCCGCCGATCTTTCGACCCTGTCGCTGGCCGACATCGCCCGGCTCGCCGACGAGCGGAAGCTGCCGCCGGTGGAGAGCTGGAATCCGAGCCATTGCGGCCATAGCGGCATGCGCATCGCGCGCGACGGAACCTGGTTCCACGAAGGCAGTCCGATCGGGCGGCCGGCGATGGTGCGGCTCTTCTCCACCATATTGCGGCGCGAACCGGACGGGTCGCATGTGCTGGTCACGCCGGTCGAGAAGCTGGACATCGACGTCGAGGACGCCCCATTCATCGCCGTCGAGCTCAAGACCGACGGCGAGGGACGGGAGCGAAGCCTCGCCTTCCGGCTCAACACGGACGACCTGGTGGTGGCGGGCCCGGAGCATCCGATCCGCTTCGAAACGGGCGAGGACGGGCCGCGTCCCTATATCGATGTGCGCCGCGGTCTCCGTGCCCTCCTGGCCCGACCGGTCTATTACGAGCTGGCGGAGCTGAGCCTCGCCGAAGGGCAGGATCCGCCGAGTCTGTGGAGCAACGGCGTCTTCTTCCCGATGGATGGCGGATCATGAACCTTGCCGATCGGCTGCGGGAGGCGCTGGCACTGGAACATCGCGACAAGCCCGTGCTCATCGAAGGCGACCCGCACGATCCCCTCGTCGGGCCGCACGCCAAGACGACTCCGGCCGCGGTGCTGATGCCGGTCGTCGATCGTCCGGAGCCGACGGTGATCCTGACGGTGAGGGCGACGACGATGAAGCGCCATCCGGGCGAGATCGCCTTCCCCGGCGGCCGGATCGATCCCGGCGACAGGGACGCCGTGGCGGCCGCGCTACGCGAAGCGGCGGAGGAGATCGCGCTTCCTCCGGGCGGCGTCGAGGTGGTCGGCACCACCGACCGCTACCGCACCATCACCGGTTATGAAGTGACGCCGGTCGTCGGCATCGTGCCGCCGGACCTCGATCTGACGCCTCAGCCCGGTGAAGTGGCGGCGATCTTCGAAGCGCCGCTGGATTATCTGCTGCGGCCGGAGCATCAGTTGGTGCGCACCGTGCTGTGGCGGGGACGGGAGCGGAGCTATTTCGAGATTATGTGGGAGGACCGCCGCATATGGGGGGCGACGGCGGCGATGATCGTCAATCTGAGCCGCCGGCTGGCGGTGATCGCATGAAGCTGCCGAAGGCGGATTGGCAGCAGCGCGACGGCATGGCGGCGCTGCTCCGCGCGCTCGGCGCGGCGGAGGGCGAGACACGCTTCGTCGGCGGCTGCGTGCGCGACACCCTGCTGGGGCTCGACGTCAGCGACGTCGACCTCGCCACGAAGCTGTCGCCCGAGGAAGTGATGCGGCGCCTGAAGCGCGCCCACATCAAGGCGGTCCCGACCGGCATCGCGCACGGCACGGTGACCGCGGTGCCTAGAGGCGGCCCGGTCGAGGTGACGACCCTTCGCCGCGATGTCTCCACCGATGGGCGGCGGGCGACAATCGCCTATACCGACGACTGGCGCGAGGACGCAGCGCGCCGCGACTTCACGATCAACGCCCTCTCAGCCGACCCGGAAAGCCTCGCCGTCCACGATTATTTCGGCGGCGAGGAGGATCTCGCCGAGCGCCGCGTGCGCTTCATCGGCGACCCGCTCACCCGCATCGCCGAGGACCATCTGCGCATCCTGCGCTATTTCCGGTTCCATGCGCGCTTCGGACGCGGCGATCCCGATACGGCCGGACTGGAGGCCTGCGCCGCCCGGGCCAACGACCTCATGGCGCTGTCGCGCGAGCGGATCGCCGACGAACTTCTGAAGCTGCTCACACTGCCCGCGCCCCATCCGACCATCGCTCTGATGGTGGAGCGGGGGATATTGCGGCCGGTGCTGCCGGAGGTCGGGACCGACGGCGCCGAGCGGCTCGCCCGGCTCGTCGAGCATGAAAAGGCCGCCGGCCTGGAGGCAGCACCGATCCGGCGCCTGGCCGCCCTACTCCCCGCCGATCCTGATGTCGCGGCCTCGGTCGCCGCCCGGCTGCGCCTCTCCAGGAAGGCCGCCAAGCGGCTCGTCAGCGCGGCCGAGCGCAGTCCCGGCGACCAAAGCGAGCCGCAGGCGCTCGCCTACCGCATCGGTGCCGAGCAGGCGGTGGACCGCCTTCTTCTCCTGACCGGGGAGGAGCGCATTGCCGCGGAGGAGATAGGACGTCTCAGCCGATGGATCCGACCGCGCTTTCCACTCACCGGCGGCGACCTCATCGCCATGGGCCTCGAACCGGGGCCCCTCGTCGCCCGGACGCTCCAGGCGATCGAGCGCGAATGGATCGGAAGCGGCTTTCCCGCGGAAGATGAAGCCAGGCGCCTCGCCCGCGCCCAGGTCGATCAGGCGCTGCGCGACAGCCAGTAATCGAGGGCGGCATCGGGGCCGAGCGGCCGGGCGAAGTGAAAGCCCTGGCCGTAGGTACAGCCCAGCTCCGTCAGCGCCCGCGCCAGCGCTTCCGTCTCGATGCCCTCGGCGGTGGTCTCGAGCCCGAGCGCGTCGGCGAGCGACAGCACGGCCCGGATGATCCCCACCGAATCGCGGTCCTTCAGCATGCCGGTCACGAAACTGCGATCGATCTTGAGCACGTCGATCGGCAGGCGCTGGAGATAGGCGAGCGACGTATAGCCGGTGCCGAAATCGTCCATCGCGACCCTGGCATCCAGGCCTTTGAGCGCCTCCAGCACCTTGCTGGCCCGCGCCGGATCCTGGATGATAGCGCTTTCGGTCAGCTCGAGCGTCAACCGGTCGCCGGTGAGGCCGTGATCGCGAAGCGCCCCTTCCACCAACGTCGGCACGTCGTCCCGCGCGATCTGGATGGCCGACAGATTGACTCCCATGCACAGCGGCAGCCTCTTGCCCGCCTTGCGGTCCCACTCGCCGAGCGTCTGCGCGGCGGCATGGATCGCCCACCGTCCGAGCGCGACGATCAGCCCGGATTCCTCGGCGACCGGGATGAATTCCGACGGAGCGATCGCGCCCCTGTCCTCATGTTCCCAGCGGGCAAGGGCCTCGAACCCCGCCAGTTCCCCCGTCGCGAGTTCGATGACGGGCTGGAAATCCAGCCGCAGCTCCTCGCTCTCGATCGCACGCCTCAGCTCGGTCTCGATGCTGAAGCGGCGGCGGGCGGCCTTGGCTTGGCTGGGCTCATAGACCTGGGTGCCCCGCGTCGGCTTGGCGCGCTTCAGCGCGAACTGGGCGTTGCGAAGCACTTCCTCGGCCAGCTCGACCCCGCCCGACAAGAGGGCGATGCCGAGCGAGCAGTCGACCCTTATTTCGAGCTCCGAAAGCCGGAACGGCGCCGACAGCACCGCGCGGATTCGGTCGGCGAGCTGGAGGGCGTCGTCCAGCCCCTTGCCGAGGCGCATCAATATGGCGAACTCGTCGCCTCCGGTCCGCGCGAGGATGTCGCCAGCGCGCAAGGCCGAGAAGAGACGGCGGGCAAAAGTGATCAGAAGCTCGTCACCGGCGATCGCGCCCATGCATTCGTTGATGCGGCTGAAGCGGTGCATGTCGACGACGACGACGGCGTGGCTTCCTTCGCGGAAGTCCGGTGCTTCCAGCAACGCCTCGACCTTTTCGTTGAAGCCGAGGCGGTTGGGCAGGCCGGTGAGGCTGTCCCTGAGCATCTCGGCGCGCAGGCTCTTCTCGGTCTCGACCTGGGCCGTCTTGTCGATCAGCGAGATGAGGCAGCGTTTCGGCGACACCGGCGTGCCCTTGAGCCGGGCCAGCCCAACGGTGAAATGACGCCCGCCGATCGCCTTGCCGTCGTGGCCTTCGAACTGGCGCGCCTTCTCATTGGTCTTCAGGAAGGCGGTGAGCGTCCGCCCGATCGTGCCGGCCTGGAGGAAAGCGACCTGGCTTGCCCATTTGCCTTCATGGCCGTTCCAGTCGGTGAGCTGGCGGAAATTCTCGTTGGCCATGTCGATATAGGGATCGCCGCCCGCGCTGACGCAGATCACCGCCGCAGCGATAGGCAGTGCATCGAGATAATCCTGGCGCGCGCGCTCAGTCACCTCCTCCGCCACCGTCGGGCGAGGCTCCGCCGGCGCTTCCCGGATGGAGGAAACGGCAGCCTTCAGCGATCTGTTCCGCCCCCGCGGCGCGGCCGTCTGCATCAGACCGCCATAGGCAAGAGCGGTTAATTCTTGATTGCCCTAGTTAAATCGATTGTCGCGCGGAAAGCCGACCGGCGGCATCCGTCCCGCCGCCCCCCGGGCGGTGCGCCAGGCCGAAAGGTCGGTTTCGGTGCGCGTGCGGCCGCTGGCGCCGCCCATGCCCCAGCTCAGCCCTTCGGCGAATTTGAAGGTTATCGCGTCCGCGAGGCCGCCGTCGCGGTAGCGCTGGAGCTGGACGCCCTGGCCCCGCGCCATCTCCGGCAGCTCCCCCATAGGGAAGACGACCATCTTACGGTTCTCGCCGATCGCGGCGACATAATCGTCCGCTTCGGCGATAGGCCGAACCACGGCGAGGCGGGCCCCGGCGCGGACATTGACCACCTGCTTGCCCTTGCGCGTCTCAGCGATCGCGCCGGCGGTCGAGGTGACGAAGCCGCGCCCGTCCGAGGAGGCGAGCAGCAGCTTGGTGGCGGCCGAGGCCGGCAGCAGGGCGACGACATCGCCCTCTCCTTCGAGGTCGATCATCAGCCGCACCGGCTCGCCGAAACCGCGCCCGCCGGGCAGCTTGTCGGCGGCGAGCGTGTAGAAGCGGCCGTTCTGCGCCGCGAGGAGGAGCTTGTCGGTCGTCTGGGCGTGGAAGGCGAAGGCGGGGCCGTCGCCCTCCTTGAACTTCAGCGCCTCCGGATTGGCGAGATCGACATGGCCCTTCATCGCCCGGATCCAGCCGCGCTGCGACATGATGACCGTGATCGGCTCGCGCTCGATCATCGCTTCCAGCGGGATTTCCCGTGCCGGCCCGGCCTCTTCGATCAGGGTGCGGCGCCGGCCAAGGTCCGTCTCCGGCCGATAGCGATCGCGGAGCGCCGCCAAATCCTTCTTCAGGCGGGTGCGCTGCCGCGCCGGCGATTCGATCAGCTTCTCGAGCTCCGCCCGCTCCTTCTCGAGCTGGTCGCGCTCCTTGCGGATCTGCATCTCCTCCAGCTTGCGCAGGGAGCGCAGCCGCATGTTGAGGATGGCCTCGGCCTGGCGGTCGGTGAGGCCGAATTCCGCCATCATCACCGCCTTGGGCTCGTCCTCCTCGCGGATGATCTGGATGACGCGGTCGAGGTTCAAGAAGGCGATCAGATAGCCGTCGAGCAGCTCCACGCGGTCCGTGATCTTGGCCACCCGATGGGTCGAGCGCCGCACCAGCACGTCGATCTGATGCTCCAGCCAGGCGGTCAGCACCTCCTTGAGGCTCATCACCCGCGGCGTCCTGCTGGCGTCGAGCACGTTGAGGTTGAGCGAGACGCGCACTTCCAGGTCGGTAAGCCGGAATAGACTGTCCATCAGCAGCTGGGGATCGACCGTGCGGCTTCGCGGCTCCAGCACGATGCGGATCGCTTCGTCCGATTCGTCGCGGACGTCGGCCAGGATCGGCAGCTTCTTGTCGGCGATCAGCGCCGCGATCTGCTCGATCAGCTTGCCCTTCTGCACCTGATACGGAATTTCGGAGATGACCGCGGTCCAGGTGCCGCGCCCCTGATCCTCGGTCTCCCATTTGGCGCGGACGCGGAAGGCGCCCTTGCCGGTCGCATAGGCGTGGGCGATCGCCTCCGGCCCATCGACGATGACGCCGCCGGTGGGGAAGTCCGGGCCGGCGACGAAATCCATCAGTGCGGAATCTTCGGCCTTGGGATTGTCGATGAGGTGGGTGGCCGCGTCGATCACTTCGGCGACATTGTGCGGCGGGATCGAGGTCGCCATGCCGACGGCGATGCCGCTGGCGCCGTTGGCGAGGAGATTCGGGAACAGACCGGGGAAGACCTCGGGCTCCTCTTCCTCGCCATTATAGGTCGGGCGATAGTCGACCGTACCTTCGTCGAGGCCGGCCATCAGCTCGTTCGCCGCCGCCGTCAGCCGCGCCTCGGTGTAGCGCATCGCCGCGGCGTTATCGCCGTCGACATTGCCGAAATTGCCCTGCCCGTCGACGAGCGGGTAACGCAGCGAGAAAGGCTGGGCGAGGCGGACCATGGCGTCGTAGATCGATTGGTCGCCATGCGGGTGATATTTGCCCATCACGTCGCCGACGACACGCGCGCATTTCTTGTACCCCGCTGCCGGATCGAGCCGCAGCAGCCGCATCCCCCACAAGAGTCGCCGATGGACCGGCTTCAGGCCGTCACGGACATCGGGAAGCGAGCGCGCTGTGATCGTGGACAGCGCATAGACGAGATAACGCTGCGACAGCGCATCGTCGAAGGGGGCATCGACAATCTGATCGAATTCATCGGTATGTTCGGACATGGGCGAGCGATAGCAGCGGCCGGGAAACGACGCGAGCCGCTATTGCAACGCGGCAGGCTATGGCTAGGTTCGACGCCGGGATCGAGGGGGATAATCGATGCGCCGTCAGCTACTCGTTACTGCCCTGCTGGTCGCGGCCGGCTGTTCGGAAGGGGGGCAGGAAACGGCCTCTAACGTCCGTAGCTACGACGTCGCCGAAGAACCGCCCCCACCGATGGAGCCGCCAGCGCCTGGTTCGCGAGAGGCCGGCACCGCGGTGCAGGTGGCAATGCCGCAGATCGCCTACACCTACAGCTACAGCTTCCGCCTTCCCTCTGACGGCGTCGCGAGCGTCCAGGAAAGGCATCTGAAGCTCTGTGAATCGCTCGGTTCCGCGCGCTGCCGCGTGGTCGACATGTCTCGCAGCTCGGGCAGCGGCGATTATGTGCAAGGCGCGCTGAAGCTCCAGGTGTCCTCCTCCATCGCCCGCGCCTTCGGCGACCGGCTCGTCAATGCGGCGGCCGAGGGCGGCGGCGAGACGATCGATCGCGGCATTTCCGCAGAGGATCTGTCGAAGCAGATCGTGGATACGGCGGCCCGAATCCGAACCAAGGAAGCGCTGGTCGAGCGCCTCACCGCCCTCCTCCAGACGCGGAGCGGCAACATCGAGCAAGCGGTCGAGGCGGAACGCGCGATCAACGCCGCGCAGGAAGAACTCGAGAAAGCGCGTGCCTGGCTTCTCGAAATGCGCGGTCGCGTGGCCATGTCGACCTTCGACATCGGCTATACGAGCGCCGCTCCGCTTGCGGGCGGGGTAAGCGATCCCCTGCGGGATGCGATGGGCAGCGTCGGCGACATGTTCGGACGTAGCCTCGCGCTCATCATAACACTCATCGCAACGCTGCTTCCCTGGGCGCTGCTAGGTCTTCTGGCCTGGGGGGTGATTTTCCTGATCCGCCGTCGGATTGGAACTGAGTCGCCCAATCAACAGGTGGAGGAATCGCTTCCGGTTTCCGAGAATCCGGCCGCCTGATCAGCTCATGCCCTGGTCCGGCGGCGGGGCGCTGGCGGCGAGTTGCTTCAGGTCGCGCGCGACTTCGGCCATCAGCCATTCGCGGAAGCGCCTGATCTTGGGGACCAGCCGCCGGTGCTCGGCGTAGACCAGCCAATATCCCCAGCCACGCGAGGACACCTGGCCGAACGGCCGGACCAGCCGCCCTTCCGCGATGTCGTTGCGCCAGAAGAAGGGGGTGAGCATCGCCATCCCCTGCCCCGCCATGGCGGCGAACCCCTCATGCGCCTGATAGCCGAGACGCACGCCCGGCCGGGGCGGCCGCTCCGCGACGTCGATCCCGGCCTCGCGCAGCCAGTGCGCCCACCAGGGATCCTCCGGGCCGATCAGCGGGATGTCGAGCAATTCCTTCGGCTTCAGCGAGCCGCCGTGGCGCTCCAGGAATTCCGGGCTGCACATGGGCGTGAAGTCGACGCGGAAGAGCAGTTCGGAGGTAAGGCCGGGCCAGTCGCCCTGCCCGGTGCGCACCCCGACGTCCACTTCCGACCCGGCGAAGTCGACGATGGCGTCGTCGGTCAGCATCCGGACGGCCATTTCCGGATTGGTCATCTGGAAGGCGCCCAGCCGCCAGGCGAACCAGGTATTGGCGAAGGTGTAGGAAGTGGTGACCGTCAGCGTGCCCTCATCCTCCGCCCTCAGCGCCGAGAAAGCCGCGTCGAGCACGTCGAAGGCACGCGATGTCTCGCCGGCAGTGCGGCGGCCGGCATCCGTCAGCACCACCTTCTTCTTCTCGCGCCGGAAGAGGGCGACGCCAAGTCGTTCTTCCAACAAGCGAATTTGATAACTGACCGCTGCCTGGGTCATGCCGAGCTCGGCCGCCGCCTTGGTGAAATTCTCGTGGCGAGCGGCGGCCTCGAAGACCCTCACGGCTGGCAAGGACGGGATGTGGCGCATGCCGAATATGATAAGCCCTCCTTATCGAAACTGTCGAGCCTTTAGTTGGCGCCAGGAGCCGACTTCCTCCATCTCACGACTGTGCCCGGGACTACCGGCACGGACCAGGAAGGAGCCACAAGATGCACGAGCCCTATGACAGCCAGGCCTGGGCCGATCATGGCCACGAGCTCAGCGCCGCCATCGACCGGGTCTTCGCCAAGGCCGGCGAGGCGTTCCGGAAATTGCGCGACATCGAATTCGACGCGCCGTGGCGGAAACCCTCGTCTACAGCCGGTCGCTAAGACGGCCTGAAGGCTGCTCCCCGGCTCAGCTGGGCCCAGACCAGAACAAGCGGAGCTCCGGCACCCGCCGGAGCATAGAAGGAGTTTGGAGATGAACAGGATCAATGCCGAGTTCGCCGGCCTCGCTCTCCTGGCCGCGATCGCCAGCGTGGCAGGGACGCTCGCTTCGACCGGAGCGTCCCTCTACGCCACCACTTTCCAACCGGAGATCGGCCATGCGGCGCTTACGCCCCAGGGCGCCGACGTCCTCAAGGTCCGCTACGGATTATCCTGATGCGACCGACGAGGCTGGGCCGATCCACCGCCGAGCGAGCGCCGTCCGCCCACCGCGGCGCTCGCTCATTCCTTTCAAGAGCCTGCGCATGAATGATATCCTAGCGTCATTGCGAGCGGAGCGACGCAATCCAGTCGGCGCTGGCTGGATTGCTTCGTCGCTACGCTCCTTGCAATGACGTGCAATCAGGCGAACAACTCCGACGGTAGCGTCACGCCCTCACGCTCATCGTCCCAGATGACGTGCATGATCCACCAGCGCGCGCCGTCGTCGAATAGCTGGATCATGTTCATACCCCGCTTCAGCATCCGCCCGCCCTCCGGCCGGTCATAGGCCTCATAAGCTGAGAAGATCTGCGCGATATTGCCGAAGCGGACCATGCGCCGGGCGATCTCATGCTCGTAGAAATCCATGCTCGCGAGCAGCGGCGCCGTCGCCTCGCGATAGCCGTCGACGGAAAAGGAAAAGGCCACCGGCCGCCCCGCCTCGTCGAGCTTTGTCCGGACCAGGCGCGCGTCCGGATGAAATAGCGGCTTCGCCCCCTCCCAATCCTGCCCGCCGGCGGGCCCCGAGATGGTGGCGTAGAAGGCGCCGATCAGCTGGTCGATATCGTGAAAGCCCATGACTTTTTGCTCCATTCAATCAGCGCCTCGTCAGCGGCGGCTCGACGACTGTTGCGCTAAAATCGCAGCGAGTTCCAATCCCTATCCGAATGTTTCGGCGCCAGATTGACAGGTCTAGGCACCTGTGCAGAAGCTTCTTCTTCATTCTAGGGAATTATCCCGAATATCCACGCACTTCCGTCGAGAGGACGAACGCAATGCGACCTGGCGCGGTTTTTCCCGTGCTGTTGTTGCTGACCGCATGTGGCGGCAGCGGTAGCAGCAGCACGCCGACTCCTTCACAGCCCAATCAGGCGCCAAGCTTCACCTCGCCGACCGCCGTCAGCGTCACCGAGAATAGGAGAGACGCCTATCGGGCTGTCGCCAACGATCCGGAAAAGGGCTCTCTCACCTATTCGATTTCGGGTGGCGCGGACGCTGCGCGCTTTTCCCTTTCGTCCGCAGGATTGCTCAGCTTCTTGATCTCGCCGAGTTTCGAGACGCCGGAGGATGCCGACGGAGATAATGTCTACGTCGTCCAGCTGAGCGTGAGCGATGGTCAATTGAGCGACACTATAACCGTCCAGATTACCGTCACCGACACCCGCGAGGGCATTCAGGTGCGGCGGGTGGGTGCGGGCTTCGACCAGCCGCTGTACGTAGCACCGATTCCTGGCGACACGCGTGTGTTTGTCCTTGAAAAAGGCGGGAACATAATGATCCTTGATCCCTCCACAGGATCGAAGGGTCTATTCGCCGCAGTAAGCGACATTTCGACCGATGGGGAGCGTGGGCTGCTGGGGCTGGCGGCATCGCCCACCTTCCAGACCGACGATACTCTGTTTGTCTTCGTGACGAACACCGAAGGCGATCTCCAAATACGCACTTACCATCGCGGGCTCGATGGGCGTGGTTACCAGTCCACCATCGCGCCGGTGGTGCTACAGATCGAGCATAGCGAGTTCAGCAATAACAATGGTGGCTGGCTCGGTTTCGGCCCTGATGGCGATCTTTATATCGCGACGGGAGATGGCGGCGGAGACGGTGATCCTCGCAACAATGCGCAGGACCCATTTTCGCTCTTGGGTAAGATCCTGCGCCTCACGCGAAACCCCGATCCGTATGCGGGCGCGGCTCCCGTGTTCTGGATTCCGTCGCCAGATAATCCGTTCGCCAATGGCGGAGGGGCCCCGGAAGTCTTCGCTTACGGCCTACGCAATCCGTTCCGCGCCTCTTTCCATAACGGGGAATTGCTTATCGGCGACGTTGGCCAGGACATGGTCGAGGAGGTTGACCTCCTGAGGCCCAAGGATGCCGGCGCCAATTTCGGCTGGCCATTTCGAGAAGGAACGCGCGCGTTTCGCGGCAATCCGCCCACCGGACTGGTCGATCCTGTCACCCAATATCTGCACGGCGCCGGCCCAAAAGAAGGCGGGTCGATCACGGGCGGCTACGTCTATCGGGGCCCGGTAGATTCGCTCGTAGGCCACTATGTCTTCGGCGACTTCGTCAGCGGGAACATCTGGACCGTTACCACAGGCCTGCTGCGTCCAGGCGAGGTCCTGGCGTCGAACCGGTATGAGCTGCGAAACTCCGACTTTACCCCCGATCGCGGAAGCATAGACCGACTCGTGTCGTTCGGAGAGGATGCAGTGGAAAACCTTTACATCGTTGATTTCGATGTCGAGATATTCATCGTCGGCAAGTCGTGATACGCAGCCTGACGCTCCTATCGCTTCTCTGGATGGCGGGTTGCACAATGCCACATGAGACCATGAATGCGTCAACCGACGCCCGGAGCCGTTTGCTGGAATGGCCCGATCTCCTGGAGCGCCCGCGGCCAGAGGAGAATGCGACGATCCGCTATGGCGACGACCCTTATCAGACAGTCGATCTGTGGCTCCCCGAAGGCGACGGTCCGCATCCGACGGTGCTGATGGTTCATGGCGGCTGCTGGACGACCGGGATTGCCGACCGCACCATCATGAACTGGATCGCCGATGACCTGCGTTCGCGCGGCATCGCCGTGTGGAATATCGACTATCGCGGCGTCGATCGACCGGGAGGCGGCTATCCCGGCACCTTCCTCGACGCGGGCGCCGCGACCGATGCGTTGGAGGCGAACGCCGAACGCTACAATCTCGACATCTCCCCCTTGGTCGCCACCGGGCATTCGGCGGGCGGGCACCTGGCGCTGTGGCTGGCCGGCCGGTCGCGTCTTCCGGAGGATAGTCCGCTTCGAACGGCTGACCCCGTCAGGATCGATACCGTGGTGAGCCTTGGCGGCCTCCCCGACCTGGAGGAGGCGGCGCGGCCGCCGGGGAGCGGTTGCGGAACCGAGGTGGTCGAAAGGCTGACCGGCGGCCGCTTCGAGGACACGTCGGTGCCGCGTCTCGCCCCACTGGGAGCGGACCAGGTGCTGATCAACGGGCTCCAGGACAAGATCATCCCCACCGCCTATGCGGAAGGCTATGCCGCGCCGATGCGCGCGGCCGGGGACAAGGTGACGGTGCGGATGATCGACGACACCGGACATGTCGAGCTGGTCGCACCGGAGACCAAGGCCTGGGCGGCGGCGGTGGAGGAAATCCAACGCGCCCTTCGTCATCCCGGCAAAAGCCGGGATCCAAGCACAGGGAGCTCGGATTGATGCAGCGGGATATTCGCTCGAGGACTGAGTTCTTGGGTCCCGGCATTCGCCGGGATGACGCGGAGGCTGAGCGGCGATGATCACCCTCGAGCAGGTCCGTGCCCTTGACGCCGCCGATCCGCTGCGCGCCTGTCGTGAGCGCTTCGCCCTTCCCGAGGGGCTCGTCTATCTCGACGGCAATTCGCTCGGCGCGCTTCCCAGGGCCGCCGTCGAGCGGCAGCGCCAGGTGGTCGAGCGGGAATGGGGCCGCGATCTCATCCGCAGCTGGAACAGCCATGACTGGATCGGCGCGCCGCAACGGGTTGGAGCCAAGATCGCGCCGCTGATCGGCGCCAAGCCTCACGAGGTGATCGTCGCCGACTCCGTGTCGGTGAACCTGTTCAAGCTGATCACCGCCGCGGCCGCCTTGTCGCCGAAGCGCCCGCTGCTGCTGTCCGAACCCGGCAATTTCCACACCGACCTCCACGTCGCCAGCGGCGCCACCGAGCTGGTGCCCAACCTCAGGCTGGAAACGGTCGAGCGCGGGCGGATCGAGGAGGCGCTGGGGCCGGACACGAACCTGCTGCTGCTGACGCACGTGCATTACAAGACCGGGGAGCGCTTCGACATGGCGCGCGTCACGGCCCGGGCCAAGGATTCCGGCGCCCTCACCCTCTGGGATTTGAGCCACAGCGTCGGCGCGGTGCCGCTTCAGCTCAATCGGGACGGAGCTGAGCTCGCCGTCGGCTGCGGCTACAAATATCTGAACGGCGGCCCCGGCGCGCCGGCCTTCCTCTACGTTGCCGAGCATCTGCAGGAGCGGCTGATGCCCGTCTTGCGCGGCTGGATGGGCCATGCCGCGCCCTTTGCCTTCACCGACGAGTACGTCCCCGCCCCCGGCATCGCTCGCTTCCTTGCCGGCACGCCGCCGATGCTGAGCCTGCTGGCGCTGGAGAGCGGCGTCGAGAGCTTCGAAGGCGTCGACATGGAGACGGCCTGGGCCAAGTCGACGGCCCTGTTCGATCTCTTCGCCGCCCTCGTCGAACAGCGCTGCGCCGGCCACGGCCTCGACTGCGTCAGCCCGCGCGACCCCGGCGCGCGCGGCAGCCACATCTCCTACCGTCACCCCCACGCCTTCGAAATCTGCCAGGCGCTGATCGAAGCGGAGGTGATCGGCGACTTCCGGGCACCCGACGTCGTCCGCTTCGGGCTCACCCCGCTCTATCTCGGCTACGAGGACATCTGGACCGCCATCGACCGGCTGGTCGACATCCTCGAAAGCGGCCGCTGGCGCGAGCCTCGGTTCGCGGTCAGAGGCAAGGTGACGTGATCCGGGGATCACGGATGGGAAGGGGGACCAGCCTTGGGCTGGTGGAGAAGTAGCTGCCCTGACGGCCGGCGCTCGATCGCGATCCTCTAATCTTGCGCCACCTTACCCCTCTCCCATGTCTCCGGCGTAGGAAGGATTAGAAGCTGCGTATCGCCTCTATGATCTGGGGATAGGCGCGGCCGTGGACGGCGAAGCCCATATGGCTGCAGTCGAGTTCGATCTGGCGGTCGCTCTGGCCCTCGACGCCGCGCGCGCAGGCGGGGGCGACCATGCCATCGCGGCGGGACCACAGGGCGAGGGTGGGCACGGGCGGCTTTGCTTCGACATCCGCCTCGAGCGGCGGCGCGTCGACCGGGTGGCCGGCGATCATCTCATAGAGACGCCATGCATTGTTGGCGCGCCGGTTGCCTGAGAAGGGCGTGCCCATCGTCACGACCTTCTCGACCAGATCGGGGCGCAGCTTGGCGACTTCGCGGGCATAGAGGCCGCCAAGGCTCCAGCCGACCATGATGACGGGACGGCCGGCGCCGAACCATTCGACGCGGGCGAGGATCCGCTTCAGCGTATCGGCCCTGACGCCGGTGTTGAGGCCCATGCCCCAGCCGGATACGCGATAGCCCGCCTCGGCGAGGGCGCGCTGGAGGCCGAGCGTGGTGCGGTCGCTGGCGAGGAAGCCGGGGATGACCATCAGCCTAGGCCCGTCTATCGGTCCCCGCTCCCCTAACCGTCCGAACCCTCGCCAGACGCGCGAGGCGACCATCAGGCCTTCCCTGATCAGCAGCCTCGCGGGCGGGGCGCAGTCCTCAGAGGTATTCGCCACCCATCAGGCCCTGCAGCGCCTTGGGCAGCTTCACGCGCCCGTCCGCCTGCTGATGATTTTCGAGCAGGGGCACGAGGATGCGGGGGCTCGCCAGCGCGGTGTTGTTGAGGGTGTGGACGAAGCGCACCTTGCGCTCGCCGTCGCGCCAGCGGAGGTTCGCCCGGCGCGCCTGCCAATCGTGCAGGGTCGAGCAGCTGTGCGTCTCGCGATATTTGCCAAGGCTCGGCACCCAGCTTTCGATGTCGTTCATGCGATACTTGCCGAGGCCCATGTCGCCGGTCGAGGTTTCGACCACCTGATAGGGGATTTCGAGGTCCTTCAGCAGCATCTCGGCATTGGCGAGCAACCGCGCGTGCCATTCGGCCGAAATCGCGTCGTCATCCTCGCAGATGACGTACTGCTCCAGCTTGTAGAATTGATGGACGCGCAGCAGCCCGCGCACGTCGCGCCCCGCGCTCCCCGCCTCGCGGCGGAAGCAGGGGGAGTAGCCGGCGTAGAGGATCGGGAGCTTGTCGGCCTCGATGATCTCGCCCGAATGCAGGCTGGTCAGCGCGATCTCGCCGGTCCCGGCGAGATAGAGCTCGTCCTTCGGAATCTCGTAGGCTTCTTCCTCATGACCGGGGAAATGCCCGGTGGCGACGAAGGCGCTCGGCCTAGCCAGAGCCGGTACCGTCATCATCGTGAAGCCCTCGGCGGCGAGCTTCTGCTGCGCCCAGAACATCAGCGCCTGCTCCAGCAAAGCGAGGCGGCCCTTGAGGCAGTATTGGCGCGAGCCCGATACCTGGGTGATGCGGCCGAGGTCGGCCCAATCGTTCATCTCGATCAGCGCGACATGATCACGCGGCTCGAAATCGAAGCTCGGAATCTCGCCGACCTGGCGCACGACCGTGTTGAAGGTCTCGTCCGGTCCAATCGGCGCACCGTCCCAGGGGATGCCGGGCAGGCGCAGCATCAGCGCTTCGAGCGCGCCCGACTTCTCCGCCAGCGCGGCCTCAATCTCGCCGGCGCGCGCGCCCATCTCCTTGGCCTTGGCGCCGAGCGCCGGCCGCTCCGAGGGATCCGCGGTCTTGAAGCTGGCGCTGATCTCGTTGCGCTGTCGGCGGAGGTCGTCGACCTCGGTCTTCATCGCCCGCACCTCGCCGTCGAGGGCGAGGAGCGCATCGATATCGATGTCTACATTCTTGTCGGCGATCGCCTTACGGACGGTATCGCCATTCTCGCGGATGAAATTCAGGCTCAGCATGGCGCCGCCCTAGCTTCCTCAATAAGCAAGCGCCAGCCCGTCGGCGCGCATCTCGCTCGACGCGCCGTAGACGCGCTCATTGCCGTCCATCCGCCGCTCCACGCATTGATAGCGACCGAAGCCGCCGTCGGATTCGCCGATCTTCCAGCCCATCGCCGCGAGCGCCGCCGCCGTTCTATCGGGTACGCCCGTCTCCAGCCGCAGCAGGCCGCGCGGACCGAGCGTGGGATCGTCCTCGCCCATCGCCTGCGACGAGCCTTCATGATGCCAGCGCGGCGAATCTCCGGCCGCCTGGGCGTCGAGGCCATAATCGGTCCGATTGATGATGATCTGCGCTTGGCCCTGCGGCTGCATGTCGCCGCCCATGACGCCGAAGGACAGCCACGGCTGATCGCCCTTGGTCGCGAAGCCGGGGATGATGGTCTGGAAAGGGCGCTTGCCCGGCGCATAGATGTTGGGGTGGCCGTCCACCGTCGTGAAGAGCTGGCCGCGGTCTTGGAACATGAAGCCGAGCCCGTCGGCGACGAGGCCGGAGCCCATGCCGCGGAAGTTGGACTGGATCATCGACACCATCATCCCGTCCCTATCGGCGACCGAGAAATAGGTGGTGTCGCCCCGCGACGGCGCGTCGCCTGGCCGTATCTTGTCGTTGATTCGGTCCGGCCGGATCAGCTTCGCCCGTTGGGCTGCATAGGCCTTGGACACCAGCCAGTCGGCGGGCACGTCCACCAGGTCTGGATCGGCATAGTAGCGGGCGCGATCCTCATAGGCGAGCCGCTTCGCCTCCGCCTGGAGATGGATCGAGAGCGGCGACTGGAAGCCCGCGCCCTTCAGATCGAAATGCTCCAGAATGTTGAGCATCTGGAGAGTCGCCAGGCCCTGCGTGTTCTCGCCAATCGCATGGACGCGGACGCCGCGATAGTCGGTCGAATAGGGCTGGGTCCATTTGGACTGATGGGCGGCGAGATCGGCATAAGAGAGCCAGCCGCCGATGCGCTTGAAATAGGCGTCGATGGCGCGGGCGATGTCGCCTTCGTAGAAGGCATCGCGGCCGCCCTCGGCGATCATGCGGTAGGTGCGGGCGAGGTCCGGGTTCCGGAAGATCTCGCCCACCCCTGGCGTCTCGCCGCCGGGTGCGAACGTGGCGCGGGCATTGTCGAGCTCCTCGATGCCCATGCCGGGCCGTGCGAAGTTCGTCATGCCGCGCCGAATATAATAAGCGACCACCGCCGGCACCGGCACGCCGCCCTCGGCATAGGCGATGGCGGGCTCGAACAGCTCGGCCCATTTGAGCTTTCCGTATTTGCCGTGGAGCGTCCACCACATGTCGACCGTGCCGGGCACCGACACCGGCAGCGCGCCATAGGGCGGGATGAAGCCGTTCCTGAGGCGACTCCGCACCGCCTCAAGAGTTAGCGAGCGGGGCGAGCGACCCGAGCCGGAGATGCCGACGACCTTGGCGGCCTTCGGGTCCCACAGCATCGCATAGCCGTCGCCGCCGATGCCGCAGGCGGTGGGCTCCAGGAAGCCGAGGCAGGCGTTGATCGCGATCGCCGCGTCGACCGCCGAGCCGCCCTTCCTCAAGATGTCGATGCCGGCCAGGGTCGCCAGCGGGTGCGACGTGCCCGCCGCGCCCGATCGGCCGAACACTTCGGAGCGGGTACCGAAGCTGGCGCCCACCGGCCTGTCGCCCGCCTCGACATCGGACCGCTCCCAGCGATCGACGCCGGGTGGCTGAAAACCGGGAAAGGGCTCGGCCTCGGTTTGCGCCTTGGCGGTTTCCGTAAGCGAAAGTCCCACCGCGGCGGCCGGCAACGCGGCCAGAAATTCCCGTCTCTCCATCATGTCCTCCCCGGCTCGTTCCCCTCTCTATAACGCGCGATGAAGCATCCGCCAGTCGCCGGCCAGTCATTGAAATTGACCGGCCGAGGGCCCAGTCCCTAAGAACGAGCATCTGTCAGGGAGGAAGCGGTTGAGGTTGATGCCTGTCCGCATCGCGCAGGTGATTACCGGCACGGCGCTCGGAATGGCGCTGCTCTATTTCCTCGGGAGCATCCTGATCCCCTTCGTCATCGCCTTCGTCCTGGCGGTGCTGGTGGATGCCTTCGTCCGCTCGATCGTGCGGCGCTGGCCGAAGGCGCCCGGCTGGGCCGTGGCGACCTTGGCCGGCGCCGTCATCGGGATCGGCGCCTTCACTGCCTTTTATGTGATCGCACAGGGCGCGGTGGAGATGGTCCAGCAGGCCCCTGCCCTCGCCGCCCGGCTGGAACAGCTGGTGCACGACGCCGGGCAGTCTTTCGGCCTGGAAAAGCCGCTGCACCTCAGCACCCTGGTCGGCAGCGTCAGCGTTCCGCAGCTGGCGGGGGACGCGCTGCAGGGCGCGCAGGACATTCTCTCCGGCGTCTTCCTGATGATCGTCTATTTCGGTTTCATGCTGGCCTCGCGTCCGCGGCTCGCCACCAAGGTTCGCGCCATCGCCGCTTCGTCGGACCGCGCCGAGGCGATCAAGTCGGGCATGACCCGCATCGCGACGGACATCGAGACCTATGTGTGGGTGCAGACCTTGACCGGCATCATGCTGGCGGGCGCGTCGGGCGCGGTGATGGTCGGCGTCGGCCTCGACAATGCCCTCTTCTGGACCGTCGTCCTGTTCCTGCTGTCCTACATCCCGATCATCGGCGTCACCGTCGGATCGGTGGCTCCGGCCCTGTTCACCCTGCTCCAGTTTCCGACGGTGTGGCAGGCCGCCGTGGTGTTCGCCGGGATCCAGCTCGCCGCCTTCGTCGTCGGCAACCTCATCTATCCGCGTATGCAGGCCGAGACGCAGAATATCGATCCCGTCGCGACGATCCTGGCCCTGTCCTTCTGGGGATTCCTCTGGGGCGTGCCGGGCGCCTTCCTGGCGGTGCCGCTTACCCTGATGCTGATGATGGTCTGCGCCGAATTCGACAGCACGCGGTGGGTGGCCGTCCTGCTCTCCAACGACGGCCGCCTGCCGGAACCGCCCCCTTCCCGGCGACTGGCTGAACAAGAAGGATGGCGGAGACGGAGGGATTCGAACCCTCGGTAGGGAATTTATCCCTACGGCGGTTTAGCAAACCGCTGGTTTCAGCCACTCACCCACGTCTCCGCAAAGCGCTGAACGGCGGGCTATAGCGGCGGCATTCACACTGTTCAACCAATCAAAAGACAACCGTTCCGGCGCGCTATCGACTCGGCTCATCGTCCGTTCATTGCGGCGCAAGGCTAGAACGGGTTAACTAAGCCGCAGCGAGGGCCCGGGGGAACGCGTATCATGTTCAAAGCCGCATTTGTGAAACTGCTCGCCGCAGGCCTTGCCCTGTCGGCCGCGCCGGCGATCGCACAGATCACTGAGATCGACCCCAACAACGCCGGCCAGTATCAGGCGCCGGCGGAGCAGGGCTACACCGATCCCTATGCGGCCGATCCCTATGCCACCGACCCGAATGGCTTCGCCCCCGCCGACGATCCCTATCAGCCGGTCGACCCCGGCACCGATGAGAACTGGGAGGCTGCGCCCGCAGCCCCCATGGCGACGGCGCCGGTCCCCGCTCCCCAGGCGAATGCCGCGGCCGGCCAGACCATCCCGCGCGAGGACATCTTCACCGCCGCCGAAGACGTTTTCGGCAAGGGCACCGAGGGCCTCGCCGGCATCATCGAGAATATCCTGCGCGACCAGGGCGAACCCGTCGCCTATATCAAGGGGCAGGAGGCAGGCGGCGCCTTCGTCTTCGGCGTCCGCTACGGTTCGGGGACCATGCACCATCAGGTCGAGGGCGACCGCCTCGTCTACTGGACCGGGCCGTCGCTCGGCTTCGATTTCGGGGCCGATGCCAGCAAGGTCTTCGTGCTGGTCTACAACCTCTACGACAGCCAGAACCTCTTCAAGCGCTATCCGGGCGCCGAGGGCAATGCCTATGTCCTGGGCGGCTTCACCGCGAGTTATCATCGCAGCGGCGACGTCGTCCTGATCCCGGTGCGCCTGGGCGTCGGCCTGAGGTTGGGCGTCAATGCCGGCTATATGAACTTCACCGAAAAGACCCGCTGGCTGCCCTTCTGAGGCTCAGGCCGCGACGCCCGCGAAGCGCCAGGGCAGGGTCTCGCCGGCGTGGAAGGGCACCAGGCTGCTTCCGGCGGCGGCGAGCGCGTCCGGAACCTCTGACGGCACCCGCTCCAGGACCACGCGGCCCTCGTTGAGCGGCAGCCCGTAGAAGCGCGGGCCATTCTCCGAGGCGAAGGCCTCGAGCCGGTCGAGCGCGCCTTCCTCCTCGAACACCCCCGCGTAGGATTCGAGTGCGAAGGGCGCATTGAAGATGCCGGCGCAGCCGCAGGCGGCCTCCTTGCGCTCCACCGCGTGCGGCGCGCTGTCGGTCCCCAGGAAGAATTTCGGCGATCCCGACGTGGCGGCGCGGCGGACGGCGAGACGATGCTGCTCGCGCTTCGCGACGGGAAGGCAGTAGGCGTGGGGCCTCAAGCCCCCGGCGAACAGCGCGTTGCGGTTGATGATGAGATGCTGGGGCGTGACCGTCGCCGCGACGTTGGGGCCCGCTGCTTCGACGAAAGCGACGCCTTCGGCGGTCGTGATATGCTCGAACACGACCTTCAGCTCCGGCAGGTCGCTGACGAGCTTCGAGAGCACCCGCTCGATGAACACGGCCTCGCGGTCGAAGATGTCGATGTCGGGATCGGTCACTTCGCCGTGGACGAGAAGCGGCATGCCGATGCGCTGCATCGCCTCCAGCGCCGGATAAAGGGTCCGCACGTCCGTCACGCCGTGGGCGGCGTTGGTGGTGGCATGAGCCGGATACAGCTTGGCGGCGGTGAAGACGCCTTCGCCAAAGCCGCGCTCGATCTCGGCCGCGTCGGCATGATCGACCAGGTAACAGGTCATCAGCGGCGTGAAGTCGCTGCCTTCAGGAAGCGCCGCCAGGATGCGCTCGCGATAGGCGACCGCGTCGGCGACGCTGATCACCGGCGGCACGAGGTTCGGCATCACGATCGCGCGGCCGAACTGGCGCGCGGTGTAGGGCGCCACCGCCTTCAGCATCTCGCCGTCGCGAAGGTGAACATGCCAGTCATCGGGGCGGCGAAGGGTGAGGCGGGCGGTTTGAGTCATGTGATGCAGCGCAATCGGTCACGAGCGGTTTGGAAATCGGGTGGAGACCCCCTAACTCGTCTTCATGCCAGCGACCACCCTCATCGACCGCGCCCTTCTCCGTATCTCGGGTGAAGACATCCGCGGATTTCTCCAAGGCCTCGTCACCAACGACGTAAATCGGCTCGCCCCGGACAGACCGCTCTGGGCCGGGCTGCTGACGGCACAGGGCAAGGCGCTGTTCGACTTCATCCTGTGGGCGGACGGCGATGACGTGCTGATCGACTGCGAGGCCGAGCAGCTCGAGCCGCTTCGCAAACGCCTCCTCCTCTACCGCCTCCGCCGGCCGATCGCGATTGAGCGGGACGAGAGCCTGGCGGTGCACTGGTCGCTCGGTTCCCCGGCTGAGGGCAGGGTCGAGTCCGGCACTGGCCCGCGGCTTTCGCCTGTGCACGATCCTCGCCTTGCCGAGCTCGGCCATCGCTGGCTCGCGCCTGCCGATGATCCCGCCGAAGGCTGGCTCGAACACCGCCTCTCGCTCGGCGTCACCGAGAGCGTGGCGGAGCTGGGCTCCGACAAGACGCTCTGGCTCGAATGCAACGCCGGCGAGCTGAACGGCGTCAGCTTCGCCAAGGGCTGCTATGTCGGACAGGAAAACACGGCGCGCATGAACTACCGCAACAAGGTCAACCGCCGCCTCGTCGTCGTTCCCGCCGATGCGGCCGGAGAGCGCACTCGTATCCACTATCCGGACCTCGGCCTAGCGGTCGAGCATCGCCGGGTCGACGACCTCGGAGATGCCATCATTCCCGGCTGGCTAGGGGCCTCGCTTCAGCCCGCCTGACTTGCTTCGGAGCGTCTCGGCCGTCACAAGGACGCCCCCGCAGAACGGAGTCTCCCATGATGTCTCGAACCCTGCTCGCCCTTCTCGCGCTGACGACCGCAGCCGCCTGCGTGCAAGCCGACGCGGCGGACACGCCGATCGACGCCGCCAGAATCGAGGAAGCGGTCAAGATCCTGGGGTCGGACGAGTTCGGCGGTCGTGCGCCGGGAACACCGGGCGAGGAGCGGACGGTCGCGTATCTCGTCTCCCAATCCCAGGAGATCGGGCTCGAGCCCGGCGGGGAGAATGGCGGCTGGACCCAGCGCGTAGACCTCCTTCACACGCAACTCGGCGAACCGGAGGAATTGTCCGTCACGGTGGGCGACAACGAAGTGCCGTGGACCTTCGCGGAAGACATTTACGTCAGCACTCTGCAACCGGTCGATCGCACCGCCATCGACAATGCCGAAATGGTGTTCGTCGGCTATGGCGTCGATGCGCCGGAGCGGCAGTGGGACGATTTCGGCGACGTCGATCTCAAGGGCAAGGTCGCCGTCTTCCTGGTCAACGATCCGGATTTCGAGGCGAAGGAGGGCGATCCCGTCGCCGGCAAATTCTCCGGCCAGGCGATGACCTATTATGGCCGCTGGAGCTACAAGTTCGAGGAAGCGGACCGGCGGGGCGCGATCGGCGCCCTCGTCGTCCATGACACGCCGGGCGCGGGCTATGGTTGGAGCACGGTGATCTCCGGCGGCGGCGAGAATTACGGTCTCGTCCGCGCGCCCGAGGACGTCACCAGCCTGAAGCTCCAGGGATGGATCAGCGGCGAGGCGGCGGCCGACCTCTTCAAGCGTGCCGGCCTCGATCTCGCCGCCGAACGCACCCGCGCCCGCACCGACGCCTTCACCGCCGTTCCGCTCAAAGATGCGACCTTCTCCGCCGCCTTCCCGGTGAAGCAGCAGGTGGTCCAGAGCCGCAACGTGCTCGCCCGCATTCCCGGCGCCAAGCGGCCCGACGAGACGGTGATGATCGCCGCGCATTGGGACGCCTATGGCATCGGCGCGCCGGATGCTGAGGGCCGCACGGTCCGCGCCGGCGCCAATGACGACGGCATCGGCCTTGCCGCGATGTTTGAGATCGCCCGCGCCTTCAAGGCGGGGCCGCAGCCCGACCGGTCGGTCGTGTTCGCCGCCTGGACGGCCGAGGAGCGCGGCCTGCTCGGCTCGGAATATTATGCGCTGAACCCGATCTATCCGTTGGAAAAGACGGTGGCCAACCTCACCGTCGACGTGCTGCAGACCGCCGGCCTGGCGCGCGACGTAATCCTGATCGGCGAAGGCCAGAACAGCCTGGAGGACGATCTCGGCCGCTTCGCCAAGGCGCAGGGCCGGACGGTGACCCCCGACTCGGCGCCGGAACGCGGCCTATTCTACCGCGCCGACCATTTCTCGCTCGCCAAGCGCGGCGTCCCCGTGCTGCTGATGATGGGTCTGGGCGGCGGTGCCGACCTGGTCGAGGGCGGCCGGGAGGCCGGCGAAGCCTGGGTCGCGGATTATACCAAGAACCGCTACCACACGCCCGGCGACCGCTGGGACGAGACCTGGAATCTCGCCGGCGCGGTCCAGGACATCGACCTCGTCTGGGACATGGCGCGCGATCTCGCCTTCTCCGACCGTTGGCCGACCTGGAAGGACGGTTCGGAGTTCAAGGAAGTGCGGCAGAAGAGCGCCGAGGCGCGGCGCTAGCCGAACGGCACAAGCGCCCGAACCGGAGTCGGCCGATTGACGCCGCTGCCGCCGGCGCGGTATTTTGAGTCCGGGCCCAAGCCCGAGTCCAGCATCAGTGTTTCCGTCCTGTGATTGGCGGAGTTTCTCCACCTGTTGGTTGCGTGAAACTTCAGTTTCAGGGAGGATCAGATGAGAGCTGCCGCAGCGGGCGCGCTGTCGCCTGCCAAAATCGCCCATCCCCATTCCATCCGCCGGTTCGCAGCGCTTCTGACCGCGGCGAGCCTGCTTGTCGCCGCCAACGACGCTCCGGCGCCGAGCGGCGAACCCGACCTGGCCGAAGTGCGATCCGCGACCGAGCGGTTTCGCGACGTGAAGGTCGCGTTGGCGGAAGGCTATATCCGGGACCCGATGAATATCTGCGAGACGGCCGACCTGCTCGGCCAGCCGGCGGAGTTCGGCGCAATGGGCGTCCATTATTTCCGCCCCGATCTGCTCGGCATCACGGCGCCGCCCAATCCCCGGGTAAACGGAAATGGCACGCACACCGACTTTAGGAAGCCCGCCATCCTGATCTACGAGCCGCAAGCCGACGGTTCGCTCGAATTGGTGGCGGTCGAGAACCTCGTCTTTCGAGGGGCGTGGGAGGCCCTAGGGCATATGGCGCCGCCGACCTATCAGGGCCTCGTCTACGACACTATGGCGGACGATCCAGCCACCTCTCTCGACGAAGCCCATATGTTCGAGCCGCATTACGACCGGCATGTGTGGCTCTATCGCGACAATCCGAACGGCGTCTTCGCGCCCTTCAACCCGAAGGTGACGTGCAAGCATCACCGGAGCGGCACAGTCGCCGGCCGCTGAGTGGGTCAGTCGCCGCCGCGATCACCTAGTCGAGGTCGACGAGCCTCTTTGCCTAATCCGCCATAGCGCCATCGCGCCGATCAGCATCCAGATCACGTTGAGCGATGCCGACGGCATGGCGCCGTGCCACCAACCGTTGACGATGAAACCCGCGGCGCCGCCCACGTTCATCCATTGATAGGCGGCCGACTGCCCCGTCAGCCGTCCTATCGACAGCAGCAGATAGGCGAGCAGGATCACGACCGCGCCCGACCAGCCCGCTATCTCGACGAAGAGCTGCTCCGTGCTCAGGCGGCGAGGTTCCTCAGCACATAGTGGAGGATGCCGCCGGCACGGAAATATTCGAGCTCGTTCAGCGTATCGATCCGGCAACGCGCGGTGAAGGTGAAGGTCGAGCCGTCGGCGCGGCTCACCTGCACCTCGACGTCCTGGCGCGGCTGGAGGTCGGCGACCCCGGTGATGCTGAAAATCTCGTCGCCGGTGAGGCCCAGCGTCTCGCGATTGTCGGCGCCGGTGAACTGGAGGGGCACGACGCCCATGCCGACGAGATTCGAGCGGTGGATACGCTCATAGGTCTCCGCGATGACGGCGCGCACGCCCAGCAGGTTCGTGCCCTTGGCCGCCCAGTCGCGGGAAGAGCCGGTGCCATATTCCTTGCCGGCGATGACGACCAGCGGCGTCCCCGCCTCCTTGTAGCGCATGGCGGCGTCATAGATCGGCAGCACCTCGCCGGTGGGGATGTGCTTGGTGACGCCCCCCTCGATGCCGGGCGTCATTTGGTTCTTGATGCGGATGTTGGCGAAGGTGCCGCGCATCATCACCTCGTGATTGCCGCGGCGGGCGCCGTAGCTGTTGAAGTCCGGGCGGGCGACCTGATGGTCGGTCAGATACTGGCCGGCCGGGCTGTCGAGCTTGATGGCACCGGCCGGGCTGATGTGATCGGTGGTGATGGAATCGCCGAAGACGGCAAGCGCCCGGGCGCCGACAATGTCGGTGGGCGCTGACGCCGTCATCGTCATGCCTTCGAAATAAGGCGGGTTCTGGATGTAGGTCGAGCCCGCCGACCAGGCATAGGTGTCGCCGCCCGTAATATCGATCGCGCGCCACTGGTCGTCGCCCTTGTAGACGTCGGCGTAACGGGCCTTGAACATGTCGGCATTGACATGCTGGTCGATGAGGCTGCGGACCTCGTCGTTGGTGGGCCAGATGTCCTTGAGATAGACGTCCGCGCCATTCTTGTCCTGGCCGATCGGCGTCGAGATCATGTCCTCGGTGACGGTGCCCTTCAGCGCATAGGCGACGACGAGCGGCGGCGAGGCGAGATAATTGGCGCGCGTGTCGGGCGATACGCGCCCTTCGAAGTTTCGGTTACCGGAGAGCACCGAGGCGACGACCAGATCGTTGGCGTGAATCGCCTTCGAGATCGGCTCCGGCAGCGGGCCCGAATTGCCGATGCAGGTGGTGCAGCCATAGCCGACCAGGTCGAAGCCGATGGCGTTCAGATCCTCCTGCAGGCCGGCGCGCTCCAGATAGTCGGTGACCACCTGGGAGCCCGGCGCGAGGCTGGTCTTGACCCAGGGCTTGGAATCGAGGCCGCGCTCGCGCGCCTTGCGGGCGACGAGCCCAGCGGCGACCAGAACGCTGGGGTTGGAGGTGTTGGTGCAGCTGGTGATGGCGGCGATGACGACGTCGCCATGGCCGAGATCGTGACCGGTGCCGGACACCATGTGCCGCACGGAGGGATCGCCGTTGCGGTCATATTCGGTCTTGAGGTCCTCGATGAACTCGGTGTCGAGCTCGGAGAGCAGCACCTTGTCCTGCGGCCGCTTGGGGCCGGCGAGCGAAGGCTGGACCGTCGACATGTCGAGGCGAAGCGTATCGGTGAAGACCGGCTCCACGGTCGGATCGAGCCACAGGCCCTGCTCCTTGCAATAGGCCTCGACCAGCGCGATCTGCTCCTCGCTCCGACCGGTGAGGCGGAGATAATCGAGCGTCTTGGCATCGACCGGGAAGAAGCCGCAGGTGGCGCCATATTCGGGCGCCATGTTGGCGATGGTCGCGCGATCGGCGAGGCTGAGCGCGGAGACGCCGGGGCCGTAGAATTCGACGAAGCGGCCGACGACGCCCTTGGCGCGAAGCATCTGCGTGACGGTGAGCACGAGGTCGGTCGCGGTGATGCCCTCGCCGAGCGCGCCGGAGAGATGGAAGCCGACGACTTCGGGAATGAGCATCGACACGGGCTGGCCGAGCATCGCCGCCTCCGCCTCGATGCCGCCGACGCCCCAGCCGAGCACGCCGAGGCCGTTGATCATGGTGGTGTGGCTGTCGGTGCCGACCAGCGTGTCCGGATAGGCGACCTCCGCGCCCGAGGCGTCCTTGCTGCTCCAGACCGTGCGGCCGATATTCTCAAGGTTCACCTGGTGGCAGATGCCGGTGCCCGGCGGCACGACCTTGAAATTGTCGAAAGCGGACGCGCCCCATTTCAGGAACTGGTAGCGCTCCATGTTGCGGGCATATTCGAGGGCGACGTTCTTCTCGAACGCCTTGGGCGAGCCGAACTCGTCGACCATCACTGAATGGTCGATGACGAGATGGACCGGCACCTGCGGGTTGATCTTCTGCGGGTCGCCGCCGAGCGTCTTCATCGCGTCGCGCATCGCGGCGAGATCGACCACCGCCGGAACGCCGGTGAAGTCCTGCATCAGCACGCGCGCGGGGCGATACTGGATCTCGCGTGGATTGGCGCCCTTGTCCTGCTGCCAGTCGACGATCGCCTGGATGTCCTCGCGGGTGACGGTGACGCCGTCCTCGAAGCGCAGCAGGTTCTCGAGCAGCACCTTCATCGAGAAAGGCAGGCGGGAGACATCGCCCAGCGCCGAAGCCGCCTTGGCCAGCGAATAATAGCCATAGGATCGGCCGCCGACATTCAACGTGCTGCGGGTTTTGAGTGTGTCCTGGCCGACGGCAGTCATGGCGCCTTATCCTTCTGCTATGCCTTGAGTTCCCGGCGCTCTAGCAAGGAGGAAGCGGTGGGGGAAGGTCTGCCGCTGAAGCCGCCGCGACGACGCCTGCTCCTGCCGGTCGACACAGGCGCGGCACACCTATGGAGATATAGCGATGGTAGGCCGGACGCCTGCGGCAGACAATTCACTCTCCTGAAGCTGCCGGCATCTCCAAGACGGGAAACTCGATGCCGAGCTGGTCGAGATAGGTCGGATAGCGGGAAGGGTCGTAATAATATTCCCGAAGCTTCGGCGCATATTCGGCCATGATGTCGGCGTTGATCTCCAGCGCCGGCTTGTCCTCCGCGCCTAGCATCGGCACATATTTCTGGTCCTTGGTCTGAACGGTGTTGAAATAGTCCCAGGCGGCCTCGCGCAGCTTCGGCTTGGTGAGGAGGTCGAGGGTCGTCATCGCGACGACCTTGGCGCCGGCCACGACGCCCTTGTGGGCGATGGGCGTCGCCATGGCGATGGCGTTGGACCAGTGGTGACCGGGCAGTTCCGGGATGTTGGATGGGTAGCGGACGGTGATGGTGGGAACGATCCAGGAAACGTCGCCGATGTCGTCCGAGCCACCGCTCTTCGGTTCCTCCTCGGGCGCCTCCAGCTCTTCGAGCTCGGTAGCGAGCCCTTCGATCTCGTCAGCGCCGACATTTTTCTGGACGAGCTTGGCGAAGGCCTGCTCGTCCTGCGTCCATTGGGGGAGACCCACCGCCTTGATGTTGACGTAGGCCGCCTCAGCGATCGGGCGGTTGAAATGGCGCGGGGCGGCGGTGCCGACGATGCGGCGGGCGACGGTGGTGCCGGTCATCTTCGCGGCGCCCTCGGCGATTTCGTTGCCGGTTTCGAAATTCTCGCGGATGCCTTCGAAATCCTGCTCGCGGAAATAATACCAGACCGAGGCGACGGAGGGGACCACATTGGGCTGGTCGCCGCCGTCGGTGATGACATAGTGGGAGCGCTGCTCGGGCCGAAGATGCTCGCGGCGCATGTTCCAGCCGATGTTCATCAGCTCCACCGCGTCGAGGGCGGAGCGACCGCGCCACGGCGCGCCGGCGGAATGCGCACTGTTGCCCTTGAACGTATATTCGACGGAGACGAGGCCGGTGCCGGACGACTGGCCCCAGGACGTCTCCAGATTGTTGCCGACGTGGGTGAAGAGCACCGCGTCGACGTCCTCGAACACGCCGTCGCGGACCATGAAGGCCTTGCCGGCGACGAGCTCCTCGGCGACGCCGGGCCAGAGAAGCAAAGTGCCGGCTATGTCGTGCTTCTCCATCAGCTCCTTGACGGCGAGGGCGGCGACGATGTTGACCGCCTGCCCCGAATTATGGCCCTCACCATGGCCAGGTGCGCCGGCGACCAGCGGATCGTGCCAGGGAATGCCGGGCTTCTGCGAGGCCTTGGGAATGCCGTCGATGTCGCTGCCGAGGGCGATGACCGGGCCGCCGGTTCCATTCGTCCAGCGCGCGACCCAGCCGGTCGGCAGGCCCGCGACGCCGCGTTCGACGGTGAAGCCCTTCTCCTCCAACAGTTGGGTCAGGTAGCGCGAGGTCTCGACCTCGTGCAAGCCGAGCTCCCCGAAGCTGAACACGGAGTCGTTGATCTCCTGCGCGAGCTTGGCGCGGGCTTCGACCCCGGCGACGGCGCTTTTCTTGAGGGTTGCGGCGGGCGGCGCAGCGGGCGCGGCCTGCGTGACGATGAGCGCGACGAACATCGCGGCGCCGGCGAACGAACGTGCCCGGATCATAGCCCTATTCTCCCCTTTTGTTTTTGGAGCGCAGCGTAGGCACGCGATCCACCGGTCGCTAGATGCGGATCACCGTATGTTTTTTCCGCCACTATGTTCTTTCGGTTCGCCGCTTGCGGAAAACGGCTGATCGCGGCGGCTTTGCATGGTAAACGCAAGGCGGCGCAGGAGTGGAGGGCTGGCCCGGCTGACTCCGGCGTGGCCATTTCCATGAAACCGTTTCGATTTATCGCACGTTGAGGCTCCAAGTTTGTGAAAGGAGCCAGCAACATGGCCACGAGTATTCTGGAAGCGCGAGGCGGGTGTATCATCCCCATGGCCCACGAACGGGGCTATCACATCGTTTATCGTGAGCACGAGATCAATCATTGCCCGGGTTGCGGCCACACCCACTGGTATATCGGCCGGATCATGGCCGAATGCGCCTTCTGCCAGACGGCGTTGCCGCTGGTGAGCTCGTCCATGGTGGCCGGCGGACAGACGATCCGCACCGTAAACCGCCGTCCCGTCTTCGATCGCGCGGAGCACGCCTTCGCGGCCTGACCTGAAGGGTCGGCTCTCGAGGGACCCGGAAGCCGACCCGGCGCGCGCCGGCCTGCCCCCCGCCCCCCCTACGCGAAGGCCGGCGCGCGTCATCTTCTTCCGTTGCTTCTCGAATGACGAGCTACGTCGCGAACGCTGGGTCGAGGCGATAGGCCTTGCGCAGCAGCGCCGGCCAGGCAAGCGCACCGGCCGCCATCTTCAGCCCCATCTGGCCCTGCTGGGCTGTGACTTCCGGGGCGCCCTGGGGCGGATTGTTGAGGTTGTCCTCGCCCGCCGACAGGGCGAGGATCTGCGCCTCGCAGGCCCGCTCCAGAAAATAGAGACGCAGGAACGCCTCTCCCACGGTCTCGCCGACGGTGAGCGTGCCGTGATTACGCAGTAGCATCGCGCCCTTGTCGCCCATGTCGGCGACGATCCGCTTCCGCTCTTCCAGGTCGACGGCAAGTCCCTCATATTCGTGGAAGGCGACGTCCTGGCGGATCAGCATCGCGGTCTGGGTCAGCGGCAGCAGACCCTCGGCATGGGCGGAGACCGCCTGACCGTGCGGCGTGTGGAGGTGCATCACCGCCTTGGCATCCTCGCGCGCCATGTGCAGAGCGGAATGGATGGTGAAGCCCGCGGCGTTGGTGATGAACGGTGTCTCCATCACCGGATTACCGATCATGTCGACCTTGACGAGGCTGGAGGCGGTCACCTCCTCGAACATCAGATTATAGGGGTTGAGCAGGAAGTGGTGCTCCGGCCCCGGCACGCGCGCGGAGAGATGGGTGAAAATGAGGTCGTCCCAGCCGAAATGGGCGACCAGCCGATAGGCGGCGGCGAGATCGACGCGAACCCTCCATTCCTCGTCGCTCACCTTGCCCGCGAGGCTCGGAACCTCGACCGAGCCCAGCGCCCGCGCCTTGGCCATGCTTTCGCCGATCGCGTCGATCCTGCCCATGGTGAGTCTCCTTCGGTGCGACTGTAGCGCTCTCACGCGGCGGGCGCGACCTTGTCGGGATGGGCCGCGGCAAAGGCGTCGAGGCCGCTTGCCTCCGCATCGATGCGGACGAGAGTCGGATAGGCCTCCAGCGGCACGTGGAAGCGGCGGGCATTGTACATCTGCGGAACGAGGCAGATGTCGGCCAGCGTGGGAGTATCGCCGAAAAGGAAGCGACGCGCGCGCGGGGCGCTCATCGCCTCAAGCGCGGTGAAGCCCTCGCTGATCCAGTGCGCGTACCAGGCGTTGCGGGCGTCCTCCGGCTGTTCCAGCGGGCCGGAGAGATAGTTGAGGACGCGCAGATTGTTCAGCGGGTGGATGTCGCAGGCGATGGCCAGCGCCAACGCCATGACATGGGCGCGGCCGGCGGGATCGGCGGGAATGAGGCGCGGTTGCGGCACGGCCGTGTCGAGCCAGTCGATGATGGCGAGGCTTTGCGTGAGGCGCATGCCGTTCATTTCCAGCATCGGCACGAGTCCCTGGGGATTGCGGGCGCGATAGTCCGCGCCCTTTTGTGCCCCTTGGCGAAGATCCACCGACACGGGTTCGTAATCGACGCCTTTCAGGTTGAGGGCGATGCGAACACGGAAGGCCGCCGACGAGCGGTAATAGTCGTAGAGGATGGGCTTGGTCATGCCACGAACGCTAGTCGGCCCAACCCCAAACTGTCCATCTGTTCCATGGACAGAAGGGCGAGTGTTGCCAGTGGCGATCATGAAGCCTAGGCGGCCTGCCTCTCGAATTGCTCGCTGGCTTCCAGCCAACGTGCTTCCGCAAGGGCCAGCTCGGCCGTCAGCTTCGCCCGTTGACGAGAAAGTTCGCTCATAGAAAGCGACGCCAACGCCGGATCTGCACCGGTCGGATCGAACATTGCCTGATCGATCGCCGAGCACCGCTCAGTCAGTCGCGCGCATTCCCTTTCGGCATCTGAAGCGGCTCTTTGAAGCGCACGGGCTTCGTCGCGCGCCTTGGCGGCGCTCTTGCGATCCACCTTTGCCGGCCTCGGGTTCGCCTGGGCCTTCGGCTGGTTTCGACCGAGCACGAAGTCGATATAATCGTCTATGCTGCCCGGGTAATCCACCGCCGCGCCATTCTCGACGAGCACGAGCCGATCCGCCGTCAATTCGACCATGTGGCGATCATGGCTGATGAGGATGACCGCGCCGTCATAATCGTTGAGCGCCTGGACGAGCGCTTCACGCGCATCGACGTCGAGGTGGTTGGTCGGCTCGTCGAGGATCAGAAGGTGCGGCGCATCGCGCGTGATGAGGGCCAGTGCCAGGCGTGCCCGCTCTCCGCCCGAAAGCCTGCTGGCCGCCGTCGTCGCCTTCTCACCCGAGAATCCGAACCGCCCGAGCTGAGCGCGTATGGCGCCCGGCTTGTGCCCCTCCATTACGCGCGTCATGTGCTGCAGCGGCGTCTCGTCGCCCTGCAGTTCCTCCACCTGATATTGCGTAAAGTAGCCGACCCGCATCTTGCCGGACGCTTTGACCGAACCCTCCATCGGCGCGAGCTGGGCAGCAAGGAGGCGGGCCAGGGTCGTCTTGCCGTTGCCGTTGCGGCCGAGCAGCGCGATACGGTCGTCGGGGTCGATCCGCAGGTTCAGCGAGCGCAGCACGGGACTCGCCTCTGCATAACCCACCGCCGCCATGTCCAGCGTGATCAGCGGCGGCTTGAGCTCGGTCGGGTTGGGAAAGGCGAAGCTGAGGCTCGGGTCCTCGGCCAGCGCGACGATCGGCTGCATCTTGGCGAGCATCTTGGCGCGCGATTGGGCCTGCTTCGCGGTCGAGGCGCGGGCGCTGTTGCGAGCGATATAATCCTGAAGCCGCGCCCGCTGCGCGTCCTGCGACGCCTTGGCAGCGGCGATCTGCGCGGCACGCTCCGCCCGCTGCCGCTCGAAATCGTCGTAGCCGCCAGCATACAACGCGATCTTCCCGCGCTCGAGATGGAGGATCGAGTCGACCACGTTGTTCAAGAGATCGCGCTCGTGGCTGATCACGACCAGCGTGCCGGGATAGCTTTTGAGGAAGTTCTCCAGCCACAATGTGGCTTCGAGATCGAGATGGTTGGACGGCTCGTCGAGCAGAAGCACATCGGGCTCGGAGAACAGCAAGGCGGCAAGGGCGACACGCATCTTCCAGCCGCCGGAGTAGCTGTCGAGCGGCCGGCCCTGCATGTCCTCGTCGAAACCGAGGCCGAGCAGGATCCGCGCAGCCCTTGCCGGCGCTCCATAGGCATCGATGGCCAGCAACCGATCATGGACGTCGCCCAGCCTGTGCATGTCCGTGCAGCTCTCCGCCTCGGCCAGCAGTTCGGCGCGTTCGACGTCGGCGGCGAGCACCGTTTCGAAGGGCGTGGCGATACCGCTCGGCGCTTCCTGGGCGATATAGCCCAGCTTGGTCGCACGGGGCATCTCGATATCGCCCTCGTCCGGCTCGATCTGGCCGATGATCACCTTCATCAACGTCGACTTGCCCGCGCCATTACGGCCGATCAGGCCGACACGGCTGCGCGGCCGGATCGCCGCACTCGCGCGGTCGAGGATCGTGCGCCCGCCGAGGCGCACCGTGATTCCGTTGATGGTCAGCATAGCCGGCCGCTTACCAGCCATCCCCAAGACGCGGAAGCGAAAGTTGCCCAGCCGGTCGAAGCCACGAAGAGCGGCCTCAACCTCATGGGTCTATAAGCCTCGACAGTGGCGCAGCGGCGCCAGGTTCAAACCGCCACATCAAGCATTCGCTCGGCCAGAAGCTCCGCGATGTGGCGCGTCCTTCGGCCGGTCCGCTCGATCTGCTCGCGGCAGCTGAAGCCGTCGGCGAGGATTAGGCTGTCATCCGGCGCTTCCCGAACCGCGGGCAGCAGCACGCGCTCTCCGATCGCCGTGGCGACATCATGCGTTTCCTTCGCAAAGCCGAAGGCGCCGGCCATGCCGCAGCAGCCCTGGGGTGGGCGCTCGGTAGTTATGTGGAGGCGCTCGAGCAGCGCCATTTCCGGCTCGAAACCGATCACGGCATGATGGTGGCAATGAGCCTGCACGAGCGCCCGGCCGCCCGTGCGCGGCTCGGGGAAGCGGTCGAAATGCGCGGCGACGAAATCGGTGAAATGGACGACCTGCTCCGACAGGCGTTTGGCTTCGGCCCGCTTGGGGAACAGTCCCGTAAGCTCGTCCTTGAAGGCGGAGGTGCACGCAGGCTCCAGGCCGATGATCGGCGTGCCTTGCTCGATCTCCGACTTGAGGGCGACGAAGCTCTCCTCCCAGAGCGCCTTGGCCTGATCGAGAAAGCCCCAGTCGTAGAGCGGCCGGCCGCAGCATAAGGGGCGTGGAGGGATGGCGACGCTATAGCCGGCGCTCTCCAGCACGCGGGTCGCGGCGATGGCCGTTTCGGGACGGAAATAATTGTTGAAGGTGTCGGGCCAGAGCAGGATCCTGTCGCCGCCGACGGAACTTGTTCCTCGGTCCAGGGTCCAGCGGCGGAAGGAGCGGCGGGCGAAGGCGGGCAGCTCGGCCTTCGGGTGAACGCCCCCGATCCATTTGGTCAGCGCCGACACACCAGGCGTTCGGGTCAGGAAATTGGCAAGCCAGGGGGCAGGTTCGGCCAGCCTCGCTGCCTTGTGGATAAAGCCCATCGAATAGGCCGAGCGCGGCCGCAGGCGGTGCTTATAATGATGCGAGCGGAACTCGGCCTTGTAGGTCGCCATGTCGACCGAGACCGGGCAGTCGCGCCGGCACCCCTTGCAGGCGAGGCAGAGCGATAGCGCGTCCTCCACTTCGCGGCTTTCCCACCCGTCCTTGATGACCTCGCCCCGCACCATTTCATGGAGCAAATGGGCGCGGCCGCGGGTGGAATGCTTCTCCTCCCGCGTCGCCATGTAGCTGGGGCACATGACCTCGTCGCCGGCGTCGAGACGACGGCAGGCGCCGACGCCGACGCAGCGGATGGTGGCGTGGGCGAAGGAGCCGTGATCGGCCTCATAGGCGAAATGGGTGTCAAGCTGCGGCGGCCTGTATCCGGGCCCCAAGCGAAGATTGGCATCGACCGGGAAGGGATCGATCGCCTTGCCGGGATTCATCCGGTTTCGGGGGTCCCAGATCGCCTTGAATTCGCGAAAGCATTGAACGAGCTCGGGACCATACATGGTCTCCAGCAGTTCGGCCCGGGCCTGGCCGTCACCATGCTCTCCGGACAGTGAACCGCCGTAAGAGGTGACCAGCTGCGCCGCCTCCCCCAGGAAGTCGCGCCAGTTGGCGAGGCCGGCTTCGGTGCGAAGATCGAAATTGATGCGGCAATGAACCAGCCCGTCTCCGAAATGGCCGTAGACGGCGGATTCATAGCCGTGGCGGTGCATCAGCGCCTTGAAGTCGCGGAGATAGTTGCCGAGCTGTTCGCGCGGCACCGCGGCGTCTTCCCAGCCTTCCCAGCTTTCGGGCTTGTCCGGCACCATGGCGGTCGCGCCGAGACCGCCCTCACGCGCGTCCCAGATCTTCCGCTGCTGCCGGGGATCGCAGATGACGACGCCGTTGCATCGCCCCTTCATCCTTGCGGCGATCCGCTCAGCCTCCTGCCGAGCTTCAGCAAGAGTGTCGCCGCCGGTCTCCACGATCAGCCAGCCCTTGCCTTGCGGGAACAGCTTCAGCCCTTCCCGTCCGGCATGCCCCTCCCCCACATATTTGAAGAGAAGGTCGTCGAACCCTTCGATTCCGATCGGCCCCAGCGCCAGCACCTCCGGCACCGCATCGGCCGCGAGGAAGATGTCGTCGAAGCCGAGAACCGCCAGCGCACGGCAGGGCGGGCTCGGCACCAGCCTCAGCGTTGCATCGAGGACGAGGGCGCAGGTCCCTTCGGTGCCGACCAGCGCGCTGGCGACGTTGAAATCGCGGCCGGGAAGCAAGGCATCGAGATTCTCGAAGCCGGAGACGAGGCGGGGAATGTCGGGATAACGCCGCTCGATGAGGGCGCCGTAGCGACCGATCAGATCGCGCATGCCGGCATAAGCCTCGCCACGCCGGCCGCCACCGGCGACGATGCGATCCAGCTCCGGCGCCGGGGTCGGCCCCACCTCCCATATCTCGCCGTCATAAGTGAGGATCGTCATTCGCTCGACATTGTCGGAGGTGCGCCCCGCCATCACCGAATGGACGCCGCAGCTGTTATTGCCGATCATGCCGCCGAGCGTGTTGCGGTTGTGGGTCGAAGGATCCGGGCCGAAGGTCAGGTGATGCTTCTCCGCCGCGTCGCGGAGCGTGTCGAGGATGCAGCCGGGCTCGACGCAGGCGAGCCGCGCCTCCGGGTCGAGCGCCACGATCCGGTCGAGATAGCGGGAGAAGTCGATCACCACCGCGACGTTGCAGGCCTGCCCCGCCAGGCTGGTGCCGCCGCCTCGAGCGACAATCGGAGCGGCGTGCCGGCGGCAGAGCCGGACCGTCTCGACCACCTCTTCCCGGCTCCGGGGCGTCACCACGCCGATCGGCACCTGGCGATAGTTGGAGGCATCGGTGGCGAAGAGGGCGCGGCCTTGGGATCCGAAATCGACCGCCCGGCCAAGCGCCTGTCCGAGGTCCGCCTCCAGCGCTCGCGCGGCTTCGACGGAATAGGGCGTGAACTCGGCGGCGACGCGGCCCGATGGCGCCCTGATCTCTACACGCTCTTGCGTGCCGCTCACACCAACTCGCGCACCTTGTCGGACGCGATGGTGAGGGCGATCTTGCTCGCGTTGGGGGTGCCCTTCACCAGAGATTCGGCAAGATGAAGCGCCTGCTTCGCCTCGATCTTCGGCGGCATCGGCGGCTCGTGAGGATCGACCACCGCCTCGATCAGGCAGGGTCCGGGCGCCGCGAGGGCGTCGCGAAGCTGGTCGGCGCAGCGGGCGGGATCGTCGATCCGGAGCGATCGGAGTCCACATCCTTCGGCCACCTTGACGAAGTCGATCGGCTCCAGCTCGCAGACATATTCGGGGTTCCCGAGGAAGACCATCTGCTCCCATTTGATCATGCCGAGGCTGTCGTTCTTGATGACGATGACCTTCACGTCGAGGCCGTATTTGCGGAGCGTCACGAGGTCGCCCATCAGCATCGACACCGAGCCGTCGCCGATCACCGCCACCACCTGCCGCTCGGGATAGGCAATGGCGGCCGCGATCGCATAGCCGATCCCGCAAGCCATGGTGGCGAGCGTACCCGAGCAGCTGAACATCATGCTGCCGCGCATGTCGATGTGGCGCGCGACCCAGGTGGTGATGGTGCCGCTGTCGGTGACGATGATGGCGTCGTCGTCGAGAAGCTTGTTGAGCTCGTGCGTCACGACCTGCGGCTTCATCGGCATGTCTGTCCGCGTGCCCCGCTCCTCCATCAGGTCCCGCCAGGCGCCGACGCCTTTGCGCGCCTCCTGAAGGAAGGCGCGATTTTCGCTCCGGCGGACGAGAGGGATGAGCTCGCGCAGCACGGTGCGGCTGTCGCCGACCAGCCCCGCCTCGACCGGATAGCGAAGGCCGATGCGCTTGGGATCGATCTCGATCTGAACCGCCCGCGCTGCGCCGGGCTGGGGATAATATTCGATATAGGGGAAGCTCGAGCCGACGATAAGCAGGGTGTCGCAGCTCTCCAGGGCCTCCTGCGACGGCCGGGTGCCGAGCAGGCCGACGCCTCCGGTGGAATAGTCGCTGCGATCGGGCACCGCGCCCTTGCCGAGCAGCGCCTTGCCGATCGGCGCGCCGAGCTTCTCCGCCATTTCCAGCAGTTCGTCGCCGGCGCCGAGGGCGCCCTGGCCGGCGAGGATGAAGGGCTTTTCGGCCTGGTTGAGAATGGCGGCGGCGCGCTCCAGCTGCGACCGGTCGGGCAGCTGGCCGCCCTTGGCCATCAGGTTCGAAAGATGGTCGGCGATGTTGCGCTTCGACCTTTTCGCCTTGTCGACCGGCATCGACTGGATGTCGACCGGAATGGTGACATGGGTCGGCTGGCGATAGGCGAGCGCGGTGCGGATGGCGAGCTCGACGACATTCTCGACATGGGTCGGGCCCATGATCCGCGCGCTGTAGGCGCAGGAGTCCATGAACAGCTTGTCGAGCTCGACGTCCTGCTGGGTGTGGGTGTGGAGGAGGTCGTGGAACTGAAGCCCGGTGATCGCCAGCACCGGCTGACCGTCGAGCTTGGCGTCGTAGATGCCGTTCAGCAGGTGGATGCCGCCCGGCCCCGAGGTCGCGATGCAGACGCCGAGGCGCCCCGTCCACTTCGCATAGGCGCAGGCGGCGAAGGCGGCGATTTCCTCGTGCCGCGTCTGGATGAAGCGGATCTTGTCCTGCCGGATACGGAACGCCTCGATGATGCCGTTGATGCCGTCGCCCGGAAGTCCGAACACCACCTCCACGCCCCAATCGATTAGGCTTTCGACGAGAATGTCGCCCGCGGTGGTGGCCATGATGCTGTCTCCGCTCGTTTCGGTTAACCGTTTCCCATCTGAACCAATGCCGGGATCGAGGGTTCCTGATCGGGTGAGCGCCAGCATCCTTGCGAACTCGAAATGACCATGACACCGGGCGGCGGTCCGGACTTTCCGGCCGAGCGAGCGACGGCCGTCGCCCAGCTCGGGACCAGCCCCCGCCGCACCCTCTATCGCGGCCGGAATCCGAAGCGCGCCGCGACGATCGAGGACCTTCGCGCGATGGCCCACCGCCGGCTGCCGCGCTTCGCCCTCGAATATCTGGAAGCCGGCGCGGGCGACGAGGCTGCGTTGGCGGGCAATCTCGCCGCCTTCTACCGCTGGCGTTTCCTGCCGCGAGCGCTGGTGGATGTCAGGCAACGCGATCTTGGCCGCACGCTGTTCGGCCGGCGCCTGCCGTTACCGCTGCTGGTCGCGCCCACCGGCCTCAACGGCGTCTTCCGCAAGGACGCGGACCGGTTGCTGGCATTGGGCGCGGCGCGAATGGGCGTTCCCTTCGCGCAGTCGACCATGTCCAACAATTCGATCGAGGACGTGGCGGCGACCGCCGGACTCCATCACTGGTTCCAGCTCTACGTAATCGACCCGCCGGAGATTACCGACGATCTTATCACCCGCGCCGAATCGGCCGGCTGCGAGGCGCTGATCGTCACCACCGACGCCCAGACCTTCGGCAAGCGCTCCTGGGACATCCGAGGGCGGGTGAAGCCGTCCATACTGACCTTGAGGGAGGTGATCGACGCCGGCCTTCATGTCCGCTGGTGGTCCACGACCTTGCTGCCCCGCGGGCTTCCCCGCTTCGCGAACCTCCAGCGCTGGTTCCCGAAGGATAAGCAAGGCCTGTTCGAAAGCGCCTTCTGGACCCGCGATCATATGGATGTGGGGTTGGATTGGGATCGCGCCGCCCGGATCCGCGACCGCTGGCCGCGCAAGCTGCTGATCAAGGGCCTGCTCACGGCGGAGGATGTCGCGCGCGCCCAGGCGGCCGGCGCGGACGGCGCCATCCTCTCCAACCATGGCGGGCGGCAGCTCGACTGGGTCGCCGCGCCGCTCGACATGCTCCCGGCTGCGCGGGCGGCGGTGGGCGCCGGCTTCCCCCTGCTCGTCGACGGCGGCGTCCGCAGCGGCGGTGACATCGTCAAGGCGATCGCGCTCGGCGCCGACGCCGTGCTGGTCGGCCGCGCGCCCCTTTATGGCGTCGCGTCGGCCGGCGAGGCGGGCGTCATCCGCGCCATTGAGATATTGCGCGACGAAGCCGATCTCACCCTCGCCCTGTTGGGCTGCGCACGGATTGATGCGCTCGATCGCCGGTTCCTCGTCGAGGAGCCAGGCTAACAACGCCGAGCGGGGCCGTGTCCGCCGATCCTGGCACAGCAACTGCTGCAAGCTACTCGTCTATTGCGGTGCGCAACGGCCTCGGACGGCCAGCCGCCTTGACGCCCGTCAATCGCGATCCGAGCCAGCAGGCTCACACCGGCTGGCCAAGCTATTCTCGTTCAAGTGCAAGTATGCAGGTTTTGTTAACCAAATGCGGTTAGTCCCTATTTAACGAAGAGGGACCGCACACCATGAATCGCCTGACCCTGTTTTGCCTTGCCGCGAGCGCCCTACCCGCTGCCGCCCAAGCCGAAGGAGGGCGCGCGTCAGGTGGCGTCCCGATTTCGGTAACTGTCCCTGAGGTGTGCCAGATAGAAGCGTCCGCGATTTCGGTCGATGCCACGACCGGATTAGCGAGCGGCACGGTTTTCGAGATGTGCAACAGTGGCCGGGGATTCCGTGTGGTTGCCAGCTACCGCGCGCTTGAGGAGGGAGAGCAGGTCCGGATCTACTATGCGGGTGAGACGCGGCAGCTCGACCCTTCGGGCATCAGCGCAGTAGCCTATCGCGCCGGCCCCGTCGCCGACAGCGTGCCCGTCTCGGTCCAGTCCACAGGCCTGGTCCAGGATCTCGCCATCAGCCTCGGACTGACCGTCATTTGATCACATCGCGGTGACCGTGACGGTCACTCGATCCGAATAGCGACCCGCCTGCGCGACCACCGGCGGGACGGCGATGCTGAGCGGTCGCAGGTCCCCGGCCTTGGGCGTGTGCTGGAAATAGGGAAACCCGTTGGCGCCCTCGAGATTGACCAGCGCCCCGTCGAAATAGAGGTGGTACGGAATCTGCCCCCGGCCGTGCTCGTGCAGAAGGTTGCCGAGATTGACGGAACTGAACCTCACCGCATAAGGCGCGGTGCTGAAGATGCGGGCGCCGAAACGCTGCGAGCGAGTCTCCGTGGTGCTGGACAGGCTGCCAAGGTCCACCTGCGCCGGGCCACCGCCTTCTCCGCCGACGACGGCCCCCACCAAGCGCAGGGAAACGGCGGGCGGGATGATGATCGTGATCGTCAGCGTAGAGCGATCAGCGACGTTTCCGGCGCCGTCTATCAACATCAGCTGAAGTTGCTCCACATATGTTCCCGCTCGCAGCCCCCATTCGGTGGGAACGCCGATCTGAAAGGGAACCGCTCGCCCCTGCGGTCCCGGGGGCGCATTGGCGACAACGACGTCGCTGTCGGCAGTTCCGCCTGACGCAGGGTCGGGGAGAACTTCTATCCGGCCATTGCCCGGGGCGCGCAGCAAGTAAGGCGGGAAGTCGGGATCGGGCGATGCTATCAGCCTGGCGATGCGGATCCTTGCCTCGCACGGTTGCGTATTCATGGCCCCTACCATGCCGGCCGGCCCGGCCGCATTCTGGACCCGGATCTGGAAGTCCCGAGTAGACCGTCCGCCGGTCTCGATCTCAATGCCGTCGATCACCAGGGACAAGTCGCCATTGACGAATTCGGGCTGGCAAGCGGCCGCGTTGGCGGTGCCGGAAATAGCCAGGAGGGAGATCGAGGCAATCAGTGTCGAGTAGCGCATGATACTTCCTATTCGGCTTCATTCCGGAGACTTATCGTTTCCAGTCGGTAAAGGCCTTTGCTGTCCGCCGGGACCTTGATCGTGAACGCGCGTCCACTTTCGTTCAAACGAACAGTGTAGCTCCGCCCGGGCGCGAGCCCGATGATTCCGAAGCGACCGGCCGAGTTGGTGAAGAAGGGCTCCGGTTTGAAACCCTCATCATCTTGCGAAGTGATGAGCCCCGTGGCGAGCGCGGCTGGGACACCGTCCACCTCCAGGAAGCCGACCGCGCTGACGAAGCGGTCGGTTCCGACCACCAGATCATATCCCCCGCGGAACGGCGGCTCGACGCGAACCACGCCGGACCCGATATCATACCCGGCTTCCAGCCTATCGATGTCGTACTGAACGTCCTGGGGATTGTATGAGGCCAGGCGATTGACGACGGCCGCCCCGAACGTTCCGCTCGCCGCCTCGTAACGGCCATCCCTGAGACTCCGTCCCGCGATAACGTTCGTGCGGTCGAGCGTCTCGTGCGGCCGCGCGAGAAGGAAGGAATCCTGGATCGGACGGCCGACGCCGAAGGCCCCGTCCGCGAAGGCAAACGAAGTGCCGATCTGCAGCCTGGCGGTCTGATCATCGGCGATACCGCCCAGACTGGTGCCGGAAGTTCCGAGGGAGGCGCGCGCCTCGAAGCGGTTCGCGACATAATCGAGCACGCCGTCCAGCGAGGTGCTCCCCGAAGAATTCTGCACGTTAACCGAATAGCCCAGGGAGCCGACATTGTTGTCGGTCCCGCGCGAGAGGGAAGCACGCGCCAGCTTGCGGCGGCTCTCGTAGGCCGCGTCGGCCCGGTGCTGCCCACCGAACAGAACGGAGATGCCGGCGCGCACGCCGAAATTGGAGCCGAAGGTCGATCCCGTGCCATACTCAACGCCGATCGAGGCACGGATATTGTTGAACACGCGGTGATTGACGTCGACGAAGAAGTTGCTCTGGTCGGTGCCGCCCGCGCGGGCGAAATAATTCGCGCCGGCGATGATCGACGTCCGCAGCGACAACGCCTGGCTGTAAGTGGCGGTGAGCGAAAGCCGCTCGAGTCTGAATGTCGAAAGGTCGCCAGCTGTGCGGAAATTCTCGCTCTGATAGTCGAACGTGGCTGAGAATCGCTTGACGCGCGGGCCACTCCCCAATGTCAGTCGGTACCCGCCCCGCAAGGCAAAGCCGGTGCCGTCGCCCATGCTCGCCGCGCCCTGAAGATCGAAGCTTCCGGGGATCACCTGGGGAACGAACTGCGTTTCGAAGCCGATCACCTGGATATCCTCGGCGATTTGCACACCGCCTCCGACAATCAGGATGTTGCTCAGCGCCTTCCGATAGTTGCCGATGAAAGCGGGATCATCGGAATATCTGGGCTGGAGACCGAAATCGTCGGCGATTAGGCCGAGCGCAACGGTGTATTCTTCCTCGCCCGATCGTAGATCGATCGGGTCGAAGAAATAGTCGAAACGTGTCACCTGTTCGCGGCCCGCGGCGTCGCGCACCACCAGCTTGACGTCGTTCGACCCGATCTGGATTGGAAGATCGTCCAGGCTGTAGGTCCCGGGCTGCAGATCGAGCGTCTGGTAGGACGCGCCGTTGACGATGACTTCGACGGTGGACGGCGAGGTCAGGAAGATCTGGCGCCCACCAAGGTTCATCGCCGGCGCGAAGGGATCGAAGGTGCGCCGGCTCTTTTCGATTGCGAAACCGCCGATAAAGGGAGTCCGCAGCGCACCGATGTTGTCGAGCTGCAGATCGCCCGCGGTCCACCGCCGGTAGCTCTCGGGCTCGTCATAGACCGCTCGCACCGCGCGGCGGTAGAAGCGGTATCTCTCATCGACGCTGTTCGTGAAGCCCCCATCGAACTCCATCACAATGTCGCGGTGCCGAGCCGCCCCGAACAGAAAGATGTCCGGCGGCTCAATGCCGCTCTGCTCGCGATAAAGAAGGTTCACGCTGGTGTTGAGATAGGCACTGAAATTGGCGGGTTCGATGGACGGCAGCAGGCGTTCGCTGCTTTCGCTGCGTCCGCCCAGCGGCTCGACCGGACGAAATGACGGATCGATGGCGGTGACCGCCAGCTCCAGCCGCGCGAGGTCGAGGTCAACTTCGAAGCCCGCGGCCTTCAACTCCGCCGGTGTCACGAACGGATCTCCGGCGATTACTTCGTCCAGACGCTCGATGCCTGTTTCCGTCAGCAGCCGGCTCAGTTCCTTTCGAAGCGACTGGCTCTCGATTGCCGCCGATTCGTCGGCACGGACCTGCACAATGACATCGCCGAGAACCTGGCCTCCCCAGACGAGCGGGACCGACATTGTGACGGATTGCCCGGACTGCTGCGCGGCCTCTGAGCCGAGGAGGGACGGGGCAGGCTGGGGCGCCGCGGCCGGGCCGGTGGCCTGAGACGGCTGGTTGGCGGCGCGCGCAGCCTCTGGCAGGCACAGGATTACGGCCAGGAGCGCAAGATTGCTGACCCCCGCTCTTAACCCGCTACGTGCCCCCCCTTTCACGATCAGGGCACCATGTTCGCCTGGATGCTGCCGTCGACGAGTGGCTTTTCGGTCGGGAAGAAGAAGATCCGCGCCCGGCCCGGCGCCACGACGCCGACGCCGATCAGCTTCGCCACTTCCTCCGGCGGGAGACGAACGTCCAGGATGCTGCCGTCTTCGGCCGTGCCGCTCACCCTCCAAGGCTCGGTTCCGGCCGTGAAATAGCGGGTGCCGCGATTGACCATGCGCACCTCTACGCCGGGCACATCCCGGCGGACGACCGGACGAACCGACTCAACGACCGGCTGCGGTGTCGTCCCGTCGGGAATGACGTTGACCAGAACGTTGAAGTTCACGACGACCTGGACCTGCGACTGCCCGGGCGCGATCTCGACCGGGATCTGGCGGATCTGCATGTAATAGATTTCGGAAGCCGTCAGCTCGGCTTCGCCGATATATTGGACGCGGAACACCTGCTGCGACTGAGCCGGCACTACGCGTTGCGGCGGGAACACTAGAAATTGTTCGTCCGCCGGGGTCAGCTCCAGCTCGCCGGCCTCGGAAATGAGGCCGCGGAACATCTGGACTTCCACCGGGAACTCGGTTTGCCCGGGATTGCTGAGCTCGATGCGGGCGACAGAGCCGCGCCCCATCGGCTTGATCTCGACGATCATCGGCGACACGCGCGCCGCTTGGGCCGCGACCGGCGTCAGGGCGAGCGCGATGGCTCCCCAGACAAACAGCAACATCCTGAACATTGTCGCCCCCCGGCTCTCGCCGTTACGCTGACTCCCTGAGCCCCACGTTTTGGGCGTCAGGTCTCAATTCGCAGTTAATGAGAAAGGGGGAAACCGAAGTTCCCCCCTCCCTTTTTCCTGACGAAGGACCGGTTTAGACCGGACCGGCGCTGAGGACGGTCACATCGGTATAAGCACCGGCGACCGGCCGCTTCGCGGTATCGTCACGATCGATCCGAACCTCGAGCAGCGCATTGTTATGGAAGGCACCGGCCGCGTTCACCGAGTCGCCCGCTTCAAGCCTGGTCCGGAAGTCCAGGACCGGGAAGCTGTTGTCGGTCGCGTCGAGCTTGACCCGATAATGGATGACGTTCGTGAAGTCGTCCGGATCGTTCTCGGCGAGCGTGGCGCCGGCCGCATTGAGCAGACCGCCATTCTGGGACGAGGCGCCGACCTTCGCGGCATAGTTGCAGCTCACATAGATGTTCTGCGACTGGGCCTGAGAGCCGTTCTTGAGGAGAAGGGCATTGGCGCCGGCGCCCTCGTTGATGTTGACGGTCGGGAAATTGACCGCGGCCGGTGCCGCGATGCTGCACTCCTGGTTAACGGTGCCGCTCACGTTCAGGGCCTGCGAGTCGGTCGGGCCCGCAAACGCCGGAGTGGCAATAAGAGCGGTCGACGCGACGGCGGCGATGAGAATCTTCTTCATGATATTCCTTCCCCATTCTGCTTGAACCGGCGCCGCTTGGTTCCGTCTCCAATGAGAACCGAACGGTGCCGACCTGGGGAAGCGCGCCCTTTGACTCGCCCCCCGACGGTGATTGAAGGATTAAGATGCTTTGGATGATCCGCACATCCCCCATTTTGGGGAACTGAAAGCGATGCTCGCGTTCGCTGAGAGCATTTTTTCGTTTGTTTTGATATAGATCGCGAAGGCAACATGGAAACTGCCACGCCTGAAGTAATCAAATTTGGGCATTAAAGTTCTTTCACGTCCAATTTTGAGACGTTCCTATCTTCCATCGTAAATGAGTTAATCTGCTCTGATACCGGCGCTGCTCGACACTTAGTCTTGCTTGTAAATATCCACCGCCACGAAGTGTGCAGTCACTCTCGGTCCCGAATAGCAGCACCTGGGCAGCCCGTGTGATTGACATTACTCATCTTCCAAGATTTCCTTGCAGAAACGGGATGTTTGGATCGCAGTTTTATTTCGGCCGCGGATCCAGACCGTTAAGAGGGGGATTATGGAAGTCGGATGTGGGGAGACGGAGGTGCTGCGGGGCGATGGGCCGCCGTGGCTGGCGCTACAATGGATCGACGGCGACCCGCTGCCCCGCTGTCTCGTCAACAACGCGCTGGAGCTGGTCTGGGCCAATCCACCAGCGCAGGGTCATTTCCTGAAGGGCCGGGACATCGAATGCTATGATGGCGTAATCACTCTCAGTAATCCGGGACGGTTGGCGGCATTTGCCAAGTTCGTGCTCGGCTGCGGGCGAGAGGTCTCGACGTTCTGCTTACCTCGGGACAATGGCGACGGATTCCTGCTGTTCAGGGCGCGGGAAGTCGGCCGGCACGGCGGGCAACGCTTTTTCGGAATAGCTTTCCATTCGAGTGAGCCATTAGCCGAATGGCGCTATGCGGACCTCAACATAGCCTTTCAACTCACGCGCAGCGAAATTAAGGTCGTGGAGAAGTTGGCGGAAGGTCATACGACAGACGAGATCGCCTCCGACATGAGGATATCGATCGCAACCGTCCGATCCCATCTGAAGCATGTCTACGCAAAACTGGAAGTTACCTCGCGCGAAGGCTTGTTCTCGCGTATTCAACCTTTCCGCCTCTGAGCGAGTGCCAACAGCGGAGGCACACCGGTCGAACCCAGGCTGCGGCAGCAGATCCGGACAGGCGGAAGACGGTGGAGCAAGTTTGGAGACAGCCCCGTCCGCTTCCATGCGCCCGTCCGGCACGAATGGGGAAGGAATCCCTAGTCGCACGATCATGGTAAATCCTTACGATTTCCCTCACAAGCTGCGGCTATTCGCATTTCCCTCGGTTAGCCCGAAATATCCGCCACCCCGCCGCATGGACGGGTGTCCTAAACCGGGGCATCCAATCTTCGGCCATGGCGGCAGATGGACCTAGACACTATCCATCCCGCAATGCGCAGGACAATCAAAGAGTCGGAACTTGGGACGCTCGTAGAGACGCTGCTTGAGAGCCAGGCCATGATAGCGTCCTACGTCTATATCGAGATGATCAATCGTGGCTTGATGGAGCGATGCGAGGCGGCAGGGCGGCTTCGAGTCCTCGGAGGAGTGGTCGGCGATGCACGCCAGATGGATGCCCAAATCTCGCGCGACTTGGCGTCGAAGCTGATCGACTATGCGGACGCGATCGCCGGTGGCGACGAGCCGGCACCGGGCGGCGACGCCAAACCACGATTCAGGCTGATCGAGGGCGGAAGAGCCTGACGGAGCCGTTAGCCCGGTCGCCTGCGGGAGTCGGGAAATTCTGGTGCCATCGTGTCGCATTCCTCGACAACGAGAGCCCAACCGCGCCCGCGATGGGATTGTATGAAAGTCCGGCCGCCGCTGACCAGCTTTAACTTGCGCCGCAAATTCGAGAGGAACACATCGACAATGCGGTCGGCCGGGCGTTCTGCGTCACGATAGAGGTGGGCGAGCAGCCGCTCCCGAGATACGGGGGCAGGCGCCTCGACCCAGAGCAGCTCCAGCACTAGGGCTTCGGAATCGGTGAGATCCAGCTTGCGTCTGCCGAGACGGAATTCGCGGTCGACCGCGTTGTACGCCAAGCGTGTCGGGAAGGCGGTGGCGGGGGTCGTATCGGCATTGAGCGCCGCCAGAACGCTGGCGATGAGCTCACCCCGGTGCTCATTGAGGACCTGGCGCATCCGCCCCGACCGGCCATTGTCGAGAAGCGTGTCGCGAGCGAGCTCCCGGGCCTCATCGAGCGTCCGGCGAGCATCCGCCATCGCGGATTCGATTTCATCCAACCGCTTCGCACATTCATCGAGCAGCCCGACGAGTGAGTCTGAAGATAGAGGCATATTGGGCTCCGCTCGCCGATCAGAGGAGCGTGACCCTATGATTAATGTGTTAATAAAATTCTTAAACTGAGCGACATGTGACACTCATAAATTCTCGACCGATCAATTTCCGGGTCTGACGGGCGAGCAGCTCTGCAACTGGCTCAGCGCGGCACCGTTGGTCTGATACGGAATCACAGCGGCTGCGGCCTGTCTTAATGTGGTTGACGGGGCGCAGGTCGAGCATCCGCTTTCCGGAAGTTTAAGCGCACCCGGAAACGACCGGGAGGGGTGAGTCGCCCTGAAACTTGCATGGCAGGTCACGATGCACTGACTCGGCTCAGCGTCCGCTTGGCATGTCCGACGTCTGCCTTTGGGGCGCAGAGCGGTCAAAAAAGCCAGCCGAACCGCTGAGCGCTCAGCCCTCGGGAGAATGACCGAGGCGGGCGGTCTCTTTCGCTCGGAACGCTTCTGTGGGATTGAGCCCAGCCATGCTTGACGACCTGAAGCTGCAAATCAGCGGCCTGCGCGCCGCGATGGCGGCGCTGGAGCCCGACGGTGAAAAACGGGAAGAGCTTAGCAGCCGCGCCCTCGCCCATGCGGCGGCCTATCTCGATGAGGTTCCGGACGCTCCGACCAACCGGCCTTGGGCGGAGGTTTTCTCGCGCCGGCTCGACCCTGAATTCGCCGAAGAAGGGCGCGATGCGGCCGAGGTGTTCGATTATGTCGCGGCCTGCGTTGACCGGCCCGGCTTCGCGACCACTTCGCCTCGCTTCATGGCCTACATACCCGGCGGCGGGCTGTTCCACTCTGCACTCGGGGACTTCCTCGCCGCGGTATCCAACAAATATTCCGGCTTTGCCTCGGCCAGTCCCGGCGCGGTGCGCCTGGAGAATGCGACCACGCAGTGGCTGGCGAACGTCATCGGCTATCCCGCAGAGGCAGCCGGCACCCTGACCTCCGGCGGCAGTATCGCCAACCTGACGGCGGTCGTCGCCGCGCGCGATGCAAAGGATCCTGAAGGCGGAGGCGCCGTTTACGCTACGCGCTTCGCGCATCATTGCGTCGACAAGGCCCTGCACATTTCCGGTCGGGGAAAATCCCCCAGGCGAATGATAGCGACCGATGAGCGCTACCGGATGTCGGTCGAAGCGCTCGAGGAGGCGCTGGAGCAGGACCAGGCCGCGGGCATTCGTCCATGGCTCGTTATCGCCTCTGCCGGCACTGTGGATACAGGCGCGGTCGACCCGCTCGATAACATCGCCTCCTTGTGCCGCCGCTACGGCGCCTGGTTCCATGTTGACGGCGCCTATGGCGGCCTGTTCGCGCTTTGCGACGACGGCCGGCGCCTTTTGTCCGGGATCGATCGTGCCGACAGCGTTGCCCTGGATCCGCACAAGACCCTGTTCCTGCCCTACGGGACCGGCGCGGTGCTCGTGCGCGACGGTCGCCACCTGCTCGAAGCCTTCAGCGCGAGCGCCGAATATATCCGCCCGCTTGGAGACTCCGAAGTGGGGCCCTCCCCCGCCGACTTGTCGCCCGAACTCACCCGCCACTTTCGGGCGCTGCGCTTATGGCTGCCGCTGCAGATCGCCGGCCTATCCGCGTTCCGGGCGGCCCAGGCGGAAAAGCTGGCGCTTGCCCGCTATTTTCATGCGCGACTCAAGGAGATCGACAGGTTCGATCCGGGCCCGACTCCCGACCTGTCGGTCGTCGCCTTCCGATATCGTCCGACGAGCGGAGACCCGGATGACTTCAACGAGCGGTTGCTTCGCCATGTGCAGGAGGAAGGTCGGGTTATGCTGAGCGGCACGCGCATAGACGGCCGGTACACGCTCCGATGCGCCATTCTCTCCTTCCGCACGCACATCGAGGACGTGGATGAAGCCGTGGCCGCCCTTCTGCGCGGCGCCGCTCGGCTTGAGGGCTGATTGTTAGCGCCGGCCGCGGGATGCCGGTGATCGCGCTGCTCCGAAGGGTTGTATAATAATATCGTGACACGATATATTCATAAGCCGATGTCGCCATGACCTCGGTCTAAGAGGCGGTCGCTCGATTGAGTTGAAACCGCAGCCTTACCGCAGGATGCCGGTCGCCGCGGACTGAGGCAGGCCCATACCGAGCCCATCCCGGACTGCTCGCACGAGGGCGGAGCTGCGGACCAGGAAAGTCGGCCTGCCGGACGAAGGTCACTGCCGACACCCTCCACGAGGACGATCGAATGACCGAAAAATGTACAGAATTCGAAGGGCCGGATTTCACACAAGGTGTACCGCGCGCGACGATCACGGACGGAACAATGCTGCTCGGGCACGTAGGCGACGAACCGCTGCTGCTGGTCGGGCGCGGCGATGAACTGTTCGCCGTGGGCGCGTCCTGTCCGCATTATGGCGCTCCACTCGGCGATGGGCTGTTGGTCAGCGAGACCGTCCGCTGCCCCTGGCATCACGCCTGCTTCAGCCTGCGCACCGGCGAAGTGCTGCGCGCGCCCGCGTTGGACCCGCTGCCATGTTTCCGCGTCGAAGAGGCCGGCGGCGTCGTTCGAGTTCGCGAAAGGCTGGAGAGGGCGGCACGGCCGCCTCGAGCCGATGCTGGTGCGCCCCTCTCGGTGGTGATCGTTGGCGGCGGCGCCGCCGGATGTGCCGCGGCCGCGACGCTCCGCAATGAGGGATATTCGGGGCCGGTGACGATGCTGAGCGCTGATGGGTCGCTGCCATGCGACCGGCCCAACCTGTCGAAAGGGTATCTGGCCGGAGCCGCATCGGAGGAGTCGAACCTGCTCCGGCCGGCTGAATTCTACCAGGAGAACAGCATAGACGTGCGCCTGAACGCGCGCGTGGCTGCGATCAATGTCGAGCGCCGGCGGGTCGAGTTGGTGGACGGCAGTCACCACAGCTTTGGCGCTCTCCTGCTCGCCACCGGCGCCGAACCGGTGCGGCTCGACATTCCCGGCTCCCATCAGCCGCACGTCCGCTACCTGCGAACGCTTGCCGACAGCCGTGCGCTCGCCGCCGCCGCCCAGTCGGCGAAGCATGCGGTGGTGATCGGCGCAAGCTTCATTGGCCTCGAGGTCGCGTCGTCGCTGCGCGCACGCAGCATCGAAGTCGATGTCGTCGGGCTTGAGGCGGTCCCGATGGAAAAGATTCTCGGGGCACAGGTCGGCACCTTCCTTCGCGCAATGCACGAGGAACATGGCGTGACCTTCCACCTCGGTGCGACGGCGGCCTCGATCGGCGAACACAGCGTGACGCTCGACAATGGCGAGACGATCGACGCGGATCTGGTTGTAATCGGCATCGGCGTGCGGCCGTCCACTGAGCTGGCGGAGCAGGCAGGCTTGGCGGTCGACGGCGGCGTCCTCGTCGACGAATGTCTCGAAACGAGCGCCGCCGGCATCTTCGCCGCCGGCGACATCGCGCGCTGGCCTGACCCGCTCACCGGCGAGTTCATCCGCGTCGAGCATTTCGTCGTGGCGGAGCAGCAGGGCCAGACTGCCGCCCGCAATATCCTTGGCCGCCGCGAACCGTTCGACGCGGTGCCGTTCTTCTGGACCGAACAATATGATCTCGGCATCGCCTATGTCGGGCATGCGGAAGGCTGGGACGAGGCCGAGATAGACGGCCGCATCGATGATCGAGACTGCTCGATCACCTATCGCCGCGACGGCCGCAAGTTGGCGGCCGCGCTGATTCACCGGGATTTGGACGGTCTTCATGCGGAGGTCGAATTCGAAAGGCGTATCGCCGCAGGCGCGGCCGCCGCTGCGAGTTGTCCGGACGTTCGCAAGCCGGTGACGGCCTGAAGCATGGGGAACGGCATAAAAGCGGCTAATATCCGGTTGAAGCGCGCCTACGAGCCGCCGGCGACAAGCGACGGACGGCGCATATTGGTCGATCGCCTATGGCCGCGCGGGATCAGCAAGGCCGATGCCGCCATAGATCGGTGGATGAAGGACATCGCGCCCAGCACGGATCTGCGGGAATGGTTCGGCCACGATGCCGAGCGCTGGCCCGAGTTTCAAAGGCGCTACGCCTTGGAGGTCCGCAAGCACCGCGAACAGCTCGCAGAGTTGCGTCGCCTCGCCCGGAAAGATCCGCTCACGCTCGTCTATTCGGCGCGCGACGAGGCGCATAACGACGCCGTCGCGCTGAGGCAGGTCCTCCTCGGCCGATCACCCGCGTGAACCCAAGGAGATCGCCATGCCGCAACTATTTCCACCCGTCACGAAGGAGCTCGCCCACGCGCGTAATGCACTGGCGCCTGAAACCGCGGCGGCCTTCCAGACCTTCAGTCGGCAGGTCTTCGTCGAAGGCGCGCTGGCCGCGAAGACCAAGCAGATCATCGCGGTCGCCGTCGCTCACGTCACCCAATGTCCTTACTGCATCAAGGGCCACACTAAGGCGGCGCTTCGCGCCGGCGCATCCGACGAGGAACTGATGGAGGCGATCTGGGTGGCGGCTGAGATGCGCGCGGGCGGCACCTACGCGCATTCGCTCCTCGCCGTCGCCGAAATGGATGCGGGCTCGGCGGGAGGGTCCAATGCCGGACGACCGTCGCCGGAACTTGGAGGCGAAGAACATGCCGGTTGAGGGGGATGCCAGCGCCGTTCGCGAAGCGGTCGGGATATTCCACGAGCGCAGGACTTCCAGGTGGCGATCGACGAAACTGCTCAGCTCAGGCTTTCAACGTGCCGAGTTAAGCCTACTGGCCAGCGAGAATGTCGTGGAGGAGAAACTCGGCCATCGGTACCAGAGGGTGGAGGCGTTGGCCGACGATCCCTCAGCGCCGCGAGCCGCTTATGTATCAACTGAAGCCATAGGTGACGCCGAGGGCGGCCTGATCGGCGGGCTCACCTATGTCGGTGACTCCCGCAGTGTTCGAGTTGGGCGCATAGCGGACGTCTAGCGGTAGCCGCAGCATCGCTCCTGAGGCGCCAGTTCTCGAGAGTCCTCTATGGGGAGGCCGGGAACTAGCAGTTTTCCGCCGATGTCTGAAGGTGGTGCCGCTTGGGGGACTCGAACCCACGACCCCATCATTACGAATGATGTGCTCTACCAGCTGAGCTAAAGCGGCTTATCCGGTCAAGGGGCGGCCTGTATCAGCGGGTTTCGGCAAAGACAAGCGGCCATAAGGGCGGGGATTGCCAAACAGGCTTAACGCTTTCGCAACCATGGCGGGTGCAGGATTCCACCCTCTGGTCAAAGGCCGCGAAGGGCAGCGCGCATGGACAATTTCCGGGCCGTCGAGGACAGCGCCGACATTGCCGGCGAGGAAGAGCCGGCGATGGAGGCACCCCCCGAGATCGGCGTCGACGAGCGCCGCATGCATGTCCGCGCCTATAATTATTGGGTGTCGCTGCTGGCGGGGCGTCCCTATCCCTCCATCCGCGACGTCGAGCCCCACAATCTCGACGATTTCGGGCCGCACAGCGTGCTGCTCGACTTCACCGGCGGCAGCGAGAATCCGGCCGTGCCGTTCATCGGCCGCGCGCTGCGCGAGGAATGCGACCTCACCGCACCGGTCCGCACCATCGCCGATGTGCCGCCCCGCTCGCTGCTGTCGCGGCTGACCGATCATTATCTCCAGATCATCGCCAATCGCGCGCCGATCGGCTTCGAGGCGGAATTCGTCGGGCAGCGCGGGGTCAACACCCTCTATCGCGGCATATTGATGCCGTTGTCGTCCGACGGCGATACGATCGATTACATCTATGGCGTCATCAACTGGAAGGAAGTGGCCGACCAGAACACCGCTAACGGCATCGCCGAGCAGGCCTATCGCGCCGCGGCTTCGGGGCTGTCGGCCGATGCCAGCCCGATCTGGGCCGACGGCCCCAGCGCAGCGCCGCTGGAAGGCTTTGCCGACGGCCCGTCCACCGAGGTCGGAGACGAGATCGACGAGGACCAGCATGCCCTCGATCTTCCCCTCGGCCCCGACGCTGGCCTCGCCGACCGCCTCTGCGCGGCGCGGGAGACCGCCGAAGCGGTGAAAAACGCCGACGCCCGCAGCCGCTCCGCCCTCTATCGGGCGCTGGGCTACGCTTACGACTTCGCGCTGGCCGCCGAAGCGGAGCCGGAAGACTATGCCGAGCTGCTGGCCGATGCCGGCCTCAAGGCCCAGGCGCGCGCCCCCATGACCCCGGTCGTGAAGCTCGTCTTCGGCGTCGCCTATGACAAGGCACGCCTCACCGAATATGCCGCCGCTTTGTCCCATGCTCGCCGCGAGGCCGTGGCGACAGGGGGCTTCACGACCTTCATCGAAAGCTTTTCCGGCGGTCTCAAGGCCGTGGTCCAGGCCGAGCGCCAGGCGCGGCGGCCGGAATCCAAGCCCGACAAGTCGGCGGAGGCGCGCGAAACGCTGCGTAGGGCCCGCCCCGTCGCCTTCATTCCCGGCACCGAGGGGAGCGAGGAATTCGTTCTGCTGATCGCCCGGCGCGAGGCGGACGGCCGCCTCGCCGTCGTCGCCCCGGTCGAGGGCGACAAGAGCCTTGTCGAGCGCGCGATCCGCAAAAGCGCGGCGTGACCGGAGGAGCCTTGCTCCCCGAATCTTCCAGGCGCATATAGCCCGCGACTAAGCCGACGGCGATGTCCTGCCGTCCGCGTGGGAGCCGACAGTTATGAACGCCGACAGCATGGTGGCGGAAAAGGCCGCTGACCTGCCCTATCTGAACGCCATCGCTCACGCGCTGCTCGACGGCGCGCTTCCCGACGAAACCGAAGGCTTCAGCGAGGAGGACGCCAGGCAGGCGGCGGCCTTCGTCGCGGCCTGCGCCCGTCAGCGCCCCCCCGGCATCGCGCTGGTTCGGCTGGAGTCGGTCGGCGGCCAGGTCGGCCAGCGCCGGATGCGGCTGTGCGTCGTCAACGACGACATGCCGTTTCTGGTCGATTCCATCGCCGGCGCGATCGCTTCCAAGGGGCTGATCGTCCACCGCCTGCTTCACCCCGTGGTCTGCGTCGAGCGCGACGCCAAGGGCTGCCTCGTCAGCGTCGCCCCGCTCTGCGACGAGGACGAGAAGCGCGAGTCGATCATGTATCTGGAGATCGACCGCACCGATGCGCGCGGCCGCCAGCGGCTGGTCGCCGAGCTGCACCGGGTGCTGGCCGACGTGCGGGCCGCGGTCGGCGACTGGACGGCGCTCCAGGCCAAGATGCGCGCCGATGCCGATGCCCTCGACGATCCGGAAGGCACGGCGCTCCTCCACTGGTTCGCCGACGGGGCGATGACGCTGCTCGGCTATCATATCGAGCGGCCCGGCGAGGAGCCGTCGGAGGCGCTCGGCCTCTTCCGCATCCCCGGCCAGCCCACCGACAGGGGCGGCTCCGAGGGCGCGATCAACTATTTCGCGCAAGGCGGCTCGGCGCCGCTGGTCGCCAAGGCGGAGCGGCTTTCGACGGTTCACCGCCGCGTTCCGCTCGACCTGGTCGTCGTGCCGGTGCGCGAAGGCGGCCAGGTGACGGGCATCGGCGTCCATGTCGGCCTCTGGACCAGCCAGGCGCTCGCCGCGCCGACGGACGACGTGCCCCTCCTCCGCCGGGTGCTCAAGGAGCTTGAGCAGGAGTTCGACTTCGATCCCAAGGGCCATAGCGGCAAGGCGCTCCGTCACGCCTTCTCGTCGCTGCCGCGCGATCTCCTCATCAACGTCGACAAGGCGTCGGTGAAGGAGCTGGTGATGACGGCGATGTCGCTGGCCGACCGGCCGCGGCCGACGCTGCTGCTCGTCCACAGCATCCTCAAGGGCCATCTGTTCGCCTTCGTCTGGCTCCCGCGCGAAGAGCTTTCGACCCGGAACCGCACCAAGATCGGGCGGATGATAGAAGAGGCGTCCAAGGGCCGCATCTACAGCTGGTCCGTGGAGCTGGGCGACGGCGATCTCGCGCTCGTCCGCTACACGCTCGACGTCGATGCCGCGACCCCGCTGCCCGACGTCGCGGCGCTCGACGAGCGGCTCGATGCCATGGTCCGCGGCTGGGAGCCGAGCGTCGAGGAAGCGCTTGGCACGCTCGTGGGTCCGGCCCGGGCCACGCGGCTGGCGCTCAGCATTCTCGACGACTTCCCCGAGCCTTATCGCACCCGCACCGGCGCGAACGAGGCGGCGCAGGACGTGCTGCGCGTGTGCGAACTGGACGGCGCCGCCGCGCGCGACGCCCGCCTCTACCGCAAGGAAGACGACGCACCGGGTCGGCTGCGGCTCAAGACCTACCGCCTTGCGGACGTGATCCCGCTTTCCGAAGCCGTGCCGGTGATGGAGAATTTCGGCTTTCGCGTTCTCGAGGAGCTGCCGACGCCGCTCGACGAGGGCAAGCTCGGCTACATCCACGATTTCGTCCTCGAGATGCCCACCGGGATAGACGCCGAAGAGGTGATGAAGCGGGCCGGACCGATCGAGCGCGCCATCGCTGCCGTGCTGGAGAACAAGGCGGAGAATGACGCCTTCAACCAGCTTCTGGTCGGCGCCGGCCTCAAGGCTCGGGACGTGGTGCTGTTCCGCGCCTGGTTCCGCTATCTGCGCCAGACCGGGCTCACCTACAGCCTGTTGACCGTGGTCGAGGCGCTTCGCCGGGCGCCGACGGTCGCGCGCGGTCTCATCGCCCTTTTCGACGCTCAGCACGATCCGGCGCAGGACGGCGCCCGGAAAGCGCTCGCCGCCAAGGCCGACGAGACGATCACCGAAGGGCTCGCCGGCGTGGCGGGGATCGACGAGGACCGCATCCTGCGGCTGTTCCGGGGCGTCGTGAACGCGACGCTCAGGACCAACGCCTATGCCGAGTCTGGCCGCGAGGCGCTCGCCTTCAAGCTCGACAGCGCGCAGGTGCCGGGCTTGCCGGCGCCGCTGCCGTGGCGGGAGATCTGGGTCTATTCGCCTCGCATCGAGGGCATTCACCTGCGCGGCGGCGCGGTCGCGCGCGGCGGCCTGCGCTGGTCCGACCGGCGCGACGACTTCCGCACCGAGATATTGGGCCTCTTGAAGGCGCAGGTGGTGAAGAACGCGGTCATCGTCCCGACCGGCGCCAAGGGCGGCTTCTACGCCAAGCAGCTGCCGCCGCCCGGAGATCGCGAGACCTGGCTCAAGGAAGGCACGGAGAGCTACCGCATCTTCATCCGCGCGTTGCTGTCGGTGACCGACAACATCATCGAGGGCGAGATCGTCCATCCGACCAACGTCACGATCCGCGACGATGATGACCCCTATTTCGTCGTCGCCGCCGACAAGGGCACCGCGGCTTTCTCGGACGTCGCCAACGAAATCGCCCTCCAGCGCAATTTCTGGCTGGGCGACGCCTTCGCCTCCGGCGGCAGCCAGGGCTACGACCATAAGGAAATGGGCATCACCGCCCGCGGCGGCTGGGTCTCGGTCCAGCGCCACTTCCGCGAAATGGGCGTCGACGTGCAGTCGGAGCCGGTGCGCGTCGTCGGCTGCGGCGACATGTCGGGGGACGTGTTCGGCAACGGCATGCTGCTGTCGAAGGCGATCAAGCTGGTCGCCGCCTACGACCACCGCCACATCTTCATCGACCCCGAACCCGATCCGGCGAAGAGCTGGGAGGAGCGCAACCGCCTGTTCCACCTGCCGCGCTCCAGCTGGGACGATTATGACAAGAGCCTGATCTCCAAGGGCGGCGGCGTCTTCCCGCGCTCGCAAAAGTCGATCCCGCTCACCGCGGAAATCCGTGAGGCGCTGGGCATCGAAGCGGAAACCATCGACCCGGCGGGGCTCATCAAGGCCATATTGAAGGCGCCCATCGACCTCATCTGGTTCGGCGGCATCGGCACCTATATCAAGGCCAGGAGCGAGACCAACGCGGAGGTCGGCGATCCCAGCAACGACGCGCTCCGGGTCAACGGCGCCGACATTCGCGCCAAGGTGGTCGGCGAGGGCGCGAACCTCGGCGTCACCCAGGCCGGCCGCATCGAATTCGCGCTCGCCGGCGGACGCATCAACACCGACTTCATCGACAATTCGGCCGGCGTCGACTCCTCCGACCAGGAAGTCAACATCAAGATCCCGCTGAACCGGGAGATGCAGGAGGGCCGCCTCACCTTCGAGGACCGCAACAAGCTGCTCGCCGAAATGGAGGAGGATGTCGTCGAGATCGTCCTCGAGGATAACCGGCTCCAGACGCTCGCCATCTCCATCGCCGAACGGGGCGGCGCCAGCGCTATTCCGCCGCTCGTCCGGGCGATCGAAATCCTCGAGGAACAGGGCGTCCTCAACCGCGCCGTCGAGGGCCTCGGCAGCAATGAGGAGCTGATGCGGCGGGCGCAGGAGCAGCGCGGCCTCACCCGGCCCGAGCTCGCCGTGCTGTTGTCGACGTCCAAGATGGCGCTGCAGTCGGCGATCGAGAGCGGCAAGCTGACCGACGACGCGACCTTGACGCCGGAGCTCTGCAACGCCTTTCCGCGGCGAATGCAGGAGCTGCACGGCGACGCAATCAGGGCGCACCGCCTCCGCAAGGAGATCATCGCCACCAAGATCGCCAACCGCTTCGTCAACCGCCTCGGCATCACCGCGCCTTTCTCGCTGACCGAGGAGGAAGGGGCCTCCTTCGGCCAGGCGGCGGCCGGCTTCGTTGCGACCGAACGGCTGTTCGGCATGCAGGCGCTATGGCACGACCTCGATACGATTGACGCGCCCGAGGACGTCCGCCTCGAGCTGTTCGACCAGGCTTCCAAGGGCCTTCAGCTCCACATTGCCGACCTGCTGCGCGTGACGCCGCCGACGATGATGCTGAAGGAGATGGTCGAGTCGATGGGCCCGGGGCTGGAGAAGCTCAATGCCCATGTCGACGACCTGCTGCGGGACGAGGCGCGGAGCCAGGCCTCGACCCAGCGCGCTCGCTTGATCGAGCTAGGCGCGCCCGAGGCCATCGTCCACCAGGTCGTCCGGCTGTTCGAGCTGAACGGCGGCATCGGCCTCGCCGCGCTCGCCAGGCGGCTCGGCAGCGATGAGATCCAGCTCACCAATGCCTATACGAAGCTTGGCGAGGCCCTGGGGCTCGACTGGGCGCAGAGCCAGGCCAATCGCTTCGAGGCGACCGACCAGTGGGAGCGCCTGCTCACCGCCGGCCTCGCGCGCGACTTCGAGCAGCTGAGGCTCGAATTCCTCGAGAAGCGGCACGACGGCGATCCCAAGGCGGCGGTGGACAAATGGGTGGAGGCGCAGGACGCCCGCATCGCCCAGTTCCGCCGTGTCGTCGACCGGGCGCGGACGGCTCCCGTCACTACGGCGCCGATGCTGGCCCAGATCGCCACGCAGGCGCGGGTTTTGCTGGGCAGATAACCCTCTCCCTTGGAGGGGAGAGGATACGGAGCCTTGGCGACGAAGGAGCCTAGGCGAAGTTGGTGAGGGTGACACCGGTCGAGATTATTCTCCGCCTCTGTCACCCTCACCCAGCTGCGACTAGGCAGCAAGCTGCCAAGTCTTCGCAACCCTCTCCCCTCAAGGGAGAGGGGCTCCTTCAGCCATCTCGCTCTCGCGCGAACAGCCACACCCGGATCGCGCTCGCGAGGTTCGGCGGGGCGTCCGCCTGGATCCGCTCGGCATCGATGAGGGCGACGAGGGCGTTGAGGGGCAGGCCCTCCGCCTCCGCCGCCTGCCGCAGCGCATCCCAGAAGATCGGCTCCAGGCTGATCGAGGTCGCGTGGCCTGCGATCATCATCGATCGCTTGACCGGGCCGGCATAGACCTCCGCCATCAATACATGTGCTGGCCGCCGTTTATCGACAGCGTCGAGCCGGTGATGAAGCCCGCATCCTCGGCGCAGAGGAAAGCCACGCCGCGGGCGATCTCCTCGGCCTTGCCGAGCCGGCCGACGGGAATGCGGGCGACGATCTTGCCGAGCACGTCATCGGGCACCGCCGCCACCATCTCGGTGTCGATATAGCCGGGGGCGATGGCGTTGACGGTGACGCCGGCGCGGGCGCCCTCCTGGGCCAGCGCCTTGGTGAAGCCGTGGATGCCCGACTTGGCGGCGGCATAATTGACCTGGCCGTACTGCCCCGCCTGGCCGTTGATCGAGCCGATGTTGACGATACGGCCATATTGGCGCTCGCTCATGCCCTGGAACACCGCCTTGGCCATGTTGAAGCAGCCGCCCAGATTTACGTCGATGACTTCGTCCCACATCTGCCGGGTCATCCGCTTCATGGTGCCGTCGCGGGTGATGCCGGCATTGTTGACGAGCACGTCGACGGGGCCAAGCTCGCTCTCGACCTGCCGGACCCCTGAAAGGCAGGCGTCGAAATCGGAGACGTCCCACTTATAGGCCCTGATGCCGGTGCGGTCGGTGAAGGCCTTCGCCTTCTCGTCATTGCCGGCATAGTTGGCGGCGACGTTCATTCCCGCATCCCTGAGCGCCAGGCTTATCGCCTCGCCGATCCCGCGCGTTCCCCCCGTGACGATAGCGACTCGTGCCATATGGTCCTCTCCCGTTTTTTTATCTCTCCGGCTTATTTAGCCTCCGTCCATCCGGCAAGTTCCCGCGCGATCAGGGTGCGCAGCATCGCCATCCCGGCCTCGCTGTCGTTGAGGCAGGGGAGATAGGCGAAATCGGTGCCGCCGCTTTCGAGGAAGGTTTCGCGGCCGCGGATGTCGAGCTCTTCCAGCGTCTCGACGCAGTCGGCCGAAAAGCCCGGCGCGACGATGGCAACGCGCTTCACACCCTTCGCGGGAAGAGCGGCGAGGGTGACGTCCGTCGCCGGCTCCAGCCATTGGGCGCGGCCGAAGCGGGACTGGAAGGTGACGACAAGCTCGCGCCCCAGCGCTTGGCTCAGCAAACGCGCCGTGGCGAGGCAATGGTCGTAATAGGGGTCTCCCAGCGTCCGCGTCCGTTCCGGCATGCCGTGGAAGCTGACGACGAGCGCCTGCGGCTCGAAGCCGAGCCGGGCGAGGCTCGCCTCCACGCTCTCCTTCAGGGCCCCGATATAGGCGGGGTCGTCATAATAAGGCGGCAGCGTCCGGATCGCCGGCTGCCAGCGCATCGTCGCCAGCTTGGCGAAAGCCTTGTCGTTGGCCGTTGCCGTCGTCGCGGCGCAATATTGCGGATAGAGCGGCGCCAGCAGAATGCGCTCGCACCCTTCTCGTTTCAGCGCCTCGATCCGATCGGCGATGGCGGGCCGGCCGTAGCGCATCGCATGATCGACCCGAACGTCGGGAAGCGCCGCCTGCAGCGCCTTGGCCTGGCGTGCGGTGATGGCGGCAAGTGGCGAGCCCTCTTCGCTCCAGACCTGACGATAGGCTTCGGCCGATTTCCTCGGCCGCGTCGGCAGGATCACGCCGCGCAGGATCGGCTGCCAGGCCCATTTGGGAATCTCGATGACGCGGGGATCGGACAGGAACTCCCCGAGATAGGTGCGCACCGCCGCCGGCTCCGGCGCCTCAGGTGTGCCAAGGTTGATGAGAAGGACGCCGATCATGGCCGAGCCCCCAAGGGCAGCGAGCGAAGCCGCCGGCCGGTCGACGCGAACAGGGCATTGGCTATGGCGGGCGCGACGGGCGGCACACCGAGTTCGGTGGCTCCGCCGGGAGGCTCCTGGCTGGCGATGATCTCCACCGTCACTTCCGGCGAGTCGGCAAGGCGGGGCAGCGCGAGGTCGCTGGGGCCCCGAGCCGCCGGCAGCCCCCCTTCGAATTCGATGGCCCGACCGGTCGCGACCGCGATGCCGTGGAGGATGCCGCCCTCGATCAGCTGGGCGAGGATGGTGGGATTGACGACGCGGCCGCAATCGACGGCAGCAACGGCGCGGCTGACGCGAATGCGGCGCAGCGCGTCGAACTCCGCCTCGACGAGGAGCGCGATGTGGGAACCGAAGGCACTGTGCGCGGCGAGGCCCAGGCGGCTGCCCGCACCGCCGCCGTCCCAGCCGCCGAGCGCCGCTGCGGTGGAAAGGCATTGGGCGAGGCGCGTGTTGCCGCCCAGCATCTGCATGCGGAAGGAGAGCGGCTCGACTCCTGCCTGCCGTGACAGCTCGTCGATGAAGCTCTCGGTGAAGAAGGCGGTGTAGCCGTGCGCCGCCCCACGAGTGAGGCCGGTGCGAAGGCCGATATCGGCCGGCAGCAGATCGATCGCGACGGCGGGAATGTCATAGGGCGGCACCGCCCCGTCGGCCATGGCCCGGTCGGCCTCGCCCTCTGCACCGCCTTTTCCAGCCAAGCGCGCGGTTACCTGTGACACGGTGCCGGGCGCGGCGATGCGGGTCTGCCAACCGGTGACGCGGCCGCCCTCGCCGAGCGTGGCGCTCACCGTTGCCAATGCGGGCGGCCGGAAGCCGTCCTGCATCGTCTCCTCGATGCGCGACCAGGTCAGCTGGACCGGCCGCTTCACCTTCGCCGTCATCATCACCGCCTGCTCGATCGCCGCCGTCTCGAGCTTGCGGCCGTAGCCGCCGCCGACGAGCATCGGATAGATCGTCACGTGAGCCTCCGGCAGTCCCGCCGCTCGTGCCGCCGCCGCGCGGGCAAGGGCCGGTGCCTGAACGGGCGCCCAGACCTCAAGCCGGTCGCCGGTGATGCGCGCCGTGGCGCTCAACGTTTCCAGCGGCGCGTTCGGCGCGACGCCAGCCGAATAGCGGGCGCGGTAGATCGGCCCGGCCGCATAGGCCGCCGCCATGTCACCGCGTCCGAAAACACGCTTCCCCTCGCCCGTCTCCAGCGCCGTCGTCAGCGCCGCATCGATGCTCTCGCCGCTGGTTGGGCTTTCAGGGGCTCCAAAGGCGGGTTTCATCGCCTCGACGGCGCGGTTGGCGGCCCACCAGTTGCTGGCCACCGCGCCGACCCACCAGGGGTTCTCGAACAGCGCGATGACACCCGGCACCGCCTCGGCCGCGTCGACGTCGATCCTGATCAGCGGTCCGCCGCCATAAGGCCCCCGCCGCACCGAGGCATAGACCATGTCGGACAGGCGCACGTCGGCGGCGAAGCGCGCCGAGCCGTCGACCTTAGACGGGAGGTCGAGGCGCGGCAGCGGCTGACCGGCAAGTCGGTTCTGAGTTCCGCCGCGGACAGGCGGATGGTCCGGCAGCTCCATCCCTGCTGCCGCTTCCGCCAGCTCACCGAAGCCGATCCGTTGCGGGCCGTTGACGACGAACCCGTCCTGTGCGTCCAGCGTCTCCCAATCCGCGTCCCAACGCTCGGCCGCTGCCATGCTGAGCAGCGCCCGCGCGGCGGCGCCCGCCTCCCTCAGCGGCGCTTCGAAGGCGCGGACGGAGGTGGAACCGCCGGTCAGCATCAGGGCGGCGCGGCCGTCATGCTCGCCGGTGGCCCAATGGGCGACGCTACGCCAGGCGGATGGGATGGTATCCTCCGGCGCGTCGCCCGCCAGGAAGGTGTTGGCATAGAGCGGCCCGATCGGTGCCGGCTCCACCGCGACGTTGCGCCAGTCGGCGCCGAGCTCGTCGGCCAGGATTTGGGGCAAGCTAGTGTAGACACCCTGGCCCAGCTCCGACTGCGGCACCGCGACGATGACGCGGCCGTCGGTGGCGATCTTGAGGAAGGCGTTGAACAAAGTCTCGCCCTCGGCGGCCCGCAGGTTCGGCGGATAGACTCGCGGCCACAGGCTCCAGGCGACGAGCAGCCCGACACCGGCGCCGCCGCCGATCAGCAAATTGCGCCGGGTGACGCCCGTATCTTTAGCGCTCGTGGCCATCAGGTGCCTGATAATCGGGCCGAGGCAAGGCGGCTAGAGCCCGCTTAACGTCATCCCGGCGAAAGCCGGGACCCAAGAACACCGCGGTATGAAGGGGAGGGCGACGCGTTCATCATCCTACTTCCGAGGCCTGCGTTCTTGGGTCCCGGCTTTCGCCGGGATGACGGATGCACCGTGCCGCCGCGCCTCTATGCGGACGGTTCCAATGCGTCCCGGTACCGCTCCCTCAGCTTCACCTTGTCGATCTTGCCGGTGCCGAGCTTCGGCAGGGGCTCGTCATGGACCCAGACATGGGCGGGGTGCTTGAACTGGGCGAGGCGGCCTTCGAGGAAGGCGAGGAGCGCCGGCTTGTCGAGCGCGCGGTCGTTCTCGCTGTAGATGGCGGCGGCGGGCACTTCGCCCAGCCGTTCGCAGGCGACGCCGAAGACGCAGGCCTCGGACACGGCCGGATGCGCATAGAGCGCCGCTTCCACCTCGTTGCAGCTGATATTCTCGCCACCGCGGATGATGATGTCCTTCTTGCGATCGACGATGAAGAGATAGCCCTCCTCGTCGAGATAGCCGATATCGCCGCTGCGGACATAGCCGTCGGCGGTGAAGAGCGCCTTCGTCGCCTCGGGGTCGCGCCAATAGCAGCTGATGTTGGCGGCCGAGCGGATGGCGATCTCGCCGCGCTCGCCGGGCGGCAGGTGGCTGTCGCCCTCGCCGAGGATGGCCACCTCGACCAGCGGCGCCTGCGCCCGTCCGGTCGAGGCGGGCTTGTCGGCATAGTTGGACCAGAAGTTGCTGCAGCCGACGGCGTTCGTCTCTGTGAGGCCGTAGCCGAGCGCCGGCTGCGCGCCCTCGAAGGCGTTCTGGAGCCGCTTTACATGGCTGACCGGCCTCGCGGCGCCGCCGGCGGCGATGTCGGTGAGCGACGAGAGGTCGTATCTATCGCGGTCCGGATGCTCCATCAGCTCGAGGCTCATCGTCGGCACGCCGACGAAATAGGTGACCGTCTCCTTCTCGATGAGCCGCAGCGCCTCGCCCGCGTCCCATCGGTAAAGCAGCACCATGCCCCGGCCTACAACGAAGCTGTTCAGCATCACCGGTACCTCGCCGGTGACGTGGAACAAAGGCACGGCGACCATGGTACGCGGCGGATTGGCCGGCGGGCGGCCCTCGCTTTCGAGGATGCCGAGGAGCGTCGCGAGCCCGATCGCATAGGCATAGGTGCCGGTCGTCACCGCCCGATGCGTCGACACCGCGCCCTTGGCCTTTCCGGTCGAGCCGGAGGTGAAGAGGATTGTCGCATCGTCCTCCGGCTTCACCTGCGGAAGCGCGCCGTCGCCATTGCCCTCGTCGAGGATAGGGGCCAACGCCTCGCGCAGCGGCCGTTCAATCGGCAACGTCACCGTCTGCGGGTCGAGACCCGCCGCCTCTATTCGTTGAGCGCGGGGGGCATCGGCGATGACCAGCTTCGGCTCGGTCAGCTCCAGCGCATGACGCAGCTCATCGGCCTGCCACCAGCCATTGATCAGCACCGCCACCGCGCCTGCCTTCAGCACCGCCATGTAGCTGACGATCCAGCCTGGAGCGTTGCGCATCGCGATCGCCACCCGGTCGCCCTTGTGGATGCCGAAGCCGCTCGCCAGCGCGTGGGCGAGGCGCGTCGCCTCCGCGTTCAGCTGGGCGAAGGTCAGCCGCTCGTCGCCGGCGATGACCGCGACCGTCTCCGCATGGAGGGCGCAAAAGGCGTCGAACAGGCCGGGCAGGGTGGCCGGCAGGTTGGTCACCACCGCCAGCCCCTCGGCATCATGGCCGACGCGGATCCGGCCCTCGGGGCCCGTCACCACGCCCATCACCGCATCGAACTTGCGATCGAGTTCACTCGGCACCCAGACTCTCCTGCACTTCCGGTTTTCTTTTCGGCCTACTATGAGGGCGGAAATTCGAAGGGAAAAGCCTTGATACAGCCGGAAATCGCCGCCCTCGCCGCTGACGCTACGGCCGCCTTGCGTTGGGACAGCCTGGGCCTCGATCCGGTCGCGCTCGATCTCGGCTTTTTCCAGCTGCGCTGGTATTCGCTGGCCTATCTCGCCGGCATCGTCCTCGGCTGGTGGTATTTGCTGAAGCTGATCGAGAAGCCGGGCGCGCCGATGGCGCGGCGCCATGCCGACGACATGGTGTTCTACGCGACCTTGGGCATCCTGATCGGCGGCCGGCTCGGCTACGTCCTTTTCTACCGGCCCGAATTCTACTTCGCCAATCCGGCCGAGATCGTGCAGCTGTGGGATGGCGGCATGTCCTTTCACGGCGGCGTCATCGGCGTCAGCCTCGGCATTCTCTGGATGGCGCGGAAGCACGGCCTCGATTGGCTCCGCATCCACGATTATGTCGCCTGCTGCGTCCCCTTCGGCCTGTTCTTCGGCCGCCTCGCCAATTTCGTGAACGGCGAGCTTTGGGGGCGGCCGACGGACCTGCCCTGGGCCATGGTCTTTCCGTCGGGCGGCGAGGTCGCGCGCCATCCGAGCCAACTCTACGAAGCGGGCCTCGAAGGAATTCTGCTCGGCCTCGTCCTGTGGTTCCTCTTCTGGAAGACCGACGCGCGCTACCAGCCGGGCAAGCTCGTCGGCACCTTCATCCTCGGCTACGGCATCAGCCGCTTCCTCGTCGAGCTGGTTCGGCAGCCCGATGCGGGGCTGGAAAATCTCTCCTGGGGCCTCACCATGGGCCAGACCTTGACCGTGCCGATGATTGTGGGCGGAATTTACCTGATCGCCACGGCCAAGGGTCGCCGCCAGCGCGTGGAGCCGATCGCCGGAAGCGAGAGTGTGGCTTGATGTTGAATCGCAGGATTCGTTCGTCCCGAGCGTAGTCGAGGGGCGGGTGTGATGACTCAGTGCCAGCGCCCCTCGATTTCGCTCGGGACGAACGATGTCTGACGTGAAGGACATTACAAACCGCCTCGCCCGCCTGATCGCCGCGAGCGGCCCCATCTCCGTCGCTCAATATATGGCCGAGGCGAACGCGCATTATTATGGGAGCCGCGATCCGCTCGGTGCGGCCGGCGACTTCACGACCGCGCCCGAAATCAGCCAGATGTTCGGGGAACTGATCGGCCTCTGGCTGGCCGACCTGTGGATGCGCGCCGGACGCCCGGCAACGGCGCATTATGTCGAATTGGGGCCGGGCCGCGGCACGCTTGCAGCCGATGCGCTGAGGGCGATGCGATCGGCGGGGCTGGAGCCGCCGGCGGAACTGGTCGAGACCAGTCCGGCGCTCCGCGAGGCGCAGGCGGACCGCGTGCCGGCGGCGCGCTGGCATGGCGATGTCGCCTCTCTGCCGGAAAATGTGCCGCTGCTGATCGTCGCCAACGAGTTTTTCGACGCACTGCCGGTTCACCAGCTGGTGGCGACCGAGCGGGGCTGGCGCGAGCGGATGGTCGCGCTCGATGGCGACCGGTTCGCGCCGGTGGCCGGATCGCAGCGGCCTGACGCGGCCGTCCCCGAGCGGCTCCGAAATGCTTCGCCCGGAAGCATCCTCGAAACGTCGCCCGCCTCCGTCGCCATCGTCCGCGAGCTGGCGCGGCGCCTGGCGGACCAGGGGGGCGCCGCGCTGATCGTCGACTATGGCCATGAGCGGACGGGCCTCGGCGACACGCTCCAGGCGGTGGAGCGTCACGCTTATGCCGACCCCTGGGAAGCCCCGGGAGCGCGGGACCTTACCGCCCATGTCGATTTCGAGGCGCTCGCCGAGGCGGCGCGCGGGGAAGGGGTGCGGGTCTGCGGGCCCCGTGAGCAGGGCGAATGGCTGAAGACGATGGGCATCCATGTTCGCGCCGCATCGCTCACAAAGGCGGCACCGGAACGGGGCGACGAGATCGCCACTGCCCGCGACCGGCTGACCCAGCCGGACCAGATGGGCAGTTTGTTCAAGGTGATGGCCTTGATATCGCGCGATTGGCCGGAGCCGGAGGGATTTTGATGACGACGCCCACTCATCGGATGGCGGGACCCGAGGATGCGGCGACGGTGGCAGCGCTCGGCCGCCGCAGCTTCACCGAAACCTTCGGCCATCTCTACAAGCCCGAGGATCTCGCCGCCTTCCTCGCCAACCACAGCGAGGAACGCTGGCGGCAGGAACTGGCCGATCCCGCGTTCGCCGTTCGTCTGGTGGAAGCGGCGGACGAGGCGATCGCCTATGCCAAGCTCGGCCCGCCTTCCTTGCCTTTCGAGCCGCGCGGGCCCTCGATCGAGCTTCGCCAATTCTACGTCCTCGCGCCCTGGCACGGCAGCGGCCTCGCACGAGAGCTGATGACCTGGGTAATCGGCGAAGCGAAGGCGCGGGGCGCCGACGATCTCTACCTTTCCGTCTTCATCGACAATCATCGCGCCCGCCGTTTCTATGCCCGCTATGGCTTCGAATATGTCGGCGACTATCACTTCATGGTCGGCAGCCACGCCGATGTGGACCATGTGATGCGCCTGCCGCTAAGCAGGGCCCATGCCGGTTGAGGTGATCCGTTCCCGCCTGCTCGAAGGCGTGCCGCACGGCTTCCTCGGCCGGCGGGGCGGGGTTTCCACCGGCATCTGCGCCGGACTCAATGTCGGCCTCGGCTCCGACGACGATCGCGATGCCATCCGGACCAACCGCCGCCTCGCCGTCGACGCGGTCGCGCCCGGCGCCCGGCTCGTGACGGTTCACCAAGTCCATTCGCCGACGGTGATCGCGGTGACCGACCCCTTCCCGGACGACGCCCGGCCGCAGGCGGACGCGATGGTGACGGACCGGCCAGGGCTCGCCCTCGGCATCCTCACGGCAGATTGTACCCCGATCCTGTTCGCGGATCGGGAGGCTGGCGTGATCGGCGCGGCCCATTCGGGCTGGAAAGGCGCCATCGGCGGTGTCGCCGAAGCGACGGTCGCCGCGATGGAGCGGCTGGGGGGCGAACGCGGCCGCATCGTCGCTGCGGTGGGCCCAACCATCGCCCGCAAGTCCTATGAAGTGGACGAAGGCTTCTTCCGCGGCTTCCTCGAGGCCGATCCGGAGAATGAGCGTTTCTTCAGCGGCGGCCGCGCCGGGCATCACCAGTTCGACCTGGAAGCCTATGTCGTCTTCCGCCTCGCCGCCGCCGGCCTGCGCCAGATCGAGGCGCTGGGGCTGGACACCTATTCCGACGCCGATAGGTTCTTCAGCTACCGCCGCGCCACCCATCGGGGCGAAGCGGATTATGGCCGTCAGATCTCACTGATCGCCCTCCCCGGCTGAGCGGTTATGTGGTGGCGGTCACTTCCCAGCAGGCCGCGGTAAAGCGCACCTCCTTTCCGTGGACATAGGGCTGGAAGGCTGCCTCCAGGCGCCGCGCGAACTCGGTCCGCACATTCTGCGGAAGCGTCGGGAATACGGCGCCGAGGGGTCCCATGCGAGTCACATAGGTGCCGAAATCGCGCCGGGGCATGGCGCAGGCCACGTCGATCGGACGGATCGAAACGTCGGCCCATCCGCTCGCTTCCAATAGCGAACGCACGCGCTCCCCGTCTCCGAAGGCGAACTGGCCGGGCGCCTGCTCGTCCCGTGCCGGCAATTCAGGCAGGAGCGACGCCGCCGCTCTTTCGGCCGTCGTCATGAACGCGTTCTCGTCCGCGCTTCGCCAGGCGATGAAGGCGAGCCTGCCGCCCGCGCGAGCAGCCGTCCTGAGATTGCGGAAGGCCGCCACGGGATTCTCGAAGAACATGACTCCGAAACGCGAGACGATCGCGTCGAACTTTCCCGCTCCGAAGGGATGGCTCTGCGCATCGGCGCTGATGAACTCCGCCGCTGAGACCCCTTCATCCCGGGCTCGTGCCTTTGCCGCCTCGATCATCGGCGCCGAAATATCGACGCCCAGGCAACCACCGCCCGGCCCGGCACGCCTTGCCGCCGCCAGGGTGACCGCGCCGGTGCCGCACCCCGCGTCGAGAAGGCGGTCGCCCTCCGCGGGCGCGACCGCCTCGATCAGCAAGGTGGCGAAGGGCGCCAGCAACCCGTCGAGCAGCTCGCGAAGATCGACCCAGGTGGGGCCGGAGACCTCGTTCCAGCGCTGCGCCTGTTCCTGGTTGGGGATAAATTCCTCCGACATGCCGGCTCCCTCGATTGCGTTTCACAAGTGATTCGCTACAACCTAGCAGTTCAAGTGAACTTGAGGTCAAGATGCAGCTGCTCGATATCGCGGAAGTGGCGAAACGATCTGGAGTCCCGGCCTCGACGCTCCGTTTCTATGAGGAGAAAGGGCTGATCGCCTCGATCGGAAGGCGCGGCCTCAGGCGCTTGTTCGAACCGAACGTGCTGGAGCGGCTGGCGTTCGTCAGCCTCGGCCAGGCTGCCGGCTTTTCCCTGACGGAGATCGGCACCATGCTGCTGCCAGATGGCCGGCCGCGCATCGATCGCGACCAGCTTTCGGCCAAGGCCGACGAGCTAGACCGTCGGATCGAGAGGCTCAGCGCCGTGCGCGACGGCTTGCGGCACGCGGCGGCATGTCCGGAACCCAGTCACATGGGGTGCCCTAACTTCCGCCGCGCCATGGGTCTCGCCGCATCGGGTGTCTTGCCTCCATTGTCGTCTTCGCCCAGGCAGGCGAAACGACGCTGAACACGGCGCGGACTGGTCCTGGACCGGAAAGGGGGAAGGATGGCGAACTGGAAGCTCTTCGGCGTGCGCGGCTGGGGCTCGACCCTGGCCGAGGGGGCGCTGGCCTGGACCGGCACGCCGTTCGAGTTCGACGAAGTGGAAGGGTTCGACAGGCCCGGACCCTCGCGCGAGCGCCTGATCGCGGTGAATCCCCTCGCGCGTGTGCCGACACTCGTTGCGCCGAACGGCGAGGTGCTGACCGAAAGCGCCGCCATCGTCCTCCGTCTGGCCGAGCTTCATCCCGAGGCGAAGCTCGCCCCGCCCACCGATCATCCGGGTCGCACGGCCTTTCTCAATCGCCTGATCTGGTTCGTCTCGGCCGTCTATCCCACCTTCACCTATCGCGATTATCCCGAGCGCTGGGCGCCGGATGCGGCCGAGCAATTGGCGGAGCGGGTCGACGCCTTCCGCCAGTCGCTCTGGCGGCAGTTCGAGGCGCAGCTGGGCGACGGACCATGGACCTTGGGCTATGAGCCCTCGGCGCTCGACCTCTATGTCACCATCATGTCGCACTGGCGGCCGCGGCGCGCCTGGTTCGCGGCAAATTGCCCGAAGCTCCACGCCATCGCCTTGAGCGCCGAGGCGCTGCCGCAGCTGGCGCCGGTGATGCAGCGAAACTTCCCTGCATGAGCGCGGGACGGGCGGGCCTCTGGGGCGGGCTCGCGGCCTTCATCGCCATGCTGCTGATGCCGGCGCCCGAAGGCATGCCGGTCGAGGCCTGGCGGGCGGCAGCGCTGGTGGTGCTGATGGCGACCTGGTGGATGACGCAGGCGCTGCCGCTCACCGCCACCGCCCTCCTCCCCTTCCTCGCCTTCCCGATGTTCGGCGTGATGAGCGCGAATGAAGCGGCGGCGGCCTACTATTCGCCGATCCTGTTCCTCGTCCTCGGCGGCGCGATCATCGCGCTGGCGATCGAGCGCACCGGCCTTCACCGTCGCCTGGCGCTTGCCATCGTCAGCCGGGGCGGGACGACGCCGGCGGCTCTCCTCCTCGCCTTCATGTCGGCCACGGCGATCTTGAGCTTCATCGTCTCCAACACCGCGACGACACTGATCATGATCCCGATCGGCGTCGCCGTGCTCCACGCGGCGGGGGTGAAGGCAGGCGAGACCGAGGGTTTTCCCGGCGCGCTCACCATGGGCATCGCCTTTTCGGCCTCGATCGGCGGGCTTGGCACGCTGGTCGGCTCCCCCACCAACGCCATCGCCGCCGGCATCATCGAGCGCGCCACCGGCCTCCAGATCGATTTCCTCACCTGGGCGATCTACGGCCTGCCGCTCGTCCTCGTCTCGATCCCGCTGTGCTGGCTGATCCTGCTCAAGGTCCAGCGCGTCCGGCCGGAGGATTTCGACGGCGAGGCGGCCCGCGCCGGCATCGGCGAGGCTTGCCCCTGGTCGACCGCCGAGAAGCGTCTCGTGCCGCTGGTGGTGGCGGTGGTGGTCACCTGGGTACTGGTGCCGTTCCTTTCGCCCCTGATGCCGGACGACGCGCTGACCGACGGCACGGTCGCAATCTTCGGCGCCCTGCTGCTCTTCGTCATTCCGGACGGCACCGGCCGCGCCCTGCTCAACTGGGACGAGGCCAACCGCGCGCCCTGGGGCGTCATCATGATGTTCGGCGGCGGCCTCGCGCTGGCGGCGGGCATCACCGAATCCGGCCTCGCGGCCTGGCTCGGCACGGCCCTCCAGCCGCTCTCCGCCGTGCCGCCGATCATCGTCGCGCTGGTGCTGGTGGCGCTGGTGATCCTCGTCACCGAATTCGCCTCCAACGTCGCCACCGCGAGCGGCATCATTCCCGTCGTCGGCAGCCTCGTCCTTGCCACCGGCGCCGACCCGATCCTGCTCGCCCTTCCCGCAGCGATGGCGGCGAGCTGGGGCTTCATGCTGCCGTCCGGCACCGGCCCCAACGCGATCGCCTGGGCGACCGGCCACATAGCGCTTCCGCGGATGCTGAAGGCGGGCCTGCTGCTTGATCTGGCCGGCGTCCCGATCATGGTCGGCATAGTCTGGGCGGTTGCCGCTTTGGCCGGTCAGGTCTAGGCAGCTTCCGAACCGGATCAGGAGAGCTCACGTGCAGGACGAGAACGATATCAGCGGCACCACCCCCCGCCGCCGGCCCAAGGCCGACGTGCTGGAGATCGGCGGACGCAAATTGAAGCCCTCCACCCTGATGATGGGCCATGGCTTCGATCCGGCGCTGTCGGAAGGGTCGCTGAAGCCGCCGATCTTCCTCACCTCTACCTTCGTGTTCGAGAGCGCCGCGGCCGGCAAGCGCCACTTCGAGGGCGTCACCGGCAAGCGTCCCGGCGGCGCCGAGGGCCTCGTCTATTCGCGCTTCAACGGCCCGGACCAGGAGATACTCGAGGATCGCCTCAGCGTCTGGGAGGATGCGGAGGAGGCGTTGACCTTCTCGAGCGGCATGTCCGCCATCGCCACGCTTTTGCTGACCTTCGTCCAGCCCGGCGACGTGATCGTCCATTCGGGCCCGCTCTACGCCGCGACCGAGACGCTGATCGCCCGCATTCTCGGCCGCTTCGGCGTCCAGTGGCTCGACTTCCCCGCCGGCGCCACCCGCGAGGAGATCGAGAGCGTGATCGAACGCGCCAAGGACCTCGGCCGCGTCGCGCTCATCTATCTCGAAAGCCCGGCCAACCCGACCAACCAGCTGGTCGACGTGCAGGCCGTCGCCGCCGCGCGCGCCGCCCTGTTCGACGGCGACACGCCGGCGCCGCCGATCGCCATCGACAACACCTTCCTCGGCCCCCTCTGGTCGAAGCCGCTGGAGCATGGCGCGGATCTCAGCGTCTATTCCCTCACCAAATATGCCGGCGGCCATAGCGACCTCGTCGCCGGCGGCATCGTCGGCAAGAAGGCGCTGCTCGACCAGATACGGGCTATGCGCAACACGATCGGCACCATCACCGATCCCCACACCGCCTGGATGCTGCTGCGCAGCCTGGAGACCTTGGAGCTGCGTATGACCCGCGCCGGCGAGAATGCCGCCAAGGTCTGCGCCTTTCTCCGCGATCATCCCAAGGTCGAGAGCGTCGGCTACCTCGGCTTCCTGAAGGACGACCGCCAGGCGGACATCTACAAGCGCCACTGCACCGGCGCCGGCTCCACCTTCTCGCTCTACCTGAAGGGCGGGGAGCGCGAGGCCTTCGCCTTCCTCGACGCGCTCAAGATCGCCAAGCTGGCCGTGAGCCTCGGCGGCACCGAAACCTTGGCGAGCGCGCCGGCCGCGATGACGCATTTGTCGGTGCCGGACGAGCGCAAGAAGGCGCTCAACATCACCGACAACCTGGTCCGCATCTCCATCGGGGTCGAGGACGCCGACGACCTCGTCGCGGATTTCGACCAGGCGCTAAGCGCGATCTAGAGTCCGCCGTCATTGCGAGCGGAGCGAAGCAATCCAGTCGGGCCTCGGCGCTACTGGATTGCTTCATCGCTATGCTCCTCGCAATGACGGCTCCGTTGACTGCTTTCGTTCCTTCTCACCTGCTCCAGTCCAGCACTTCCCAGCCTTCCGCCTTGGCGACCTTGATCAGGCGGTCGTGAGCGTTGGTGGCAACGGGTTCGTCGGACCAGTGATGGACGACCGAATCCGAGACATGATCGGAATAGAAGCGGATGTGGACGGCCTCGCGGGTGAGGCCTTCGCGCTCCAGCCACTGCTCGATCATGGCGAGCTTGGCGTCGCCATAGCAGTTGCTGCCCTCGATGCGGGCGATGATGCGTCCCTTGGCGTCGAGCCGGGTCTCGGTGGCGATGACGTCGCGGATGCCGAGCCGTTCCGCGATGGCGCCGGCGTAGAGGCGATAGGAGGCCGTCGCCATGACGATGCGGCGACCGGCCTCCCGATCGGCGGCGAGGCTGGCCCTGGCGCCGGGAAGGATGTTGGTCGCGATCTGATGGTCGGCGAAACTCTGGATGACCGGCTCCAGCCGCTTAGGGTCGGTCGCGCCGCCGATCAGCAGGCGGTAGTTGATTTCCTTGAGACGCGCCCGGTCGATGAGCTTCAACCCATAGGCGACCATCGACAGAAGCACGAACGGCAGCAGGACGAGCCGCCACGGCGCCAGCCGCCACGCCGCGTGAATGAGGAACGGCGTATAGGTAGCCCGACGCGTGATCGTGCGGTCCATGTCGTAGATGGCGAGCGCTTGCTTCATGGAACCTCGCGCAAGCACAGTGCGTAGGGCTTGTCCACTCCCTTGCCGGTGCTTGCCGCTGCCCCCGAAATGAAGCATCGTCCCGCCGCATGAATGCCGCAGCCGCCGATTTCAGCCGGACCGACGAGAACGGCGCCTGCCACCTCCGCTTCTCCGGACGGCTGACCTTGGCCCGCATCGGCGACCTGCCCGAGCGGCTTGAGGAGGTACGCGCCGAACGGCTGGTGGCGGACGTTTCCCAGGTCGAGCGAATGGACACGGTAGGCGCCTGGCTGATCCACCGGCTGGTGCGCGACCAGGGCGCCGAAGTCGTCGGAGCGGACGAGGACCAGACGCTGCTCCTCCAGCAGGTCGCCGCCTCCGACAAGCAGGTCAAGATGCGGCCCGACCGGACGCCGCCGCTCTACCGCGTCCTGGGCCAGGTCGGTGAATCGACAACCATCGCTCTCCAAAGCCTGCTCGGCCTCCTCGCCTTTTTCGGCGGGCTGCTCATCGCGACCTGGAACATCATCAGGCATCCGACCCGCTTTCGCTTCAACGCGGTCGTACAACGCTTCGAGGTGGTGGGCGTCCATGCCCTCGGCATCATCGGCCTGATGAGCTTCCTCGTCGGCATCGTCATCGCCCAGCAGGGTGCGGTGCAGCTTCGCCAGTTCGGGGCGGAGGTCTTCACCATCAACCTCATCGGCCGCCTCACCTTCCGCGAGCTGGGCGTGCTGATGACGGCGATCATGGTTGCCGGCCGCTCCGGCAGCGCCTTCGCCGCCCAACTCGGATCGATGAAGCTTGCCGAGGAGGTCGACGCGATGCGCACGATCGGCGTCTCGCCGATGGAGGCCCTGGTCTTCCCCCGCGTGCTCGCGACCGTGCTGCTGATGCCGCTGCTCGGCTTCTACGCCTCGATCGTCGCGATCATCGGCGGCGGCCTCCTGTGCTGGATCTCGCTCGACATCCCGCCCGTGACCTACGTCCAGCGCATCCGCGAGGTCGTGCCGCTGACGGACGTCCTCTCCGGCCTCATCAAGGCGCCGGTCTTCGGGTTGATCATCGCCATGGCCGGCTGCTTCCAGGGGCTCCAGGTCGAGGGCAATGCCGAGGAAGTCGGGCTTCGCACCACCACCGCCGTCGTCCAGGGCATCTTCCTCGTCATCGTGCTCGACGCCTTCTTCGCCGTCTTCTTCACCGAAATCGGCTGGGTATGAACGGGCGCGGCGAGACCATCATCCAGGTTCGCGGGCTGAGGAACAGCTTCGGCGAGCAGGTCGTGCACGAGGATCTCGACCTCGACGTTCGCCGCGGCGAGATATTGGGTGTGGTCGGGGGCTCGGGCACCGGCAAGTCGGTGCTGATGCGTTCGATCATCGGCCTCCAGACGCCGGATGAGGGTGAGATCACCGTGTTTGGCGAGTCGATGATCGGCCGGAGCGAAGAGGAAACGAAGGACGTCCGCCGGCGCTGGGGGGTCCTCTTCCAAGGGGGCGCGCTCTTCTCGACCCTGACGGTGGCCGAGAATGTCCAGGTGCCGATCCGCGAATATTACCCCAATGTCGGCGAGAAGCTGCTCGACGAGATCGCATCCTACAAGATCGTGATGAGCGGCCTGTCGCCCGATGCGGGGCCGAAATATCCGTCCGAGCTCTCCGGCGGCATGAAGAAGCGGGCCGGCATCGCCCGCGCCCTCGCCCTCGATCCCCAGCTCCTGTTCCTCGACGAACCCACGGCGGGCCTCGACCCGATTGGCGCGGCCGGCTTCGACGAGCTCATCTGCGAGTTGCGCGACGCGCTCGGCCTCACCGTCTTCCTCATCACCCACGACCTGGACACGCTCTACGCCATCTGCGACCGGGTCGCGGTGCTGGCGGACAGGAAGGTGGTCGCGGTCGGAACGATCGACGAACTCTTGGCTTTGGACCATGAGTGGATACAGGACTATTTCAGAGGCCCCCGGGGTCGCGCGGCCGAGAGGGCGGCGGACGCGGCGGGGATGGAGAGCGCTGAGGGCTGATGGAGAATCGTTCCAACCACATCCTTGTTGGCGGCGTCGTGCTCGCCCTCATCGTCGCCCTGCTCGGCTTCATCATCTGGCTGACCCAGGTGTCGGGCGAGGACAACAAGGAATATGACATCTTCTTCAAGCAAGGCGTGGACGGCCTGGCGAGGGGATCGGGCGTGAGCTTCAACGGCGTGCCCGTCGGGCAGGTCGCCTCGATCAACCTCGACCGTACGAATCCGGAATTCGTTCGTGTCCGCATCGCCGTCCGAGAGGACACGCCCATCCTGGAAGGCACGACCGCCACCGTGGAAGGCGTCGGCTTCACCGGCGTCTCGCAGATTCAGCTCGATCCGGCTCCGGCCGGCGCCCCGCCGATCCAGGGCGAAGGTCCCTATGGCGTGCCCGTCATCCCAACCAAGCCGGGAGCGCTCGGCCAGCTGCTCAACAGCGCGCCGGAGCTGCTGCAACGCGTGACGACGCTCACCGAGCGGCTTACCGAGTTGCTGGCCGACCGCAACCAGGAGTCGATCGCGGCCATCCTCGACAATATGGAGGAGATCAGCGGCTCGCTCGCCGAGCGCGGGCCCGAGATCGCCGCCACCCTTGCCGAGGCGCGCGTCGCCATTCGCCAGGCCGGAGCGGCGGCCGAGGAATTCGGCAAGCTCGCCAGTACGACGGACCGGCTGCTGTCGGACGACGCGCAGCCGCTGATCAACGACCTCCAGCAGACCGTCCAGGCGGCGGAGCAGAGCATGAAGAATCTAGACGCCGTCCTGTCGGACGCTCGTCCGGGCGTGCAGGCCTTCTCCAACCAGACCTTGCCCGAGATCGGCCAATTGGTCCGCGACCTGCGCGCCACGTCCGAGGCGCTGCGCTCGGTCACCCGAAAGGTTGATCGCCAGGGCGCTGGGTCGATCATCGGTGGACAGGAGCTTCCAGACTATGAGCCTCGCTAATGAGAAATAAGCTTGCCGCCCTTGGCCTGTTCGTCCTCTCCGGCTGCATCAGTTTCGGCTCCGAGCCGCCGCCCTATCTCCTGACGCTCACCTCTGCCGCGACGGTGCCGGCCGCGACCAGCCGCACCGCCGCCGCGGGCGAGGCGATCACGGTCGTCACGCCGACCGTGCCCCAGGCACTGGCAACGGCCCGCGTGCCGGTCGTTTCGAACGGCACGGCGATCGCCTATGTGAAGGACGCGCAGTGGGTGGACACTCCGAACGCCCTTTTCGGCCGTCTCCTCTCCGAGACGATCGCCGCTCGCACCGGCCGGGTCGTCCTCGACCCACGGCAATTCTCCTTCGATCCAGGCATCCGCCTCACCGGTCAGCTCCAGAGTTTCGGCGTCGACAGCGACTCGATGGAGGCGATCGTCCTCTACGACGCCGCCCTCGCCCGCGGCGCCGACCGGGTCGAGACGCGCCGTTTCGAGGCGCGGGTGCCGGTCGCCGTGGTCGAGACGGCGGCGGTCGGCACCGCGCTCAACCAGGCGGCCAACCAGGTCGCGACGGACGTCGCTGCCTGGATCGGGGGTTGAGCCTCAGACCAGGTTCGACAGGGCGAAGATGGTGAGGAAGCCGGCCGCCGTCGCCACGCCGGCCGACTGATCGAAATGGTGCCGCTGCGCCTGCGGCACCAGATCCGTGACGGTGAGATAGAACATCCCGCCCGCCCCTGCCGCCAGCAGAAAGCCCAAAATCTCGGGCGAAAGGCCCTTGAGCAGGAACCAGCCGGCCAGCGCGGAACCGAACAGCGCGATGCCGATCAGGCCCGTCCATTTGAAGATCCGCCAGGCCGCCCCCGGCTTCTCGTCCTTGCGGATCAGTTCGCCGATGCTGAGCGACTCGCTGACATTGTCGATGACGATGGCGAGGCCGACCATGAAGCCGAGCGACGGGGCGGTCGCCGCGCTGACACCGATGACGATCCCTTCGATCAGCTCCTCGGCGCTGGTGCCGCCCGCGAGCACGGTCACCTCGTCGCCCCGTGCCTGTCGCTGTCGACGCCGGCACACCACCCATGACCGCTGCTCGGCATCGGGCCCAGCGCTGGCGCCCCGGTGGACGAAGAGGTCAAGGAAGTAGAGCAGCGCGAAGCCAAGGGCGAAGCCGGCAACAGCGAGCGCCAGCGACGCGGTCGCCACCGCCTTGGGCAGCATTTCGAAGGCGAAGGTCGCGAGCAGCACGCCCGCCGCGAAGCCGACCGCAATGGACAGCAGCAAGGTCGTCGGGCGCTTCCACACGGCGATCGCCCCACCGATCGGCGACGCCAGCCCGCCGGCTGCGGCAATCCCGAACAGGGCGGCGAAATCCGGCGGCATCATCTCTCCTTCGCCCCGACCAACGCCGGAAGGGGAGCAAAGGATCGCCCAGGCTCGGGCGCAGGATCAGCCGAGGCTCTTCGATGCCTGCTCGAATACGTCCTTGGAGAGGCCCTTGGTCTCGACGACGCGCCTCAGCTCCGCCTGCATCAGCGCGGCCCGGGCCTCGTCGAAGCGCCGCCAGCGGCCGAGGGGTGGGACAAGACGGGCCGCCGTTTGCGGATTCAGCTTGTCGACGGCCAGGATCATCTCGGCGAGGAACCGATACCCGCGCCCGTCGGTCTGGTGGAACGCACGCTGGTTGGCGGCGAAAGCCCCGACCAGGGCCCGCATCCGATTGGGATTGGCGAGGGTGAAGTCGGGGTGCTTCGCCAGCCGCTCGACGGCTTCGGCCGTGTCGTCCCTTGTCGACAGCGCCTGGACCGAGAACCATTTGTCGAGCACCAGCGCATTGCTTCGATAACGGGCATAGAAGGCGTCCAGCGCGCGGTCGCGCTCGGCGGCATCGCTGTTCGAAAGCATGCCGAGCGCCCCTTGCCGGTCGGTCATATTGTCGGCGCCCTCGAACTGGGCCAGCGCCAACGCCGCAGCGTCCTCCGCACCGGCGGCCATCAGATAGCCGAGCGCCACTGTGCGCAGGCGTCGGGCGCCCTTGGCCGAAGGGGAGGTCTCGAAGCGATTGGCGGCGGTCGAGGCATAGGCGCTCCGCCACAGCGGCTCCAGCTCCTGGCCGAGGTCGGTCCGCAGCGCCTCGCGCGCGGCATGGATCGCCTCGGGATCGACCACGAGCATCTGGTCGCCGATGAAGGCCTCGGTGGGCAACAGCACCGCCTCGGCGACGAAGGCGGCATCGAGGCGCTCGTCCTCGAGCGTGCGCCGCACCGCCTCGATCACGGCCGCGTGGTCGGCTTTGCCGCCGGCCACCGCGGCGACGAGCGTGTCGAGCATCAGCTGCTGCATCGCCTCGTAGCGGGCGAACGGATTGTCGTCTTGGGCGGAGAGGAAGGCGAGGTCATCGGCGCTGCGGCCGCTCTCGATGACGACCGGCGCCGAGAAATCCCGATTGATCGACAGGATCGGCCGCTCGCCAATGCCTTCGAAGACGATCTCCTGCGCCGTCTCCTCCAGAACGACCAGCCGATCGGCATATTTCTCCCCGGTAAGTTCGCCGAACAAGGCGACCTTGAGCGGGATCGGCATCGGCTTCTTCTGATCCTGTCCCGGAGTAGACGGCAATTCCTGCGCCAGCTCCAGATGCGCGCGCCCGTCACCGGCATGGTGAGTCAGGTCGGCACGCACCCGCGGGGTCCCGGCCTGGCTGTACCAAAGGCGGAACTGGCTGAGGTCGCAGCCGCTCGCATCCTCCATCGCGGCGACGAAATCCTCGCACGTGGCGGCCTCGCCATCGTGCCGCTCGAAATAGAGGTCGGAGCCCGCCCGGAATTTGTCGGGGCCCAGGATAGTGTGGATCATGCGGATGAGCTCGGCGCCCTTATTGTAGACGGTCGCCGTGTAGAAGTTCGAAATCTCGATATAGCTTTCCGGCCGCACCGGATGGGCGAGCGGCCCCGCATCCTCGGGAAACTGCGCGGCGCGGAGCACCCGCACATCCTCGATCCGCTTGACCGCCGGCGAGCCCTGGTCGGCCGAGAATTGCTGGTCGCGGAAGACGGTGAAGCCTTCCTTCAGGGAAAGCTGGAACCAGTCACGGCAGGTGACCCGGTTGCCCGACCAATTGTGGAAATATTCATGCGCGACGACGCCGGCGATGGCGTCGTAATCGGCATCCGTCGCCGTGTCGGGATCGGCGAGGATGTAGCGCGAATTGAAGATGTTGAGGCCCTTATTCTCCATCGCGCCGAAGTTGAAGTCGGAGACGGCAACGATGTTGAACACGCCCAGATCATATTCGCGGCCATAGACCCGCTCGTCCCAGGCCATCGCCGCCTTCAGCGACGCCATGGCATGCTCGGTCTTGGCAAGGTCGCCTTCGCGCACCCAGATGCCGAGCTCGACGGTCTTGCCGCCGGCCGTGACGAACTGGTCGCGATTGGCGACGAGGTCGCCCGCCACCAGCGCGAACAGATAACAGGGCTTGGGGAAGGGGTCGTGCCATTCCGCCCAGTGCCGGCCCTCTCCGGCGTCGCCGGCTGCCACCGGATCGCCGTTGGCGAGCAGGACCGGATAGCGAGCCTTGTCGGCCGTCATCCTGACTTTGTAGCTGCTGAGTACGTCCGGCCGGTCGGGAAAGAAGGTTATCCGCCGGAAACCCTCGGCCTCGCATTGGGTGCAGAGGATACCGCCCGATTCGTAGAGCCCCATCAGCTGGCTGTTCGAGTTGGGCGAGATCTCGACGACGGTCTCCACCTCCGCCGTGTCGCCACCGAGGGGGATGCTCAGCACCCCATCGGCATAGCGATGCTCCGCCGGCCGGCCGTCGACTCGAACGCCCACTAGGGCAAGATCCTCGCCATCGAGTCTCAGCGGCTCCCGATGCCCCCCGTTCCGCTCCACGCGAAGCGTCGCGCGCACCACGGTCCGGTCGGGCCCCAGCGCGAATTCCAGTGCGATCTCCGGCACCAGCCAGTCGGGCTCCCGATAAGCCTCTCGAAGAACGGCGGCGGGCGTAGCGGTGGTTTTCATGGCGTCGAGCATCCGCTGAATCTAGGCTTCGCGGGTGCCGGGCGCAATGCGGCCCAGACGTTCAGGCAGTCCGGCGCGCTCTCAAGGCAATGAAAAGACCGACAAGTGCCAGGATACCCCCCGCCACCGCCAGCGCCGACCAGCCATAGCCTTCGAAGACGGTGGAGAAGGTCATCGCGATGATCGGGACGAGCAAGCTCGAATAGGCCGCCCGTCCCGGTCCGATGGCGCGGATGATGGAGAAATAGAAGGTGAAGGCGAGGGCGGAGGCGAACAGGCCGAGATAGATGACGCCAAGCCAGTAGCCGAGCCGATATTCGACTACCGGCGGGCCGTAGCCGGTCCAGGCGACCGCGGCGTTGGCGATGACTCCATAGAACATGCCCCAGGCCAGCATGCTGGCGATCGGCCGGGCGCGCAGCCTTGCCGTCGCCTGCATGATGTTCGCGGTGGATGCGGAGAGCACCGCCAGGAGCGTCAGCCCGATCCCGAGCAGCACCTCGGCCGGCGCCGCCACGCTCGCCCGCATCTCCTGCACGAAAAGCAGGCCGACGCCGAGGGTAGCGATGGCAGACCCGACGAGGAAGCGGCGGGAGATGGGGTGCTTCAGGAACAGCCAGGCGAAGGCACTATTCGGAACCAGCAACAGCGCGAACACGACCGCGACGAGGCCCGAGGTGATGTGCTGCTCGGCGGCATAGACGAAGTTGAAGTTGAGGAAGAATTGCGGGAGGCCGAAGATCGCCGCCAGGGCGTGGCCCTCGCGGCCGATGCGGAGCGAGGCTCCCGTCAGCCGGGCGTACAGGAACATCGCCGCGCCGGCGATGATGAAGCGGTAGGTGACCGACCAGGGGGCCGGCACCGTCCCCAGCTGGTCCTTGATGACGATCCAGGTCGAACCCCAGATCAGGGTGATGATGATGAACGGAATGAGGACGCGCGGCTGAAGGAACGCGCGGTCGTGGTCGGTCACAAGCGCCCGATCGCCTCCGCCAGAGCCTCGACATGGGCGGGGTGGCTGTCCCAGCTCGTCACCAGCCGCGCCTCGCCCGGGCCCCAGTCGTAGAAGTCGAAGCCTTGCGCCCGCAGCGCCGCCGCTTCCTCCGGCGAGACCTTGAGGAAGACCTCATTGGCCTCGACCGGCAGCACCAGCCGCCCCGCCGCCGCTTCGGCGAGCCGGGCCGCGGCGGCGTTGGCCGCACGGGCGTTCCTCAGCCACACATCGTCCTTCAGCATGGCGAGGATCTGCGCGGCGAGATAGCGGCCCTTGGACAACAGATGCCCAGCCCGCTTGCGGCGGTAGAGGGTCGCATCGGCAAGGGCCGCGTCGAAGAAGATGAGCGCCTCGGCCGACAGGCCGCCATTCTTGACGAAGCCGAAGCTCAGCGCGTCGACGCCCGCGCGCCACGTCAGCTGTGCGGGCGAACAGTCCAGCCGCGCCACCGCGTTGGCGAAACGAGCGCCGTCCATGTGCAAGTCGAGCCCGCGCTCCTTGCAGAGCCGCCCCAGCGCCGCCACCTCGTCCGGCGTGTAGACGAGGCCATATTCGGTGGCGTTGGTGATCGAGACCGCATGCGGCTGGACCTGGTGGACGTCGTTCCGGACCGTCGCCAGCAGCGCCGCGACCGCATCCGGGGTCAGCTTTGCCCCTTCGCCCTCGCCGAGCAGCAGCTTGGCGCCATGGGTGTAGAATTCAGGCGCGCCGCATTCGTCGTTCTGGATATGCGCGTCGCGGTGGCAGACGATGCTGCCGTGCGGCGGGCAGAGCGCCGCCAAGGCCAGCGAATTGGCCGCGGTGCCGGTCGCCACCCAGAGCGCGCGCACTCTCGTTTCGAACAGATCGGAAAAGGCATCGTCCAGCCGCGCGCTCCAGGCGTCGCCGTCATAGGCGGTGTCGAGGCGATTGGCCTCCTGAAGCGCGGCCAGCGCTTCGGGGCAGGCGGCGGCGGCATTGTCGGAGAAAAAGCGCATGTCCGGCGCCATAATGGCCGCCCGCGTGGCGTCAACGGCGATCACCCGCAAGGTCCCGTTTACTTCTATTTAGGCGGGCGAGGCTAACCCTCCATCGAGGTTCGAGACGAAGGAATGAAGGAGACGATGGGCGTGAACGCGTTGACCGACATGCCGCAGGCCGGCAAGCGCCGCATAAAGCGCGCGCGCGTGCTGCTGACGGCCCGGCTGCGGACCGGTGCAGGCGAAGTCGGCGCGCGGCTGCGGGATCTGTCGTGCAAGGGCGCCCTGGTCGAATGCTCCGAACCGCTTGCCGTCGGCGATGAGGTGGTTTTCGTGCGCGGCGACACGATCGTTTCCGCCCGCGTCGCCTGGACCGCCCCCGGGCGGCTGGGCCTCGAATTTCACCACAGCATCGACGAAAGCGAAGTGCTGGTTCATGTCGCCAAACCCTCGGCCAAGGCGCCGGAGCGGTTCCGCCGCCCCCGCATCCATGGCGAGGACCTCACCGATCATGAAAGGAAATTGGCCCGCATCTTCGCCCGATCGGTCGGGATCGACATCACGCGGAGTTGAGCCGGGCGAGCGGCTCCTTCCACGCCCCGGCATAGTCGCCAGGCGCCACAAGGGTTGAACCGATCGTCTCGCCGCCCCAAATGCGGCTTCGTCGACTTCTCCGGCACCTTCGTCTAACGGCGCTCGCTCTCGATTCAGCCTGCGTTTAGGTGGGGACAAGCAGACATTCATATCGGGGCACAGAAGAAGGCGGTCTCAAGGACCGGAGTACGGCAATGACGATCAAGCAGAAGCTTCAAAATCCGCTCGCGCTAGTGGCGCAGGGCTTCGTCGCCGGGGCCATCCTCTTCTGGGCGACCGTGCCCCCCGACAGCGAGGCGCGCCAGGACAATCCGGTCGAAAGCACGGCTGCACCTTCCGAAACGCAGGTCTGACACCGCTTGAACGGAGCGGCGTCTCCGTTATAGCGGAGGCGATGGTTCCCTTTTCGTTCTGCGGCGCCGAATTCGTTGCGCTCGGCCGGGGCGCGCTCTTCTGGCCGGCTCGCCGGGCGCTGCTGGTCGCGGACCTGCACCTCGAGAAGGCGAGTTGGTTCGCGCGGCTGGGGCAGATGCTGCCGCCTTACGATTCGATCGCCACCCTTTCCGACCTGACGGCGCTGGCGGCGGAATTCGACGCGCGCGAGATATGGTGCCTGGGCGACAGCTTCCACGATCGCGAGGGATGCGACCGCCTGCCCCGCCGGGCGCGCGAGATGCTGACGGCGCTTACCGCGTCGACCCGCTGGACCTGGATCACCGGCAATCACGATCCCGGTTTCGCCGACCATTGCGGCGGCGCGATCGTCCGGGAAGCCGAGGTCGACGGTCTGCTGCTCCGGCACGAAGCCGATCCCGGCGAGCCGAGGCCGGAACTGTCGGGCCATTTCCACCCCAAGCTGCGCATCACCCGGCGTGGCCGGCAGGTTTCCCGGCGCTGCTTCGTCGCCACGGCGCGCAAGCTCATCCTCCCCGCCTTCGGATCGCTGACGGGCGGGCTCGATGCCGGCCACCCGGAAATCGTTCGCGCCGTGGGCAGCCAAGCCGAGGCGCTCGTGCCGGTGGCCGACAAGCTGCTGCGGTTTCCCGTCGCCACTCCATAGAGTGTGCCAAAGGGGAATAAGAAAGGCGCCCCGGTTTGCCGGAGCGCCTTCCCTGAGTTTGAAGCGTCGCTTCGCTTTTAGGCGATCATGTATTGCGCGTGCATGTCGTTGCTGGCGCTGATCGTGTCGGCCGGAGCGAAGAGGATGTCCTGCATCCGCACCGCGCCGCCCTCGATGAAGATCGTGAGGTCGTCGCTACCGGCCAGGTCAACGAAGATCGAATCCCGCGTGACCGTCACATCGGCATCGGTGATACCGACGAACGCCGTGAGGTCGATCGTCTCGCCCTTCTCATAGCCGAGGATGATGTCAGTGCCGGCATCGCCAAAGACATAGCTGTCCTCGCCCTTGCCGCCGATAAGGACATCGTCGCCGGCGCCGCCATCCAGCACGTCGGCCCCATTGCCGCCTTCGAGCGTGTCGTTGTCGGCACCGCCCATCAGATAGTCGATGTCGTTGCCGCCCTGGAGAATGTCATCGCCGGCGCCGCCTTCGAGGAGATCGCTGGCGTTGCCGCCATCCAGACGGTCGGCGTCGTCGCCGCCGCGCAGGATGTCCCCGTCGTTACCGCCAACGAGGAGATCGTTGCCGGCGCCGCCGTCCAAGCTGTCCGCGCCATCGCCTCCAAGGAGGCTATCCGCGCCATCGCGACCGATGAGCACGTCGTCGCCCAGATTGCCGGTGAGGACGTTGGCGGCATCGTTGCCCAGCAGGACGTCATCGCCCTCGCCGCCGGTGGCATTCTCGATGACCACGCCGTTCGCGATGGTGTAGCCGCCGTGGATGCCGTGGACGAACGAGACGACACCACCGCCCGTCGGCGTATAGTCGAGAGTGGCGGCGAGCAGGTCGATCTGCACAGCCTGATCGCCGCTGTAGGCGATCGTGTCGGTTCCGCCGGTATCCCAGATCGTCTGATAGAAGGCTTCGTCCTGGGAGCCCGCCAGCGTGTAGACATCGTCGCCCGTATTATGCGGGTTGATGATGCCGTAGCGCTGCTGCAGCACCGCGATATCGAAGGCACCGAGCGTCGCCGACCAGCCCGATTCATAGGTGGCGCGGCTGAAGTCCCGCTCGCCGTCCGGATGCGTGGCCCACCCGTCATTGTAGGACATGACCGTGTAGACGCCCTGGTTGAGGTCGTAGACGCCGAGAGAGCCGGTAGAGGCGGTGACGCCGAGCATCACCTCCGATCCGCCGCCCGTGTCGTGCGGGTGCGCGATGCCATGGGCGTGGCCGAACTCATGCAGGACAACGGCATAGGAGAAGCCGCCGCGCTCCAGGCTGCCCGGCTCGGTGAACAGGCCGCTGATCACGTTGAAGGTGCCGATGCCCTGTTGACTGCCATAGGCCGGGTCCTGCGGGTAGAAGCGAGCGCCGTACGCCAGGTTCTCCGTGGTGAGCATGCGGAAGGTTGCCTGCTCCACATCGGTCGTGATCTCGTAATTGACGCCGAGGATGTCCTCATACTCCTCGAGCGCGTTCATCACGCCTTCGATCTGGAAATCCTCCCAGCCGAAGGTCGCCATCGGCGTTTCATCGTCCGGCTCGAACTCGCCGAAATTCTCGCCGGCCGGAGCGAAATAGACGTAAGCGGTGTCGCCCACGCCATCGCCATCGGTATCGACGAACGGGACATTGTTCGCGCTGTCCCAGACCAGCGATTCGAGCGGATCGCGGGTCGCGGGATCGACCTCCGCGACGTCCAGCGTGTAGCCGCCGGTCATCGGATCGAAGGGGAGATTCACATAGGCGTCATATGGCGACACCTGCAGATAATAGGTGCCGCTTTCCTCGGCGAAAAAGCTGAGGCCGGTCTCATAATTGACCGTATAGGTGATCGGATTCCCATTGGCGTCGAACAGGTCGAGGAAGGCGATATTCTCGCCCGGCTCACCATCGAAATCGCCACCGCCGGAAATACCGCCGGCATAGGTGAACGAGTAGACCATGCCTTCGGTCATCTCGATCTTGTACATGTCGAAATCATTGGGAGCTTCCAGCTGTCCGAAGGTGGTGCCCAGACCGATATCCATGGCACCCTCGAACGTGTCGTCGACGTCGTTCGCCGGATTCGCCTGCCAAACGTCGAGCGTGTAGCTGCTGCCGGGGTCCGCCTGATCGGTGGCGAGATGATACCAGGACGAGGCGAGAACATAATAGGTGCCGTCGACAGTCGGCGTATAGGTGATCATCGAGGTGCGGCCGAGACCGCCGTCGTCGTCCTCGGTGATGTAGCTCTCATTGGTCAATCCAGGCCCGTAGAGAAGCATATACGGGTCTTCGAGACCGTCGGCACCCGCACCCCGCTGAGCGAAGGTATAGGTCACGCCCGCGGTGAGATTGAACGCGTGGAGGTCGAAAAGCTCGCTGTCCAGCAGCTCGCCTGACTTCGTGTCGTCGGGACTTCCTGCCGAGCCAGGGGTGTGGGTTGCGATCGGGCTGGGCGCGTCGGCCAGATACTCGGTTATGTCGATGTTCGCGTTTGCCTCATGTTCGATGATGCGTCCGTTCGCATCGAACTGCACGAAATCTTCCCAATTTCTCTGCTGCATCGATTAGCCCCTCTTCCTGACCATATTTGTTATTTGGCCGTCGCGACTCGCGACAGGGCTCCGAAATGATCACGGTTTACAAAGAGTTGCAAATGCTTTTGCGGGAAACCGCAATCGCGTGTACCAGTGTGGGGCTGTTTGGAGGGTGTGTAATTGCGCGAGGCGGCCGAATATTGGGTGCTAATCGCCGCGATCAGCTTGGCCACGCCGGCTTGCGCGGCTCCCTTGAAAGCAAGCGGGGAACCCTCGGATGCGGCTTACAAGCCTGCCGATGATGGGCCGGAGAAGCCGGTGAACAACAATATCGTGCCGCTGAACGAGCGATTCCGAACGCTCGATGACTATCTGGCCTTCCGAAAGAGCAGGGCCGCCATAGATGGTTCTTGGTACCGCGAAATTCGTCCGGGCGTTTATCGCCTGGAAACCGGAAACTACCACGGACCAGAAGCCGAAAAGCGGATCTTCACTCGCGAGGAACTCGCCAGCAAATACGGTTTCTCGGAATAGCGCCTGCCTAATAGCCCGCGCGAGGCCCGTTCGGACGACGGCGACTGCCGTGACGGTCATTGTTCGCGCAGCGCGGATTGGCCGAGCTTGGTGAGCGGGGAGAGAATGTAGGACATGATCGTGCGCTTGTCGCCGAGCAGGCTGACGTCGGCGATCATCCCGGGACCGATCTCGAGGGGCCGGCCGTCCTTGTCGAGGAGCTTGTCGTTCGTCGCCACGCGCACCGTGTAGAAGCTCTCGCCGGTCTGCTCGTTGATCGTAGCGTCGGGCGAGATCGCCACGACCTTCCCCTCCAGCGCGCCATAAACCGAGGAGTCATAGGCGGTGATATTGATCTTCGCGTCCTGCTCCATGCGTACCCAGGCGATGTCGGAGGGACGGATTTTGACTTCGACCAGGAGGTTTTCCTCGCTCGGCACGATCTCGACGAGGGGTGCGCCCGGCGCGACGGTGCCGCCGACGGTGGTGACGAGCACACGATTGACGCGCCCGTCCAACGGGGAGCGCACGATGGTCCGCTCCACCCGCTCCGAAAGCGCGGGGAGCGTGCGGCGAAGGGCCACCATTTCCGCCTGGGCGGCGGCCAGTTCCTGTGCCGCCCTCGAGCGCCAGTCCTGACGCTGCTGGACGAGGCTCGCCCGCGCCTCAGCCACCAACGACTGCGCGCGCGTCACGGCGGCGGCCGCGGCGGCGACGTCGCTCGACGCGATGGCGGCGGCGTTTTCGGCCTGGACGAGCGACAGGCGCGGCTCGATGCCGCGGTCGACCAGCGGACGGATCAGATTGAGCTCGGTCTGGGCGGCGGTGAGCGCCGACCGCCGCGAGGCGAGCGCCGCCTCGGCCTCGGCAACGCTGCGCTCCGCCTGGGTGACGCGCGCGCGCGCTGCACCGAGCAGGCTGCTGAGGTCTGCCATTCGCGACAGGTGGAGGGACCGTTCGATGGCGATCTGTTCCGCCATGCTCGGGCTGGTGGCGGATGGAAAGCTCGGCGATCGCCCGGCCACTTCCGCCTCGAGCCGGGCGATCTTGGCGCGCAGCGCCTCGAATTGCGACCGGTTGCTCGAATATTCCGAGCCGGTCGCCGTCTGGTCCAGCCGGACGAGCGCCGCGCCGCGTTTCACCAGATCGCCGGTGCTCGCGAGAATGGCTTCGACGACACCGCCTTCCAAATTGGAGACGACCTGCAGCTGGGAACTCGGGATGACGCGTCCCTGCCCGCTCACCGTGCGGTCGAGCTCGGTCAGCGACGCCCAGATGATGAAGACCAGCACGAAGCCGCCGATCATCCACAGCAGCAGGTTGGACGCCGTCGCGGGGCGCACCTTGTCGATATAGTCTTCGAGCGTGCTGTGGTTCATGTCGTTCATACTGCCGCGACCTTCGGACGGTTGAGCTTCGCCAGGATCTGATCACGCGGGCCGTCGGCAATGATCCGCCCCTGATCGAGGATCAGGACCCGGCTGACGAGGCGGAGGAAAGGCGTGCGGTGGGTGATGACGAGGAAGGTTCGGTCCTCCAGCTCCTTGCTCAGCCGGTCGAGCAGGCCGCTCTCGGTCTGATTGTCCATCGCGCTGGAGGGCTCGTCGAAGACCAGCACCGAAGGACGGCCCGCCAGTGCCCGGGCAATGGCGATCGACTGACGCTGCCCACCGGAGAGACCCTCGCCGCGGTCGGCGAGCTTCCGATCGTAGCCGTTGGCGATCTGGCCCATGAACTGATGGGTGCCGGAAAGCTCCGCCGCACGGATCATCTCCTCATCGTCCATGTCGGCCCGGCCGAGCACGATATTCTCCCGCACCGAACCGGAGAGCAGCAGGGATTCTTGCATGGCGCTGCCGATCTTGCGGCGCAGGCTGATTGGGTCGAGCTGGCGGATGTCGGTCCCGTCCAGCAGGATCAGGCCTTCCTCTGGCTCGTAAAGGCCCAGGATCATCTTCGCGATCGTAGACTTGCCCGACCCGACCCGCCCGAGAAGCGCGACATGCTCGCCCGGCTCGATCGTGAAGCTGACGCCGTCCAGCGCCTTTTCGGAGGCGCCGGGATAGCGGAAATGAACGTTGCGAAACTCGATCCGCCCTTCCGTGGCGCCCAACACCAGAGGCTCGCCGCTCGGCCCTTCGGTCGGCGTGTTCATGAGGCCGTCCAACTGGCGATAGGCGGTGCGCGTCGCCGTCATGCGCGACAGGAGGGTTGCGATCTGCCCCAGCGGGGCGACCGCACGCCCGGCAAGGATCGAGCAGGCGATAAGACCGCCCATCGTCAGCGTCTGGTCGGCAATGAGGCCGACGCCGACGATGACGACCCCGGCATAGGATATCATCTGCGCCGAGCCGGCGATGGTGACGCCGATATTGGCGATGAGCCGCTGCTTGAGGCTGATCGCGCTATGCTCTTCGATGGCGCCGTGCCAGCGCCGGGTGAGGATCGGCGCGGCGCCCGATGTCTTCACCGTCTCCAGGCCGCCGATCGTCTCGACCAGCACCGTCTGCTTGAGCAGGCCCTGGCCCATCGACTGGGCCGAGAGCCGGTCCATCGCCGGCTGGGTCAGAAGGCCCACGAGCACGACCAGCGGGATCATCACCATCGGAACGAACACGACCGGGCCGCCGATCATGGCGATGACCGCGAGGGTGATGAGCACGAACGGCACATCGACGATCGCGGTAAGCGTTGCCGAGGCGAAGAAATCGCGCAGTGTCTCCAGTTCCCGGACGACGCCGGCGAGGGCACCGGTCGAGCCCCTCTTCTGGTCGAGCCGGATGGCGAGCAGCTGGGCGAAGACCGTCTCGCCCACCTCGCGATCGATGCGGGCGCCGGCGACGTCGACGAAATAGGCGCGCACCGTCTTCAGCGCGAAATCGAACAGGATGACGATGCCGAGGCCGATCGACAGGGCGATCAGCGACGCGGTCGCATTGTTCGGCAGCACGCGGTCGTAGACGACCATGGTGAAGATGGAGGTGACCAGCGCGAAGATGTTGATCATCACGGCCGCCACCGCGACGCGCATATAAATGCCCTTATTGCGTAGCATCGGCTCCAGCAGCCAGGGCGCGAAGCGCGGCCTGGGGATCTCGATCAGGGTATCGTCGCTCATTGCCACTCCGGTGTGGGCGGATCGATGTCGAGGGCCGGCAGTAGCCGGCCGGTGCGGGACAGGAGCACGTAGCGGGCCGCATCGAGTTCGGTGACGGCGCGGATGTAGCTGGCGGCGACGTTGAAATAGCCGCTCTCGGATTCGAGAAGGTCGAACAAGGTGCCGCGGGCGACGCGGAAACGCTCGGCCAGCACGTCGCGCGACTGGCGGCTGGCGACATAGCTCTTCTCGAGCGCGGCAAGCTGCTCTTCCAGCGCGACCACGTCGGACCAGGCGATCGCGGCCTCACGCTCCGCCTCGCTGCGGACGCGGGCGGCGCTCGCTTCGGCGGCGTTCGCCCGCGCCTCGGCTTGGTCGGCACGCGCATCGCCGGGCCCAAGGAAGCGGTAGCGCACCGTCGCCCTGCCGCGAACGTCATAGTCGCGGCTGGAGAGGCCATATTTGCCGGCATCCAGGCCGACGGCGACGCTGGGCAGGGTCGACGCACGCGCCGCCCGGGCCTCCCGCCGCGCCGCACGGGCGAGGGCCTCGGCGCCTTCCACCGGCGCCGTCGTCCGGGCCAGGAACTGCGCCGCATCCTTGCTCGTCGTCGGAATTTCGAACGCCGGCGCACGGTCCAGCCCGGACGGGGCGGGGACTCCGAACATTTCCTCGAAACGAGCCTCGGCGTTGGCGAGCTGGCGCCGGTAGCGGGCCAGATCGGCCTCGGCGGTCGCGATATAGCTTTCGACGCGCGGCAGATCGCCCGGCGCCGAGACGCCCTGTTTGATCCGCATCTCGATCGCGCTTCTGAGGTCACGCTGGTTGAGAACGAAGGCCTCGCTCAGCGCCACCAGCGCCCGATAGGCGAACACGTCATACCAGGCCGCGATCGCGTTCAACGCCACCTGGTCCGCCGAGGCCTCCGCCTCGAGGGCCGCGGCGCGGAGCCGGGCTCCGGCGGCGGCGATGCGGTTGGCCGTCGCGCCGAAATCCCACAGCGTCTGCTGGGCGCTGAGCAGCAGATCCGTCCGCTCACGCGAGCGGGAACGCTCGATGATGTTGTCGGGATCGTTGTCGAACTCGCGCGCGAGGGAGCGCTGCGAGCTGAGGTCCAGATCGATGGTTGGGAACAGCGTCGAACGGGCCTCGTCCTCAGCCGCCTCCGCCTCGACCACGCCGGCCAGCGCCTCATCGACGCGCGGGTGGCGCTCGACGGCGCGCTGGACCAGGGTCGTGAAGTCGGGATTGGCGGCCGGCTCCCGACCCAGGGCCAGCACCGGGTCCGCGGCCAGATCGATGCGGAGGGGATCGCGCACCGGCGCAGGCAGATCATCGATCGGAGCGGCGGGGGCAACGGGCGACTCCGCCTGGACGCCCGCCTGCGCGAGCGCCGCGACAGCTACAGCTACCAGCCACCCAGCCATGTTAGACCCCACCCCTCGCAAGAGGAAAACGCCTCCGCAAGCCATCTCTTACGAGATCGTCGCTACATATCAAATAGATATACCAGCGCCCCCCGCCGCTCCCGTCTCGCAATGACGGGCGTACAATGCGACCTAAAGCCGCGTTCCCAGAGTAAAAGGGGCGGATTTCTGCCCCCTGGACGGAAGGCAGATCGCGACCGCGACCCGCGTTGGCACAAAAAAAGGCCGCCCTGAGGGACGGCCTTTATGCTGTTGCGTTGGTTGCGGGGGTAGGATTTGAACCTACGACCTTCAGGTTATGAGCCTGACGAGCTACCGGGCTGCTCCACCCCGCGCCAAGCCAACGCTAGATCCACGGAGCCTCGCTCGACGCGATCGAAATCGTGATGACATGTGAATGGGTTTTCCTGATGCGCCGGCCGCAAAGCCTGGCGACGACCTACTCTTCCACTGCTTAAGCA